>JABDKP010000079.1 GCA_013002175.1 Ilumatobacter sp.
TTCTTGGCCCTTGTCGCCCGCGACCGGTGCTGCCGCTGGCCCGGCTGCACCATGCGGCCCCATGGTGCGACGCCCACCACATCGTCCACCGCTCCCGCAACGGCGCCACCACCGACGAGAACCTCGCCCTGTTCTGCCACCGCCACCACCAACTCTCCCACCAACACGGCTGGACCGTCACCGGCACCGGCACACGCCTCGAAGTCCACCACCCCGACGGCACCATCGAAGTCAGCCGACCACCCGGCTCACCACCCCAAGCAACCCCGCCCCGAGCCGGCACCACCGGCCGAGAGCCACAGCGCGACGGCGTGCCCGAACACCACCACGAGTCCGAACGCGACGACGACACCGGCCGAAACGACCGAGCGGCTCCGTGGAACACCCACCACGAGCAGCTGACGCTCGCCTGACATGTCCCAGCCGCCGCACGAATGGGAGCACGTGTTCGTCAACGAGGCGAACGCGCAGTAGCGACCCGCGTACGCTCGACGGGTGTGGGACGAGGAGACGACGTGGGGGATCTGGCAGCGCTCTCCGGACGGTTGCAGCGGCGGGAGGTGTCGCCGGTCGAGCTGGCGAACGACGTGCTCGACCGGATCGAGGCGGAGAACTCGCGGCTGAAGGCATTCGTCGGCGTCACCCGTGAGCGGGCGCTCGCAGAAGCGGCGCAGGCCGAGCGCGAGCTGGCCGCGGGCGAATCGCGGGGGCCGCTGCACGGCATCCCGTACGCGGTGAAAGATCTGTTCGACGTCGCAGACGAGGCCACCGGCGCCGGGTCGCACCTCCTCGCCGACAACGCGGCCACCGCAGACGCGGAGGTCGTTCGCCGGCTGTCGGACGCCGGGATGGTGCTCGTCGGCAAGACGCACACGGTGCAGTTCGCGTTCGGCGGGGCCGGCATCAACCACGACACCGCGACACCGCACAACCCGCGCAAGACCGACCACTACGTGCCGGGCGGGTCGTCGAGCGGGTCCGCAGTTGCGGTCGCCGCCGGGCTGGTCCCGCTGGCGCTCGGCAGCGACACCAGCGGGTCGGTGCGCATCCCCGCCTCGCTGTGCGGCATCACCGGCCTCAAGACCACCGTCGGGCAGATCAGCCGCAACGGCGTCTACCCACTCAGCCCCACGCTCGACTCGGTCGGCCCGCTCACCCGCACCGCCACCGACAGCGCGATCGCGTTCGCGGCGATGCGCGACGCCACGGCACCGGCGGCCGCGGCGCAACACGATCGATCCGACCCGTCCGACCTGTCCGGCATGCGGCTGGCGTTTGTCGAGACGTTCTTCTTCGACGACGCCGACCCCGCCGTCGTCGCTGCGGTTCGGGCCGCCGGTGACGTGCTCGCCGAGCTCGGCGCCGAGGTCACCTCGATCGGGGCCCCCGAGCTCAACGAGGTGCTGGCCGGTCTGCGGGCGCGCACCGTGCAGGCCGAGGGCTACGCGATCAACCGGACATTCCTCGAACAGCACTTCGACGAACTCGACCCGGTCGTCGCCCACCGCATGGCCGACGGGCGCGAGCTGGCCGCGATCGACTTCGTCGAGGCCTTCGAGGCCTGGAAGCGCATCGGGCGGACGTTCGCCGAGCGCACGGCGGGCATCGACGCCTGGCTCGCACCGGCGACGATGATCCCCGCCAAGCCGGTCGCCGAGGTCGACGCCGACCTCGACACGTACCTCCGGATCAACGGCCAGTACCTCCGCAACACGTCGATCGGCAACCGGCTGGAGTGGTGCGGGCTCTCGGTGCCGTGCGGGGACAGCGACGGGCTGCCGATCGGGCTGATGATCCAAGCGCCGCCGAACCATGAACAGGTCGTGCTGCGCATCGGCGCCGCCTACCAGCACGCGACCGATTGGCACCGGCTGTCACCCGCCCGCGGCGGCTGATCGTCTGTCAGTGGTGGGTGGACCGCTCCGGTGTCCGCCACTGACAGAAACGGAACGATCACATGACTTCCCGAATCCGCATGTTCGTCGCGACCGCAACGGTGGCCGGCGGCCTCGCGCTGTCGATGCCGGCCGGCACCGCGTCCGCCGGGCACGACCACTTCATCGTCACGCCGAACGGCAAGTGCCACCAGGTGGCGCAGGGCCAGACGGCGATCACCGACCCAGACCACGGCGGCCACCACCGCTACCACGCCAATGTGCACCTCGGCGCGACCGACCCCCCCGACTCGCCGCAGCTCGGCCACGGCAACGGCAAGGCGGCCGTCTACAAGACCAGCTGCCCGTAGCGGAGGCCTAACATCCGGCGGGTGTCCGACCCGACGTTCTTCGACGACATCGAGGCGTACTGCGGCGCACTGAGCTACCGGCCCGGCGACGACGTCGAGCTGCACGTGTCGAGTCGGGCCGCGGCGTACGACGTGGTGATCGAACGGTGGGGCGCGACACGCGACGAGGTGTGGCGGGGCGACGCCGACGGGACCTTCCACGAACCTCCGCCCGACGCCGATGCGCACGGCTGCGGGTGGCCGGTCGGGTTGCGGGTGCCGGTGGACGCGTCGTGGGCGAGCGGGTTCTACCTCGTCACGCTGACGGCCCACGGCGCGCCGTCCGGCCGCGACGTGGCCCACGCCGGGTTCGTCGTCCGGCCGACGGTGCCGACCGGCGCACCGTTGCTCGTGCTCGCCACCAACACCTGGAACGCATACAACAACTGGGGTGGGTGCTCGCTGTACACCGGCGGCAAGGAGGTGTCGTTCCGCCGGCCGTTCGCGCGCGGGATGCTGTGCCGGCCGGAGGTCGAGCGCGACGATCGCAAGGCCCGCCCTGTCCGCTGGGACGAAGAGCCCGACGCCGACGGCATGATCTTCCAGGCGTACCGCACCGAGCACGACTACCCCGCGGCGATCGGGTCGTCCGGGTGGTTCACGTTCGAGCGGCGCTTCGTGGAGTGGGCCGAGGGTGAAGGCCGCACGTTCGACTACGCGGTGTCGACCGACCTCGACGCCGAGCCGGACGCGCTGGACGGATACGAGCTGATGCTGTCGGTCGGCCACGACGAGTACTGGTCAGCAGGGCAGCGGGCTGCGCTCGAAACCCACCTCGCCGGCGGCGGGCGACTCGCGAGCTTCTCGGGCAACACGATGTTCTGGCAGGTGCGGATCGAGGACGGCACGATGATCGGCCACAAGTACACCGCGCACGAGACCGACCCGGTGATGACCGACGGCGATCCGGTTACCACGATCACGATGTCGGGCATGTGGGCCGACCCGGTCGTCGGCCGCCCCGAAACGGCCGTCCTCGGTGCCGGCTCGGCGTGGGGGCTGTACCACCGGTTCGGGCAGGCCGCCGCCCGAGGTGTCGGTGGGTTCATCGTCTACCGCGACGACCACTGGATCTTCGCGGAAACCGGGCTGCGTTACGGGGACGTGGTCGGCGGGCGCGACGGCGTCGTCGGGTACGAGACCGTCGGCTGCCGGATCCAGTTCGACGAGTATCAACTCCCGGTGCGCGCCGGGGGTGCCGGCACGCCGGACGACCTCGAGATCGTCGCGCTGTGCCCGTCGTCGAACCTCCGCTTCGGCGAGTACCCGGCGTCGATCTCGGCACTGTCCGACCAGGGTGACCTCGACTTCGTCGCCGAGCGGCTGTTCGGCCGTATCGACGCCGATTCGATCGCCCGGGTGCGCCACGGCAACGCGGTGATCGTGCTCGCCCACGGCGGCCGCGTCGTCACCGTCGGAACGACCGACTGGGTGTTCGGGCTGGCGACCGACCCCGCAGTGGCCCAGGTGACGCGCAACGTCCTGAATCGTCTCACCTGACCGTCTGCAAAGCTCACCGCATGGACGTCGCACTCTCCGAGATCGAAGCGGTGACCGCGCGGGCGCTGGAACTGCACGGCGCGACGCCCGGCACCGCCGCCGACGTGGCCCGTGCCGTCAGGGTCGCGGAGTCGAAGGGCAACCGGATCTGCGGGCTGTACTACGTCGACGCGTACTGCCGGCAGTTGCAGAGCGGTCGCGTCGACGGACGCGTGCAGCCGGTCGTCAGCCACGATGCACCCGGCGCGGTGCGCGTCGACGCCCGGCACGGGTTCGCCCAGAGCGCGTTCGCAGCCGGGTTCGACACCGCCGTCGCAGCCGCGCGGGCGAACGGTACGTGCGGGTACTCGATCGAGCACAGCCACACCTGCACGTCACTCGGCTACTTCACCGAACAGCTCGCCGAGGCCGGCGTGCTGGCGATCGGCTCGACCAACTCCTCGGCGCGGGTCGCTCCCCCGGGCGGCGACCGGCGCCTCCTGGGCACCAACCCGGTGGCGATGGCGGTACCGGCACGCGACGGCGGCGTCGCGTTCCAGTTCGACTTCAGCACCAGCGCGGTCGCGCTCGGCACGATCACGATGGCGGCTGCCGCAGGCGAGTCGATCCCGACCGGGTGGGCGGTCGACGAGCACGGCGAGGACACGACCGACCCCGACGCCGCGCTGCGCGGGTCGATGCTGTCCGCGGCCGGCTACAAGGGGTTCGGTCTCGGGCTGATGGCAGAGGTGCTGGCGTCGGCGCTGACCGGATCGCACGCAAGCGTCGACCAGTCACCCCACAAGTCTGCCGATGCCCCACCTCCGGACGTCGGCCAGTTCTACCTGCTGGTCGACCCGCAGGCGTACAGCGGCGACGGATTCTGGGACGCCATCCAGCTGCTCGCCGATCGGGTCGCCGACCAACCGGGCGCCCGGCTGCCGGGGACATCCCATCAGCCGCCGACCGAGGTCGAGGTCGACGACACGTTGTGGGCCGCAACGATCGCACTGTCACACGAGGAGACATCATGACCGCAGTTCTCGTCCATGGGGTTCCGGAGACCACGACGCTGTGGGATCCGCTCCGGACCCACCTGTCCGGAAACGTCACGACGCTCGGGATGCCGGGGTTCGGGTCGCCGCCGCCCGACGGGTTCGAGCCGACGATGGAGCGCTACGCATCGTGGTTGGGCGACGAGCTGGCGGCGATCGACGGCCCGGTCGACCTCGTCGCGCACGACTGGGGGGCGATCCTGTCGCTGAAGGTGCTCGCCGACCCACCGGACGGCATCCGCTCGTGGGCGCTCGACATGGGCAACCTCGACGACGACTTCGCGTGGCACGACCTGGCGCAGGTGTGGCAGACGCCCGAGGCGGGCGAGGCGTTCATGGAGGGGATGCTGGCGGTGTCCGACGAGGAACGGGCCGGGCTGCTGATCGCGTCCGGCGTGCCCGAGTCCGGCGCGCTCGAGATGGCCGCCGGGATCGATCGCACGATGGCCGACGCGATCCTCACGCTGTACCGCTCGGCGGTGGACGTCGGCCGCGACTGGGGCCCGGGCATCGACCGGATCGGCGGGCCCGGGCTCGTCATCGAGGCGACCGGCGACGCGTTCCGCGCCCCGCACAGCGCGGCCCGACTCGCCGAGCGGACCGGCGCGGAGATCGCGACGCTCGACGGCTGCGGACACTGGTGGATGCTCGACGACCCCGCGGGCGCGGCTCGGGTGCTGAACGAGTTCTGGGCATCGTGAGCAGCGCAGGAACGACGGTCGAGGTCTTCGCCGACATCACGTGCCCGTTCACCCACGTCGGGTTGAAGCGGGTGGCCGACCACGCTCCGTCCGCCGAGATCATCGTCCGGGCGTGGCCGTTGGAGTGGGTCAACGGGCAGGGGCTCGACGTCGACGCAGTGGCCGTCAAGGCGCGGGTCCTCCACGACCAACTCGGCATCGACGAGTTCACCGGGCTGCGCCCTGACCGCTGGCCGACGACGACGATCCCCGCATTGGAGCTCGCCGCCGCGGCATATGCGCAGGACGCGGCGACCGGGCTGGCGGTCAGCCTGGCCCTGCGCGCGGCGCTGTTCGAGGAAGGGCGCGACATCAGCGACCCCGCCGTGCTGGCCGACATCGCTCGCGACCACGGCGTCACCGCCGGCGACATGCGAGCCGCCGTCGACGCGGAGTACGCCGACGGCCGGGCGCGTGGCGTCAGCGGATCGCCACACTTCTGGGTCGGCGACGACGACTACTTCTGCCCGGCGCTCGACATCGGCCACGATGCCGAAAACCACCTGACGGCGCGGTTCGACGAGGACGGTCTCGCCCGGTTCTTCGCCCGCATCGACGCCTGAGACGATTCACGACGGATTCGGGACGTTCGCATCTGGTCGACCGTGCCGCAGTCCCGCACGATGCCGGCAAGAGCTGACGGAATCGGGGCATGATGAGCACGTTTTGGAGCACGACGGACACCGGCATCGTGGTACGGGTGCGCGCCACACCGGGCGCGCGGATATCCACGCTGCGCAACGTGTGCGGCGACCATGTGCGGATCAAGCTCGCCGCGCAACCGGTGGAGGGGCAGGCGAACGACGAACTCGTGCGGTTCGTGGCCCAGCTCAGCGGCGTTCGCCGCTCGGCGGTACGGATCGTGCGCGGACATCGCTCACGGATCACGACGCTCTCGATCGTCGGACCGCAACGGCCTGCTGCCAAACTGGCGGGTGATGTGGACGATCGGTGAGGCGCGGGTCACGGAGATCGTCGAACTGACGACGACGTCAGCCGCCCACTGGCTGCTGCCGGACGCGACCGCGGACCGCGTGAAGGAGATCGGCTGGCTGATCCCGACGTACGCGACGGCCGAGGGCAAGGTGCACATGACGATCCGCGCGCTCGTCGTCGAGAGCGATGGCCGGCGGATCCTCGTCGACACCTGCCTCGGCAACGACAAGCAGCGCGAGGTGCCGGCGTGGAACATGCTCGCCGGCCCGTTCCTCGACGACCTCTCCGCCGCGGGGTTCCCGCCCGAGTCGATCGACACCGTCCTGTGTACCCACCTCCACGTCGACCACGTCGGTTGGAACACCCGCCTCGTCGACGGCGAGTGGGTGCCGACGTTCCCGAACGCGCGCTACCTGTTCGCGGACGTCGAGTGGGCGCACTGGGAACGCGAGATGGACGACGTGCTGCGCGCCGACTCGATCCAGCCGGTGATCGACGCCGGATTGGTCGACCTCGTCGCCACCGACGCACAGTTGACGTCCGAGGTGTCGCTCGTCGCCACACCCGGCCACACGCCCGGTCATGTGAGCGTGGCCATCGAGAGCGGCGGTCAACGAGCGACGATCAGCGGCGATGTCAGCCACATGGTGTGCCAGGCCGCGCATCCCGAGTGGGGCAGCGCGTTCGACGTCATTCCGTCACAGGCGGAGGCGACCCGCCGTGCGTTCTACGACGAGCACGCCGACACGGACACGCTCGTGCTCGGGACCCACTGGGAACCGTGCGCCGGCTACGTCAAGTCCGACGGCGACGTCTGGAACGTGGTGCCGGCGTGAACGCGATCGAGACGACGCACGCCCACGTCGCCGCGAACGTCGCGGCGGCCGGCGACTGGCTGACCGGGCACGACCGGGTCGCGGCCTGGCGGGAGGCACGTGATGCGGAGACGAACGAAACCGACCGTGCCAGGCGGAGCGCGATCTCGCCGAACGCAGTGCCGGGTCACGCCACGCCGACGATCGAGGTCGTCCATCGGGTCGCGAGCGATCCGGGGCGCCTGACACGAACCTGGGCGGACGAACAGATCGCTGCGCTCGGCGAGGAGACGTACACCGAGTTGGTGGGCGTGACCGCGATCGCATCGGTCCTCGACACGTTCGATCGGGCGATGGGTCGGCCCGAGCCGACCATCCCCGAGCCGATCGACGGCGAGCCGGCACGCGTGCGGCCCGACGACGTGGGCGATGTCGGGGCCTGGGTCAGCCAGACGACCGGGCCGACACGGGCGAACGTCAGCCGCACGCTCAGCCTCGTTCCGGAGACCAACCGGCTGTGGCGTCAGCTCGTCGACACGTTCTACTCGCGCGGCACCGAGTTCATGAACCTGAGTTGGGACTTCCCGCTCAGCCGCCCACAGGCCGAGCTGATCGCCGCACGGACGACCGCGCTGAACGAGTGCTTCTATTGAACGGCGGCGCACACGACACTGCTCCGTGTGAGCGGTGAAGCGAACGGGCTGACGATCGATCTCGATGCGACGCTCGATCGTGGTCACGTCGGCGAGGTCGGAGTTCCCGCCGGCCCGGAGTTGTTGGCCTTCACCAATGCGGTCGAACTCGGTGGCGACATCGATGGGACGCGCGCCGCGGTGGCGGGCGTCATCGGCGAGGAAGCGACGATCGAGGCGGCCGCGATCGTGGCCATCTTCAACGGGCTGGTGCGGGTCGCCGACGGTACCGGTATCCAGCTCGATGCCGGCGTGTTCGCCGCGTCAATCGACGAGCGCCAACGGCTCGGCATCGACGCCTACGCGGGCGCGGCCAACTCGCTCGGAGTCGCGGCAACGTCCGACGAGCCCGACGCGAGGACCGTCGTCGACCTGTTTCGCTGAGGCCGCACGTCTCCCGACGTCAGCAGAAACCTCGCAGTCAGCAGAAGTAGAACGGCAGGCGTTCGCTGCTCGGCTCGCCGACCGTCGACGTGAAGTCGGCCTTGCACTCGTCGTAGTCGAGCTGCGACCGGAGGTAGATGTCCCGGATCATCTGGATACGGATCGGATCGAGCCCGTCGGTCTGTTCGTGCACCTGCCGCAGCCGATCGACGTCGATGCCCTCCGGGGACACCGACGGCGCGGGCTCGGGGTCCGGCCACAGGGTGTACACCAGCAGTGACGGCAACAGCGCCGCGACGACCGCGACGAACGCGATTGCCCAGCGCGTCCCGGACTGCGCTGCGTCGTCGGCCGGTTCGTCGGGCACGGCGCCAGCCTACGAGCGCGTCACCGGGATCTCGACGGCGTTGATCTCCGAGCCGTCCCGCGACGACACCTCGAACACGGTGACGGTGGCGGCACCCGCGACGTCGACCGGAATCGTGACGTCGAACTCCCCGCGGCAACCCGAGCCGCACAGTGCGGTGGTGAAGCCGTCGAACAGCACCTCGCCGTCCGCCGCGGTGATCCGCAGCGACACCGTCGCCTCGAAGACGTTCGCCGTGCCGTGCACCCGCACGTCTCCCCGCACCGTCTCGAACGGCAGCGGCCCCTCGACGAGGATCAGTGGCACCTGCGGATCGAAGTCGAACTCGGCGCGCGTCAACGGGTGGTCGACCATCAGGCCCTCGCCGCTGAAGATGTCGACCTCGACACCGTCGAGCAGCAAGCGGACCGCGTCGACACTGTCGAACTGGGTGGCGGTGTAGACGAGCTGCAGCAGCCGCATCGCCATCGACGAGCTGCCGCCGCCCGACTCGAACTCCGCCGTGAGGTCCACGTACGACACGCCACCGTCGATCCGCACGCCGAGGAGGCGCGTGCCGGCCGGGATCTCGCTCCCGAACCCGATCGCTCGCTCCGCGTCGGACGGCCCGGCGAGCAGTGCCTCCAACGCGGCCCGCGACGTGGCGACCGGGTCACCGGTCACCGGCCGCGCCACCGGCCCGATCACCTCGTCGTGACGGTGAAAGTACGCCCGGACAACCGCCGCCGCAGCCGGTGGCGGCGTGTCGGGCGTCGTGCCGGCAGTCGTCGTGGGCAACGTGTCCGGCGGTGCCGCGGTCGTCGTCGACGCAGTCGTGGTGGGAACGGTCGTCGGCGGCGGGTCGGGCACCTCGGTTGCCGGTGTCGCATCGTCATCGGTGCCGCAGCCGACGAGGACCGCCACGACGACGGCGATGACCGTCGCCACGGCGGTCCGGCGCACGACTCGCCGGCCCGACGAATTCACCGTGCTCATGGTTCGATCGTCTCGCCGGGTCAGCGTCCTGACCAGAGGCGTCGGGCTCTGCGTCGGCGGTGACTTCGATTCGTCGACAGGTAAGTGCTTCTAGTGAATAGAATCACTTCTGTGTACGAACCGAGCCCCTTCCCCTACCACGGGCCACTCACGCCCGACCGCGTCGCCGGCCGCGAAGAGCTGGCGCAGGACCTCGCCGAACGGCTGATGGAGCGACGGTTGACGGCGCTACTCGGGCCGCGCCGGTACGGCAAGACCAGCCTGCTGCGCCGGGTCACCGCCGACCTCCGCGAGGTCGGGCCCGAGACCGTGTGGATCGACCTGTACGAGCTCAACTCGATGGCCGACCTCGCCGGCGCGATCGACCACGGGTTGGCACAGGTGCAGGGTCCGGTGCGACGTGCCCTCGACTCGCTGAGCGACGGGCTCTCGTTCCGGCTCGGGTTCCTCGGCGTCGCGCTCACCAAGTCCGCCCGCCAGCGGCCCGACCCGATCCTCGCCGTCCGCAGCCTGCTGCGCGTGCTGGTCGAGACGGCACAGCGCCACCCGCTGATCGTCGCGTTCGACGAGTTCTCGGGCATCGCCGACGTGAAGGGCGCGGCCGGTCTGCTGCGCACCGAACTCCAACACCACTTCGCCGAGCTCGGCATCGTCTTCGCCGGGTCGCAGCCCTCGACGATGCGGATGCTGTTCACCGACCAGGCCCAGCCGTTCTTTGCGCAGGCCGACCTGATCGAGCTCGGTCCGCTGTCCGACGGCGCAATCGTCCAGATCACCGACGACGGCTTCGCCGAGACCGGACGCAACGCCGGCCCCACCGGGCGCCGCATCGCCGACTTCGTCCGCGGCCATCCGCAGCGGGCGATGCAACTGGCCGACGCCACATGGCGACACACCGAGCCGAGCGAGACGGCGATCGACGAGGACTTCGAGGAGGCGCTCGGCGACGTGCGCGCCAGCGTCGACTCGGGCTCCGAGCGGCTGTTCGCGATGCTGCCGACCGGACACCAGAAGACGCTGCGGGTGCTCGCGAGCGGTGGCAGCATCTACGGCACCGCGGCAAGTGTGCTCGACCTGTCGACCGGCACCGCGACCGGCGCCGTCGAATCGCTGCTCGGCAACGGCTACCTCACCCGCGAGATGATCGGCGACGAGCGCCACTACGAGATCGTCGACCCGCTGTTCGCCGACTGGATCACGCGCCGCTTCGCGGTCTGAGCTCTGGGCTAGTAGTCGGGCGCCGTGTCCAGCGGGTGCTCGATGCCGAACTCGCGGTACAGCGGGATCTGGGCCGGGTCGAGCTTGCCGGGCGAGCCGACCGCGAACTTCGTCAGGTCGCCCGGGTCGTACCAGGCCGGCCACGTGTCGCCCTGACGCGGGAACTGCGTCTCGAGAAAGAAGATCTTCTTGTGCTGCTCGAACGGCGGCGACCCGTCGAGCGGCGTCAGCCAGAACGCGACGTTGCACTGGACGTTGAAGTTGTTGACCGTCAGCCCCGTCGGCGTGATCGACGTCAACGTGGCGCGGGCGCGCCGGCCGAGCGTCTGGAGGCGCTGGATCTCGGCGGCGTCGGCCTTGCTGGTGCCGACCATGTTCTTGCCGACCCTGCGCATCAGGAAGATGAAGCCGAACGTCAGCAGCGGGATCCCGATGACGAAGACGAGTTCCCATCCCATCTCGAGAGTCTGCCACCTGCACCGAGGGCGGTGTAGACATGAACCGATGACGAAGACCCTGGTGATCGCCCTCGTCGTGCTCGCCGCGTGCGGCGGATCGGACGCCGCTCCGGATGCCACCCCGTCGCCGGTCGTCGAAACCGAGCCGGAGCCTGTGTCAGACACCGTGCCGGTGTCGGACACCAGCGATGGGCAGGTTGCCGCCACGACCGATCCGGAGCCCGCGTCAGACACCGTGCCGGTGTCGGACACCAACGACGCACCGGCGGCAAACACGCCCGAGCCCCCACCCGGTGTCGATCTCGCGGACCTGCCGACGTTGATCGCATCCGTGGAGGCGGCGCTCGCCGGCACGGGCGACCCACTGGAGATGGCGCAGACGCTCGGCGGGTTCCCGCTGGACATCCCCGCGCCCGAGGGCTCGACGCTGTACGACATCAGCTCGCGGTTCCAGCGCCTCGAACAAGGAACGCGCGAGACGTCGTTCGAGTACACGACTGCCGGCCCGGGCGGCAACGTGCCCGACGTCGACATCAACCTCGACGACAACGGTCCCGGTTCGGTCCAGATCATCGACGTGTACGACCCGGTGATGGCCGCGCTCGGCTTCGAACGCAACGCCAGCACCGCGTCCGATCCGGGCGAGCCCGGCGGCCCGAACTCGGTCAACCACGTCTACGTCCCGGAGACACCGGTCGGCACGTTCAACGGGATCGCGGGCAGTGCGGGCAACGTCTTCATCTGGACCGACGAGGACATCAACGGCGGGTCGTTCAGCTCGGAGCCGATCCTCGGCGGCTACCGCATCGACGTCGACATCGACACGAGCGAGGACGCACCGGTCCCGGTGCCACTGCTGGAAGCGCTGACCGCGGCCGTGCCGACACCGGACGGGATGCCGCTCGTCGCGGGCGAGGCCCGCATCCAGCGCCGGTCGCCCGACGCGTTCCAGATCGACCGCGGCGCGATGTACGTCGCCGTGCGACTGGAGTGGGAAGCCGACGATTTCGACGACGTCGTCGCGTACTACGCCGACGGCTCCGTGTTCGCTGATCCGCTGATGGCGGCCGAGGCATCGTTCTTCAACGACGGCGAGTACGAGCCGGCCGAGATGTACGTGTACGACGGCACCGACCGCCGCCAGTCGGTGCTGCTGCTGCAGCGCTACGAGGGCCTGCTCGGCATCGACGCGCCCGAGGAGGCCGACGGCCCGGTCCGCATCACGCTCGACCTCGACCTCGACTCGATCGCGCCGAAGCTGAGCGCGCCGTCCGACTGACGCGTAGCCTCTGGCGGATGACCGACCTGCTGATCGAGTCGCCGACGATCGCGGATCGTCTTCGAACCGCTCTCCCCGCTGACGCCGACTACGCATCGGCGCGCCTCGTCGACGAGCGTTCCGAGCACCTCAGCGTGCGCAACAACGAGCTCGAACCGGTCTTCAACGCATTCGACACCGGCGTGATGATCTCGGTGTGGACGGGCGGCGGGCTCGGCTACGCGGCCACCGCCGACCTCAGCGAACAGGGGCTCGCCGCCGCGGTCGAACGGGCGACGCACTGGGCGCAGGTCACCGCAGGCAGCATGGTCACGACCGCTCCCCCACCCGACCACCCGACCGGGACGTACCGATCGCCGGTCGACGTGGATTGGGACACGTCATTGCCGCTCGCGGATCGACTGGACCTGCTGCACCAGCAGTCCCGCCTGCTCGGCGTCGACGAGCGGATCGTCGACTGGGGGGCGACGCTCATCCGGCGTGACGTCGACACCTTGCTGGTCACGTCCGGCGGTGGCCACGTCGAGCAACGGTTCCGCTTCGTCTATCCCAGCATGCGCGCCACGGCGAACGAAGGCGTGAACACCCAGACCCGCACGTTCGGGGGCCACGCGTTCTGCGGCCAGGGCGGCGCAGAGGTGCTCGGCCGGTTCGGGTTCGGCGACGCGGCCGGTCGCGTCGCCGACGAGGCACTCGAGCTGCTCACCGCGCCGAACTGCCCGACGGGCACGATGGACGTGCTGCTCGCACCCGACCAGATGATCCTCCAGATCCACGAGTCGATCGGCCACCCGCTCGAACTCGACCGGATCCTCGGCGACGAGCGCAACTACGCCGGCACGAGCTTCGTCACCCCCGACATGTTCGGCGAGTTCCGGTACGGATCCGAACTGCTCAACGTCACGTTCGACCCCACCGTGCCGGGTCAACTCGCCAGCTACGGCTTCGACGACGACGGCACCCCCGCCCACCGGCAGCACTTGATCGAGAACGGCATCCTCGTCCGCGGCCTCGGCGGCGCGGTCTCCCAGGCTCGCAGCAGCCTTCCCGGCGTCGCCAACTCGCGTGCCGCGAGCTGGAATCGGCCGCCGATCGACCGGATGGCGAATCTCAACATCGAGGCCGGCGACTCGACGGTCGAGGAGCTGATCGCGTCGATCGAGGACGGCGTGTACATGCACACCAACAACTCGTGGTCGATCGACGACAGCCGCAACAAGTTCCAGTTCAACTGCGAGTACGGGCAGCGGATCGTCGACGGCGAGATCGTCGGCACGGTCCGCAACCCCGGTTATCGCGGCGTGTCGCGCACGTTCTGGCGCAACCTCACCGGCGTCGCCGACGAACGCAGCGTCACCGCGATGGGCACGCCGAACTGCGGCAAGGGCGAGCTGAACCAGATGATCGGCACCGGACATGCCTCGCCGGCCTGCAAGTTCTCCGGCGTCGAGGTGTTCGGGGGCGAGGAGTGATGCAGGCGTACTTCGACGAACTCGTCAGCTCCGCGACCGGCACGCTCGTCGGTGACGAGGTGCTGCTCGCCAACATCACCGGCGAGCGAACCGACTTCATCCGGTTGAACAACGGCGACGTGCGCCAGGCGGGCTCGGTCGACCAGCAGACGGTCACCGTCGACCTCATCGAGGGTCGCCGACACGTCGGCGGCAGTATCAACCTCACCGGCGAACGCGCGGTCGACGATGCGCGGCTGTCGGCCCTGCTCGGTCAACTGCGTGAGCAACGCCGGTTGGTCGCCGACGACCCCTACCTGCTCTACAACACCGATCCGCGGTCGACCGAACGGATCGAGACCGGGGAAGTTCCCGACGCGGCGACGGCGCTCGCCGACATCCGTGCCGCGGGCGACGGCCGCGACCTCGTCGGGATCTACGCGTCCGGCGACACGTTCAGCGGGTTCGCCAATTCGCTCGGCCAGCGCAACTGGTTCCAGTCCGCGACGTTCAACCTCGACTGGTGCTTCTACCTCCGCGCCGACAAGGCGGCGAAGAACATCTATGCCGGCTTCGACTGGGACGACGGCGCGTTCGCGCGCAAGGTCGACTGGTCCGCGCAGCAGCTCGTCGCCCTCGAACGCGAGCCGATCGAACTCGCACCAGGCGACTACCGGACGTACCTCGCCCCGCGGGCGATGGAGGAGCTCGTCACCTTGCTCTCGTGGTACGGCGCCTTCGGCCGGCGCGCCCACGAGACGAAGCAGACGCCGTTCCTGCGGATGGTCGCCGATGACGCGTCACTGTCGCCGCAGGTCTCGATCAGCGAGCACACGGCGGGTGGTGTCGCGGCGAACTTCCAGTCGGCCGGATTCCTGCGGCCGGACGATGTGCCGTTGGTGGTCCGAGGCGCGTATGCCGACACGCTCGTGTCGCCGCGGTCGGCCCAGGAGTACGGCGTGCAGACGAACGGCGCATCCGACGACGAGACGCCGCAATCACTCGCGATCGCGCCGGGCTCGATCCCGTTCGCTGACGTACCGGCCGCGCTCGACACCGGCCTGTTCGTCGGCAACCTGTGGTACACCAACTTCTCCGACCGGGCGGCCTGTCGGACCACCGGGATGACCCGCTTCGCGACGTTCTGGATGGACCACGGGGAGATCGTCGCCCCGGTCACCGCGCTGCGCTTCGACGACACCGCGTACCGCCTGCTCGGCGACCACCTCGAAGGGCTGACCGACGAGGCCGAGGTGTTGCTCGACGCCGCCTCCTACGAGCACCGCAGCACCACGAGCAGCCGCCTCCCGGGCGCGCTCGTCGGGGCGATGCACTTCGTGCTGTAGCGAGTGCACGGCGGCCGGGAACGGTGTAATTTTCGCGATCGAGCCGCCACTCCCGGCGGCACGATCAGGAGGGAAATCATGAGATCCGTCACTCGCGTCGCCTTGGCTGCTGCGGCGGTCGCCGCCCTCGTCGGCGCCGCACTCCCCACCCCCGCCACCGCAACCCACAACGGCGGTCACGCCACCCCGTGCGACCAGCCCGGAACGGTCGGCGGCGGCGCGCTCGGCAACTCGCCCGGCCCGGTCGGCCCGCCGAACAGCCTCGGCTGGGACGTCGGCTCCGGACAGTGCAACGGCAGCTTCAGCATCACGACCGACGGGGCCTTCCCCGGCGGCGCCCTCGAACTCGGTCTCCGCGCCGAGGAGCGGCGAATCGGTCAGCTCGCACCGAGCGGCCCGAACGACTACACGGTGCAGACCGGCGCCGACCTCGGCCCACCGATCAACGCCAATCGGGCGTGGTGGAATTTCCAGGGCTCGATCGCGTACGGCGGCTCCATCAACACCCTCGACTCGCTCACCCTGGCGATCCAGACCGATGTCGGCCCGAACCTGCCCGCCGCACCGGTCGTCGACCTGCTGGCACTGCGTGCGTTCATCGACGCGCGCAACAATCAGCCGAACGCGACGACCGGGTTCGCCGACCTGTACCAGATCTCGCAGAACCCCGAGTTCGGCTGGTTCGCCCCGACATCGGACACCGACGCCAACCCGACCGGCGCGTTCGACTACGACCAGCCGGGCGCGTGGCGGTTCACGATCACCGCCACCGAGGCCGGCGTGAGCAGTTCGGTCAGCGTCTGCATCCACACGCCGGGGCAGGCGTGCATCCCGCCCAACGCCGACCCGGACTGCTCGGCGGCAGCGGCGAGCCTGGCCGGCCTGTGGCCGCCGAACCACCAGATGGTGCCGATCGCCGTCACCGGCGTCACCGACCCGGACGGCGACCCGATCAGCATCACGATCGACTCGATCTTCCAGGACGAACCGGTGAACGCCACCGGTGACGGAACTACCGGGCCCGACGGCGCCGGGGTCGGCACCGCCACCGCCGAGGTCCGCGCCGAGCGCAGCGGATCGAAGAAGAACGGCGGCAACGGCCGCGTCTACACGATCGGCTACACCGCGGCCGACGGCCAGGGCGGATCATGCACCGGTGTCGTCACCGTCGGTGTACCGCACGACAAGAAGTCGGTCGCGGTCGACGACGGGCCGGTCTACGACTCGACGATCTAGCCGTCGTGCGGGTGCTGACGGTTTCTTGACAAAACACCTCAAGAACCGTCAGCACGCCGCCGATATCGAGACGTGGCACGCATCCGACCATCGCTCGAGGATCTCGACCAACTCGTCACACCGCTGACCCCGGGCGAGCTGACCGTCGCGCAGGCGCTCGCTCGCCTCGATGACGAGTGGACCGTGTACATCAAGCCCCGCGTGGGCCTGAACCTGCCCGATTTCGTCGCGATCCACGACCTGCTCGGCGTCTGCGTGGTCGAAGTCAAGGACTGGGAGCCCGGTCGGCATCGCCGCTCCGAGCAGGGCGTCATCGAGACCTGCGACGAGGCGGGCACCACATGGCGCCGCGTCCCACTGCAACCTCGCTTCCAGGCCGCCCGCCACCGATTCACCGTGTACGACCAGTTCTTCGCGCTGCCCAGCGACGGCGGTGCCCCGACCGAGGCGATCCGGTCGGTCGTGATCCTTCCCCAGTACACCGACGAGCAGGCCAACGCGCTGCTCGCCGACCCGACCGCCAGCGACGGCGAACGCCAGGTCGCGGTGTGGGGCAGCGACGGGATCGCCTCACAGCTCGACAAGGTCGTCTGCGGCAACGGCTGTGCCCATCCCCGGCCCGAATCGATCCTCCGGCTTCGCGAGCACGTGATCCCCTCGGTGATCCCGACCGAGGCGCCGGCGCCGATCCGGCTGACCCCCGACGCCCGCAACATCGAGCAGAACCAGAGTGGCGCGAAGATCCGGCGCGTGCGCGGTCCCGCCGGCTGCGGCAAGTCGATCGGGTTGACGGCGCGGGCCGCCCACCTCGCATCGCAGGGCAAGCGGGTGCTGATGCTCTCGTTCAACGTGACGCTCGCCGACCGCCTCAGCCGCCTGGCGACGGCACGCTGTGCCGAGATCGGCGCGAACCCCACACTGATCTCCGCGTCGAACTTCCACTCGTTCTGCACCCGCGTCGTCCAGGACGCCGAGCAGCTCGGCATCGTCATGACCCCGCCGAAGGGTGCGAGCTGGCCGGTGGCGATCGTCGCCAAGGCCCAGCAGGCATTCGAGGCCGGCTTCCAACGGCACTACGACGCGGTGCTCGTCGACGAGGGTCAGGACTTCGCCCTGTCGTGGTGGAACCTGCTGCGCGAACACGTCGTGATCCGTGGCGGCGAGATGCTGCTGCTGACCGACCCGACCCAGGACCTGTACAACAAGCGCTCGTGGACGACCGAGGAGCGGATGCTCAACGCCGGCTTCAACGGGCAGTGGACCGACCTGAAGGGCAGCTACCGCCTGCCCAGCGACGTCGTGCCGCTGGCCAACGCGTTCGCTGACACGCAGCTCGACGGCGAACGGCTGCCGATCGCCGTGCTCGAAGACCACCGCGACATCGTCGGTCTGCAGGGCCCGACGATCCGCCGCTGGAAGAACGTCGACAACGTCCCCGATGTCGGCGTCGAGATCGGTCTCGAAGTCGTCCGGCTGCTGCGCGAGCACCCCCATCTCAGCCCGCGCGACATCGTCTTCCTCTGCGAGTACCACCACGACGGCGTGACCGCGGTCGCCGTCATCGAGGCGGCCGGCTACCCGGTGCACCACCTGTTCAGTCGCAACCCGGACGAGGCGCGCCGCCGCCGCAAGTACCGCTTCTGGCCCGACGCCGAGGCGGTCAAGGGCTGCACCGTGCACAGCTTCAAGGGCTGGGAGACACCGGCGCTCGTGATGGGCATCGGCGTCGAACGCCGCTCGAAGCGCCTGGCCTACGTCGCCATGACCCGCGTCAAGGCGGGCGGTTCCGGCACCCCGGCCTACATCTCGGTGATCAACGCCGACAAGCGGATCAAGGACTTCAGCAACAAGTTCGAGTCCTGGCCCGCCCCCCTCGCCGAAATGCGCGTCGGCTGACGTCAAAGTTGTGCCAGGCACAACTTTGATGCTGATCTCGGCATCCAGGGTAACTTGCCGGCATGTCTGCGGAGTCCTTCACGATCACTGCCCCTGACGGCCAGCAGGTTGCCTGCTTCCGGTGGCGCGCCGACGCCCCGAAGGCGGCCGTGCAGATCGAGCACGGTGCCGCCGAGCACGCTGCGCGCTACGGACGCGTCGCCGAGCGACTGGTCGGCGCCGGATACGAGGTCTTCGCCAACGACCACCGCGCCCACGGCCGGACCGCCGACCAGTTCGGCACGTTCGGCGTGGCCCGTCCTGGCGGTTGGTCGGCGATCGTCGACGACGCGCACCAGCTGACGCGCCACATCCGCGACGAGTTGCCAGACGCGCCGATCGTCCTGTTCGGCCACAGCATGGGGTCGTTCATCGCCCAGCAGTACGTCCAGCAGTGGGGCGACGGGTTGGCGGGGCTGGTGCTGTCCGGCACCGCCGGCGGGCTCGACCTCGACGACGCCACGATGGCGATCATCACCGCGCTCGGCGAGGGCGACGGCGCCGACGAACCGTCCGAGGTCTTCGCAGCGATGTTCGGCGGCTTCAACGAGCCATTCGCCGGGCCCGACGCCACTGGGTTCGAGTGGCTCAGCCGCGACGCCGACGAGGTGGCGGCGTACGTCGCCGACCCGTGGTGCGGCTTCCCGTTGTCCAACGGTTACGTCGCCGACATGCTGGCGGGCACCGCCGCGACGTGGACACCCGAAGCGGAGGCGAACATCCCGCGCGACCTTCCCGTGTACGTCATGGGCGGCGCCCAGGACCCGGTCGGCGGCGAGAACGTGCAGTCGGTGAAGGACCTCGTCGCACGGTACGAAGCGGCCGGCATCGGCCCGATCACCCTGAAGCTGTACGACGGCGGCCGCCACGAAATGCTGAACGAGACGAACCGCGACGAGGTCGAAACGGACCTCGTCGCCTGGCTCGACGCGACGGTGTGACCGAACACGCGCGACCCGACGTCCCGCTGCTCGGCGCCTACGCCGCGAAGCAGTGCCCGTACCGGTTGTTCCGCGAGCACGACCCGACCGAGGCGGCCGTCCCCGCCCCGCCCGACGACGCGCTGCAGGAGCTGTTCGACGACGGCATCGCGTTCGAGGCCTCGATCGGCGAGGAACTCGTCGAACTGCACGGTGATGCGGTCGCCGTGATCCCCGGCCGGTCGGAGGCCGAGCCCGACGAGCGGCGCGCGCTGACCGACGCTGCACTCGCGGCCGGCACCCCGATCATCCTCGGCGCGCTGATGCAACGCGACACGACCGGCCGCCGGCTCGGCGAGATCGACGTGCTGCTCCGCGTCGGCGACCGATACCGACCGATCGACGTCAAGCACCACCGCTGCACGACGAACGCCGACGAGGACAGCGACGAAGCGGAAGACACCGAGGAAGCGGCGGACGGGCTGAGCACGCCGGTGCAGACCCTCGACCTCCTCGGACCGGCGGTCGCGGTCGCCGGGCTGGAGGCGAAGTACCGCGAGGACGACTGCCTGCAACTCGCCCACTACTACCGCATGCTGCAGGCCCACGGGTACGCCGAGCCGCATGCCGTCGGGGGTATCATCGGCACGGAACGCGTCGTCGCCTGGTTCGACCTGGAGTCACCGCGCTTCTCCACGCTCACCCCCCAGCAGTCCGACGGGGCGATCACGTATCACCGCCGGCATCGCACGACGAAGCGCACCGCACTCGACCGGTACGACTTCGAGTTCGACTTCCGGCTCCGGGTCGTCGACGAGGCGATCGAACGGCGCGACCGCTCTGCATCGCCGCCGGTCCTGCCGGTGTCGGTCGTCGAGTGCACCCGCTGCCCCTGGCACGACCCGTGCCACGCCGACATGGAGGCGGTCGACGACGTCAGCCTCGTCAAACCGGTCGGCTACCCCGAGTGGAGCGTCCACCGGTTCATGGGCGTGACGACGGTGACGCAGCTCGCGGCCCTCGATCCCGCGACCTACGTCGACACGCCACTCACCGAGCACGCGCTCGTCAACCAGATTCGCAGCGCCCAGGCCGCCGTCGCCGGCCAGATGCTGATCGACCCCGACTGGGACGAGTCGCTGGTGCCGCGCGCCGACGTCGAGATCGACCTCGACCTGGAGAACGCGGCGCGGGTGTACCTGTGGGGCGCCCGCCTCTCGCGCGTCCCCGACGACTGGCCCGAGCCGGCCGGGAGCTACACCGCATTCGCGTCGTTCGACGAGCTCGACGACGTCGGCGAGGCCGAACTCGTCGCCCGGCTGTGGGCGTGGCTGGACGACATCGGTCGACGCGCCGCCGGCCGGACCGTGCGGATCTACGGCTACAGCATCGGTTCGACCGAGGTCGCCGCGCTGCGGCGGATCGCGGCGGGCGGTGCGGTGCCCGGCCTCCCGAGCATCGACGACGTGATGGCGTTGCCGTGGGTCGACCTGCTGCCGCTGATGCGCCGGAAGTACTGGAGCAACTGGGGTCACGGCCTGAAGGTCGTCGCCGCAGCCGCGGGATTCGCGTGGCGCGACGACGACCCGGGCGGGTACGCGAGCATGGGGTGGTACCGCGACGCAGTTGCCGGTGTCGACCGCGAGGCGAACATTGCCCGGCTGCTCATGTACAACGAGGACGACTGCGCCGCCACCGCCGCGTTGCGCGTCAGCCCGTGAGCGTCAGTCCGCTGAGCACGTAGGTCGCACCGTCTTCGGTGGAGATCTCGACGTCGTCGAGCGTGATCACCGAGCCGCCCTCCAGCTGCGTGATCGTCAGGGTCCCTTCCCCCGGGCCCCCACCCACCAGGGGGCCGACACCGTCCGGGTCGAAGTAGACGCAGATCCCGTGCGTCGTGCAGTCCGTCGGGAACGTACCGAGCTGACCCGTCCACTCGTCGCCGAACTTCGTGTACAACTCGGCACTGACGAAGATGTCGTCCTGCTGGGTGTGGACGAGGTAGAACGGGTCGGTTCCGTCCTGAAAGGTGTCGAACAGCGGGGCGAGGGCGGCCCCGTCGATCGTGACGATGCGGACACCGGTCGCGTCCGGTTCACCGATCGCGATCGGCGGCAGGGTCGTGGTCGGCGCCGGCAGGGTCGTCGGCGCGACTGTGGTCGGCGCCAATGTGGTCGGTGGCGCGGTGGTCGGTGGCAGGGTGGTCGGTGCCACTGTCGTGGCCGGCGGATCGGTCGCCGGCGGGTCCGTTGCGGGCGCGTCGGTGGCCGGCGGATCGCTTGCCGGCGCGTCGGTCGCGGGCGAACTGTCTTCCGAACTGCCGCACGCGACCAGGACGAACGCGGCGACGATGACGAGTGATCGGCGTGGCAATCTCATCTCTCCCCCAGATATTCGGCGCTTCGGACGCTACTCCCTGCGTGCCCGGTCGGCCATCGATTTCTGCGACCGGGCGCGATACGTTCGTCACATGAGCGACGACGCAGCGGTCCCCACCATCCTGCAGCCGATCGAGGGTGCTGCCCACCAGACGTTCGCCGGCATGGAGATCGACGTGATGGCTGCCGGCGAGACGCGTGTCAAGCGGCTCGTCTACGGCGTCGGCGGACGCTGGTCCGAGCACGTCAAGCCACACGTCGGCACCGCCCAGTGCATGCACGCCCACGTCGGGTTCATCGCCCAGGGCACGCTCGCGGGCGAATACCCGGATGGCTGCGCGTTCTCGTTCACCGCACCGCAGGCGGTGTGCATCCAACCCGGCCACGACTCGTGGGTCGTCGGTGACGAGCCGGTCGTCATGATCCAGTTCGACTACGAGCACGACACCGTCGACCGGCTCGGCATGCCCGCCGAACACCGGCACTGACGGCCATGACGCTCGCCGAGAACGTCGCCTTCGCGCGTCGGCTGGGTCTCGTCGACCCGCGCCAGATCGCTGCCACGACCACCGCGCTCGCCCGCTGGGGGCCGAACCTGGCCGCGATGTACACCGCGTCGGCACTCCGCCACCCGCGTCGACCGGCGATCATCGACGATCGCGGCGCGTTGACCTATGCCGAGCTCGACCGGCGCGCCACCGCACTCGCGAAGGGTCTGCGCGCCCTGGGTCTGGGGGCCGGCGACCACGTCGGCGTGCTGTGTACGAACCACCGGGGCTTCGTCGAGGCGTCGGTCGCCACCGCCAAGGCGGGCACACCGTGCGTCTACCTCAACACCGGGTTCGCCGCCCAGCAACTCGGCGACGTGCTCGCCCGCGAGGGGGTTGCAGCGCTGATCTGCGACAGCGAGTTCCTGCCGATCGTCGAGTCGTCGGGATTCGCCGGTGAGACGATCGTCGCCCGCGGCGACGCCGGCACCCACCGCTCGCTCGCCGACGTGCGCGACCTCGCGTCGTCGCGGCCACTGCTGCCGAGCCGGCCGATCGCACCGGTGCTGCTGACGTCGGGCACGACCGGTACGCCGAAGGGCGCGCGCCGCGACGGCCGTCCCGCCGGGTTGGCATCGGCGATCGGCATCCTCCAGCGCGTGCCGTACCGGACCGGTGACGTGGCGGTGATCCCGACCCCGCTGTTCCATGCGTGGGGCCTCGCCCAGATGACGATTGCCGCGGCGACCGGCTCGACCGCCGTCCTCGTGCAGCGGTTCACTCCAGCGGCGACACTCGACGCGGTCGCGACGGAACGGGCGACGGTGCTCGCGGTCGTGCCGATCATGCTCCAGCGGCTGCTCGCGAGCGACCTCGAAGTCGACACGTCCTCGCTGCGGATCGTCGCGTCCAGCGGGTCGGCGCTGCCGGCCCACGTCGCCCTCGCCTGGATGGACCGCTACGGCGACAACCTGTACAACATCTACGGATCCACCGAGGTCGGCCAGGCGACGCTCGCCGACCCCGCCGACCTTCGCGTCGCGCCGGGCACCGCCGGCCGGGTCGTCGGTGGCAGCACGGTGGAGATCGTCGACGGCGACGGTGCACCCGTTCCCGCCGGCACGACCGGGCGGGTCGTCGTCGGCAACGACGCGCAGTTCACCCAGTACACCGGTGGCGGTACGAAGGAGCGGGTCCGCGGGCTGATGGTGTCCGGCGACGTCGGTTACTTCGACGACGCAGGCCGGCTGTTCGTGACGGGTCGGGCCGACGACATGATCGTCAGCGGGGGCGAGAACGTGTTCCCGCAGGAGATCGAGGAGTTGCTGCTCGGCCATCCCGACATCGCCGACGCCGCGGTCTTCGGGGTGCCGGACGACGAGTTCGGCCAACGGCTGGCGGCCCACGTCGTGGCACGCGGTGACCTCGACGCCGCCGGCGTGCGGGAACTGGTCGCCTCCGAGCTGGCCCGCCACAAGGTGCCCCGGGACGTCACGTTCGTCGAGGAACTGCCCCGCAACTCCACCGGCAAGCTGCTCCGCAACGAACTGGGGGCGTGACGGCGCGGGGCCACAGTCGCCGCAGCGGCCGTCCGGCTGACGAACCGGGCCCGATCAGGTCGCGGGTGGTGGCTCTGGCGGAGCATCCGCAGGAGGCGGCGATGCCGGCGCGTGCGCGGGCGGGGCGCCAGGAGCGGACGATGAAACGGTGGCGCCGGCGGAGTACTTGCGGGCCGCTTCCTCGGCCTTCTTGCTGAGGTTCGCCGTCTTGCCGTTGGACACCTGGTCGAGCTTCTCGGTCGCCTTGCCGACGATGTCACCGACCTTGTGACGGTTCTGCTCGAGCAGCTGCTTCGCCTTGCGCAGGTTGCGTGCGTTGACCAGTCCCATGGACGGCAGGGTACCGCTCGGTCAGAGCAGAAAGCCGGTGACATCGACGGTGAACCCGACCTGGGCACCGGGCGTGCCCCCGATGAAGATCTTCATCCGCCGGGACGCGTCGAGGTTCACCAGCGTGGCGTTGCCGACGACCCGACCTGCGCCCGACCAGTTGACCGATGCGGTGCCGAACGAGGTCGCATCGCCCGGTGTCGCCGCCACGAAGCCGTCGCCGACGGTCGAGAACACCGTCAGGTTGAACGTGACCGCGACCGCGCCGGTCGGGACCGCGTCGGTCGCGAGCGTCGCCCCGGTCACGATGTCGATGCTGTCGGCGACGCTGACGATTCTGGTCGAGCCCAGCCGCAGCGGCCCGTCGCCGAACCGCGAGTCGTAGACGCGAAACGGTGTCACGGCACGCAGCGAAGGCAGCGACAGCTGGGCCCACGTACCCGGCGTGCCCGAAGCGGTGCAGTACCAGAGCTGGCGGGTCTGCTGGTCGACGTACAACTCGCCGAACGAATGCGTCTCCGTGCCCGCAGCCGGCGCCCCCGACGATGGCCCCAGTCGCAGCGCCGCGACGGTGCCGCCGACCACGGCACCGACGCCGCCGATCGACTGCGCTTCCAGCGCGATGCCGCCGCCCTGGTGGACGGCGTTGACGCCCCGACCATCACCAGTGGCACAGATCCCGAGCACACCGCCGCCGGCGTCGTCGTCCGCACCGAGACCGGTCACCCCCCAACCCTTCTCGATCGCCTCGCCGAAGACGCCGGCGGCCTCGCTGTCCGGGCTGGTCACCTGTCCCAACACACCCCTGCCGTTCACCACCCCGACCACGTGGCCGAAGACGCCGACGGGTCCGCGACCCGTCGCCGACCGGGTGCCGTCGGCCGTGCCTTCCACGCCGGTGCCGTCCGGCGACGAGGCGACGCCATGCACGCCGACGGTCGCGCCGTTCGATGTGCGGTTGCGGCCGTAGACGCCGTACCCGTTGACGGAGTCGGTCTCGCCGCGAACCCCCCACGCGCTCGACGTGGCCGAGCCGTTGGTCGCCTCGCCGAACAGGCCGTCGGAGAGCGCACCGCTCGCGGTGACACGCGTCGATGTCTCGGTCTGGTTCTGCTGTCCGAGCTCGACCGGGTCGACGCCGGCCGCCCCAGCCGGCTGCGCGGCGAGCGCGCCGCCGACAGCGCCGATGCCCGCGGCGAGCG
>JABDKP010000088.1 GCA_013002175.1 Ilumatobacter sp.
CCGTTCGCGCACGCGCGGGTTGGCTCGCAACCGGGCGAGCTCGGCGGTTTGGGCGACACCGATGCGGCCAGCCAGCAGTGCGTCGCCGCAGCCCGCCACGGTGTCGAGCAGCGTCGCCAGCTTCTTCGCGGTGCGGACCTGGAAGTCGGACCAGTTGAGGTTGGCCCTGAGGTAGCCGCCGAGGTTGCGATGACCGTCGGTGAGATGCAGGCCGCGCCGGTCGACCTCCGAGATCAGTGCGGACTGCTCGGCCTGCAGGCGGCGCTGCTGGAGTTCGACCGCACGCAGCCGGGCGGTGAGCGTGTCGTCATCGGTGTCGATGAGGCGCTCGACCAGCTCGGCGAACATGAGCTCACGGTATCGAACACATGTTCGTTTGACAACCCATGACCAGGAAATTTCCGACTCCCGTCGGCGTGCTGGTCCGCAGACCGCGGGCTCGCACCTCCGTCGACCGATCGGGTCCACCCGGCTACCATCGGCGCCGTATCGACCCACACACGGAGGGGAGCACGCATGGAACTCGGGGCATTCTCGGTCAGCCTGGCGGTGTCGGACATGGCGGCCTCGCGGGACTTCTACGGCAAGCTCGGCTTCGAGCAGATCTCCGGCGATGGTGAGAGCTGGGCGATCCTCGCCAACGGGCCGACCGTCATCGGCCTGTTCCACGGCATGTTCGAGGGCAACATCCTCACGTTCAATCCGGGCTGGGAAGGCGCCGGCCGGCCGGCCGAGGAATTCACCGACATCCGGGACATCCGCGCGGCGCTCGCCGAGCGCGGCATCGAACCGACCGACGACACGACCGCAGAGGCATCCGCCGGGCCGGCGAGCTTCACGCTGACCGACCCGGACGGGAATCGGATCCTCGTCGACCAACACGTCTGACCGCCTCCGCGATCTACGCGAGACTGGGCCCATGAAATCGCCGTGGAAGACCGTCGCGCCGCTCGATGCCGACCGCGAGTACCTCGTGCTCGCGTCGAGCATCCCGCCGACGAGCATGAGATCGACGTGGAAGATGTTCCGGGGGTCGCGGGCGGTCGACAAACAACTGCGCGGCACCGACGGGGTGATCGGGTTCTCGATGCTCGCCGAGCCGCTCCGCAAGCACTACGCGACGCTGTCGGTGTGGCGTGACCGGGAAGCCCTCGATGCGTTCGCACGCGCCCACCCGCACGACGAGTTGATGGCCGGCCTCGCCCCGGAGATGGGTCCGACGAAGTTCGTCACGTGGACCGTCTCCGGCAGCGAGGGCCGCCCGTCGTGGAAGGATGCGCTCCAGCGCCTGAGCTGAGCCGGCGGGTCAGCCGGC
Source organism: Ilumatobacter sp. (assembly GCA_013002175.1). Classification (GTDB taxonomy): domain Bacteria; phylum Actinomycetota; class Acidimicrobiia; order Acidimicrobiales; family Ilumatobacteraceae; genus Ilumatobacter_A. Next base: position 1,316 of record JABDKP010000088.1, read on the forward strand.
CGGTACCGGGTCGGGTGCCGTTGCGTCGGGTGCCGACTCCGCCGCGGCGATCTCGGCGAGCATCTGCTCCAGCGCGTCCGGGCCCGGGCCGGGGTTGATCGGCTGACCGGCCATCCGTCGCACCCGCTCGAACGCGTCGTGGATCGCCGGACCCGTGTGGACCGAACCGTGCGCTGATGCCACCGTCAGCAGCCCGAGGCCCTCGACGTCGTCGAGGTGGCGGGAGTAGACCGCCGGGTCGAGCCACTGGTGCCACGGGGAGATCAGGCTGTTGAACATCGGGAACGTCTCGTCGTACAGGTCCTGCGGCACGGCCCGCACGTCGTACAGCGCCTCCTCGCCCGGCACGACATGGGCGAACGAGTCGACGATCCACATCGCCGCCGTCTTCGCGTCGTACAACCCGCGCGTCGTCGGGCCGTCGAAGATCGGCGGCTTGAAGAGGTGCAGTGTGCGATCGCCGGCATCGAAGCTCTCGCCCGGCTGCAACCAGCACATCCGGTCGAGTGGCAGGTCGTACTCGAGCCCGAGCCGCTCGACGATGAAGAAGTTGCAGATCAACGTGGCGTTCGGGCACATCTCCAGCGCGTCGAGCAGGCTGCCCGTGTGATCGCCGTCGTCGTGCGAGAGGAAGATCCAGCGCACGTCCTCCGGGTCGACCAGGGAGAACACCTTCTCCTTCCACAGTTCTTTGTGGATCGGGCAGCCGGTGTCGACGATCACCGGCTCGGCCCCGCGGATCAGCATCGTGTTGACGGCGATGAAGCCGTCGGGCCCGGCCGGGTACATGTTGGGGATCAGCCAGGTCTCGGGCGCGATCTCCTGCGGCGTGGTCGTTGGTACGGCGTCGTTCACGGTGGTACCTCCTGTGACGAGAATCGGATGGGGACGACGCCCATCTTCCGCTTCCGGACGTTGCGTCCGCCATCCCACGGATGGGGGGTTTCGCCTCGGGTACGGTCCCCCGAACGGGGGATGGCGAGCGGAGGATGATCGGCGTAGTTTTCGAGGTATGAGGACGCTCGTGCGGCCCGACGCGGCGGTTCAGCGGGTCGCAGAGTGCTGCGCCGCGGCCACCACCGGTCATGATCTCTTCGAGCGGCTGTCGCAGGAGATGCACGACCTGATCACCCACGACGGCGCAGTCTGGTTCGGTGCGGACCCGGCGACGCTGCTGGTCACCTCGCCGGTGCGCGTCGAGGCGTTGGAGGACTCGTGCTGCGACGTGTACTGGCACAACGAGTTCCACGTGCAGGACGCCGCCCGGTACGTCGATCTCGCGCGGAGCCCGGTGCCGGCGGCGTCACTGCAGCTGGCAACCGACGGCCGACCCGGTCGCAGCGCGCGCTACCGCGAGCTGCTGGAACCGCAGGGATACGTCGACGAACTGCGCGGCGTGCTGCGCCTCGGCGACAACACGTGGGGGATGCTCGGGCTGTTCCGCGAACGTGGTCGTGCGGCGTTCTCGGAGGCGGATGTCGCCCTGCTCGGCCGGTGCTCGTCGGTGATCGGCCGGGCATTGCGTGACCACGTGCGCGCCCAGAGCCCGTGGCTCGGAACGGCATGCGCGCCGGGACTCGTCGTGTTCGACGAGCGGTCGCGCGTCACGTCGGCCAACCCGGAGGCGCTCACCTGGTTGCGGGCGCTGCTGCCCGACGGAGCCCGCGAGGCAGCGAACGACGTGCCGGTGGTGAGCGCAGTCGAGGAGCTGCTGGCCGCCGACGCACGCCACCGGCACGCCAGCCCAGTGTGGGCGCTGCTGAACCGGGCGCGGGCGTCGGACGGCGGATTCGACGGCCACGCCGCGCGGCTGCGAATGCGCGACATGCGTGGCCGCTGGCTGGTGCTCCACGGATCGCGGCTCCGCGCCCGCAACGACGACACCGGTGGATCCGTCGCGGTCGTGATCGAACCGGCGAAGAGTGCGGAGATCGCACCGATCATCGTCGAGGCGTACGCACTCACCGCGCGTGAGCGCGACGTCGTCGGTGCGCTCGCCCGAGGTGAGTCCACCTCCGAGATCGCGGCGCACCTGTTCCTGTCCCAGCACACGGTGCGCGACCACATCAAGACCGTGTTCGAGAAGCTCGAGGTGTCGAGCCGCACCGAGCTCGTCGCGAAACTGTTCACCGAGCACTACACCGCCCCGGCCCACGCCGACATGGTGCATCCGCGGTAGCACCGGCCCGGCGATCTCGGCCGGTTGTGGCAAACGTTGTGCCACAAGAACCTGCCGGGTACCGTTTCCCCGGTGCCGGCGTTTGCAGAGATCGATCACGCCGCACGGGTGGCGGCACTCGACGGCCGCCTCGCCTCCGGTGAGCTGGGTTGTGATGCGCTGCTGATCAGTGACCTCACCGACATCCGCTGGCTGACCGGGTTCACCGGCTCGAACGGCCTGGTGGTGATGCGCCCCGGGTCGCTGACATTCGGGACCGACACCCGGTACGGCGAGCGAGCCACGGCCGAGACCGCCGGCTCCGGCGCCATCGTGATCGCCATCCAGGACCGCACGCAACTGCGGGAGGCGATGCTCGGCACGCTGGTCGGGGCCGCAGCTGTGGGCGTCGACCCGTCGACGACGACGCACGCCGCGTGGGAACGCCTCGCCGGCTCGATCCCGCTGACGCCGATCGCGTCGCCGGTCGCAATCGCACGGCGGAGGAAGGACGCCGCAGAGATCGAGCGGATCGAGGCCGCCGCGCGATCCACCGACGCCGCGCTCGCCGACGTGGAACCGATGCTGCTCGCCACGACGGACACCCCGGTCACCGAGGCCGATGTGCGCGACGAACTCGAATACCGGATGCGCCGTCACGGCGCCGACGACCGCAGCTACGAGACGATCGTCGCCAGCGGCCCCGAGCACGCGGCCCGGCCCCACCACGAGGTCGGTCGGCGCACGATCGTCGAAGGTGACACCGTCGTGATCGACGTCGGGGCCCTCGTCGACGGCTACCACTCCGACATGACCCGGTCCTATGTGATCGGTGCGGCCACCGACGAGCAGCACGAGGTCTATGACCTCGTACAGCGGGCACAGACCGCCGGTCTCGTCGCGCTGCACGCCGGCGTGGCGGCGGCCGCGGTCGACGCTGCTGCCCGCGATGTCTTCGTCGAGGCCGGCTACGGCGACTGGTACCTCCACGGCACCGGCCACGGCGTCGGCCTGGAGATCCACGAGTCGCCGTTCCATGCGGCAACGTCCGACGAGACGATCGAGGAGGGCAACGTGGTCACGATCGAACCCGGCCTGTACCGGTCGGGCTTCGGCGGGATCCGGATCGAGGACCTCGCCGTCGTCACCGCAGACGGGCATCGGGTCCTCACCAACCATCCGAAGCGGCCGTTAGCCTGACGCCTCCCGTCGTGCCGACCTGCCGACGCGGACCGAGCCGATCGAAGTGAGACCACCATGCCGCAGATTTCCGTGAACGATCTGAAGAACGGAATCACGCTCGAACTCGACAACAACCTCTTCCAGGTCGTCGAGTTCCAGCACGTCAAGCCGGGCAAGGGCGGCGCCTTCGTCCGCAGCAAGCTCCGCAATGTCCGCACCGGCGCCGTCATCGACAAGACGTTCAACGCCGGCATCAAGGTGGAGCAGGCGATCGTCGAGCGTCAGGACATGCAGTACCTGTACCTCGACGGCGACGAGTACGTGTTCATGAACACCCAGACCTACGACCAGCTCCACGTGCCGAAGGTGGCGCTCGGCGACGCCGCCGACTACCTCACCGAGCAGATGATCGCCCAGATCGCGATCTACCAGGGTGAGATCATCGGCGTCGAGATCCCGGCGTCGGTGGAACTCGCGATCGCGGTCACCGAACCCGGTCTGCAGGGCGACCGGTCGAGCGGCGGCACGAAGCCGGCCACGCTCGAGACCGGCAAGTCGATCAAGGTGCCGCTGTTCGTCGAGACCGGCGACCGGGTCAAGGTCGACACCCGGACCGGCGAGTACATGACCCGCGTCTGAGCGCTCCGCCGATGTCCGCCATGATGCGCCCCGACGAGCGTTCCGACGCGCGTGAGCGGGCGCTGTACCTCCTCTACGAGGCCCACTCGAAGGCGATCAGTCCGCGCGACGCGCTCAGTCTGCAAGTGCTCGAACCGGACGAGCTGACGCAGTTGCTCGTCACCGGTGTGGACGCCAACGTCGAGCGGCTCGACGCGGTGATCGCGTCGAAGGCCAAGGGTTGGTCGTTGGCCCGGATGCCCGTGCTCGACCTCAACGTGCTGCGGATCGGGGCGTTCGAGCTGGCCGAGCGACCAGAGGTACCGGTGGCCGTCGTGCTCGACGAGGCGGTCGAACTCGCCAAACGGTTCTCCACCGACGACAGCGGCAAGTTCGTCAACGGCGTGCTCTCGGCCCTGGTGAGCGAGCTCCGAGCGGGCTGACGCCGGACCCTGTCACCGTCGCGGCGCCGTTTCTTGCGACAATGGGACGATGACGGACCTGCTGGCGGCGGCCGAGCGTGCGGACGAGGCCGCCCCCGGGGTGGTCTCACGTCGTTCGGTCAACGACTGGCTCCGGGCCCGCACGGTCCCGCAGATCCTCGTCACCGTCGCAGTCGTGCTGTACACCGCCTACTTCACGAAGCGCAGCCTCGACATCCACCACGGGCTCGGGACTGCGTCCTACGACTCGGCGCTGTACGACCAGGGGATGTGGCTGCTGTCGCGGGGCCGGGCGCCGTTCGTGACGCTGATGGGCCGCAACATGTTCGGCGACCACACGTCGTTCGTGCTGCTCTTCCTCGTGCCGTTCTACTGGGTCGCGCCCGGCGCCTGGATCATGTTCTTCGCACAATCAGCGGCGATCGGCGCCGGTGCGATCCCCGTGTTCCTCTATGGCCGCCGACGGCTCCGTTCCGAGTGGTTCGCCCTCGCCGGCGCGGCGGCCTATCTGCTGCATCCTGCGGTCGGCTGGACGAACCTCGAGAACTTCCATCCCGACGCGTTCCTCGGCGTGTTCGTCGGGTTCGCGATCTACGGCGCGCTGACGCGTCGGTGGGCCGTGTACGCGATCTTCGTGGTGTTGTCGCTGCTGGTGAAGGAGGACGTCTCGCTCGTCATCGTCCCGCTCGGCGTCTGGGTCGCGTTGCGGCGCGATCGCCGCATCGGGTTGCTGACCGTCGGCGGTGCGATCTCGTTCATGTTGGTGGCGATGTTCGTCGTGATGCGCGGGCTGATCGGCGTGCCGACGCGCAACTCGTGGCGGATCCCGTTCGGCGGCCCGCGGGGCGTGATCGACACCGCGGTGACGAACCCCACCGATCTCGTCGACCATCTCCGCTCCGAGAACCGGCCGTGGTACGTGTGGCAGATGACGGCGCCGTTTGCGTGGCTGTTCCTGCGGCTGCCGGGCGTTGCGCTGATCAGCGGCCTCGTACTGTTCACCAACATCTTGAGCACGTTCTGGTATCAGCACCAGATCGAGTACCACTACGGGCTCGTGGCCGTCCCGGCGCTTGCACTCGGCACCGTGCACGCGATCGGCGCGATCCGTGACCGCGTCGATCTGATGGACGTCGGCCCCGGCCGACCGGCCGATCCGAGCGATCCGGTCGGCGAGCGGTCGGCCCCGCTGCTCGTGCCGGCCCGAGCGCTCGCCGTCGCCTTGCTGGCGCTCAGCTCGTTCGTGGCGGCGACGATGTGGGGACCGGTCCCGTGGGGCCGAACCGAGCTGTACTACGGGCAGCCCGACAACGTCTACTCCCAGACGATGCGCGAGCTGATCGCGGAGATCCCGGCCGACGCCAGCGTCGCCGCCCACTACCGGGTCACGCCGCACCTGGCCTACCGGGACGAGATCTACCAGTTCCCGACGCCGTTCCGCGTCGAGCTGTACGGATCGGACACGGCGCTGAACGGGACGCGGCTGGCGGTGCGCGCCGACGGTGTCGACTACGTGATGCTGCCGACGAGTGCCGACGAAGGCGTCGCGGGCGACTGGCTCGTCGTCGCGAGCGCGTTCGACGAGGTCGCGTCGAACGCCCACTGGGTGCTGTACCGGCGCAACCGTGCCGTGCTGTTGCCGCCGCCGCCCGCTTCCCAGCTCCCCGCGCCGGCGGGGTGACCGCCGGCCGGAGCCGGTTCCGGCACGAATTTCAGCGTTGTGGTCTGCGCGCCGACGCGATCCTGCTACGTTCCAGGCGAACCGTGAAGCGAGTCCTGTGAGGCTCACACGGAAAGGACGACATGGCTGCCGAACAGCAGAGCCGTGCGAAGCAGGTCCTCGGACCCGACGACGTGCGGCGGGCGATCACCCGGATCGCCCACGAGATCACCGAACGCAACCGTGGCGCATCCGGTGTCGCGTTGGTGGGGATCCAGACCGGCGGCGTGTGGGTCGCCGAAGCGCTCGCCGGTGAGATCGAGCGGATCGACGACGCCGGTGCGGGTGTGCGGGTCGGGTCGGTCGACGCCTCGCTGTACCGCGACGACATCGGGTTGCGGCCGGTCTCGCCCGGCGCGGTCAGCGAGCTGACGTTCACGATCGACGGCGCCACCGTCGTCCTCGTCGACGACGTGCTCTACACCGGACGAACGGTCCGCGCGGCGCTCGACGCGGTCGGTGATTACGGCCGCCCCCGACTCGTGCAGCTCGCCGTGCTGGTCGACCGCGGGCATCGCGAGCTGCCGATCAGGCCCGACTACGTCGGCAAGAACCTGCCGACGAGCAGCGAGGAGATCGTGACCGTGACGAGCGACGGTGTCGTGATCTCGTGACCCGCTCGCTGCTGTCGATCTCCGAGCTCGGCGTGGCCGGGGTGGGCCGCATCCTCGACCTCGCCGATCACATGGCCGAGGTCAACCGGCGCCCCAATCCGAAGGTGCCGGCGCTGCGTGGCAAGACCGTGTGCAACCTGTTCTTCGAAGACTCGACGCGGACGCGCCTCAGCTTCGAGACGGCGGCGAAGCGGCTGTCGGCCGACACGATGACCTTTGCCGTCAGCCAGTCGAGCCTCAACAAGGGCGAGAGCCTGCGCGACACGATCGAGACGATCGGCGCGATGGGCGTCGACGCCTTCGTGATCCGTCACGGCTCGAGCGGCGCGCCGTGGCAACTCGGTCAGTGGACGACGGCGAGCGTGGTCAACGCGGGCGACGGATGGCATGCGCACCCCACCCAGGCGCTGCTCGACATGTACACGGTGCGGGTCGCGCTGAACCGGCGCGAGGGGTTCGACGGGCTGCGCGTGGCGATCGTCGGCGACGTCAAGCACAGCCGTGTCGCCCGCAGCACATCAGCCGCGTTCCGCCTGCTCGGCGCGGACGTCACGCTCGTCGCCCCCCGCACGCTGCTGCCGCCGGTCCACGACGAGCACAGCACGAGCGACCTCGACGACGTCCTCGACGATGTCGACGTCGTGTACCTGCTGCGGTTGCAGCGCGAGCGGATGAGCGAGGCGCTCGTGCCGACGCTGCGCGAGTACACGAACCGGTTCGGCCTCACGCCGGCGCGCGCCGCCCGGCTCGGCAAGCACGTGCTCGTGATGCACCCCGGCCCGATGAATCGGGGTGTCGAGATCGCGGTCGATCCCGCCGAGCTGCCCGGCAACGTGATCACCCAGCAGGTGACGAACGGGATCTCGGTCCGGATGGCCGTGCTGTTCGACCTGCTCGGCAGCGGTTCGGAATCATCTCTCGCCGGAGGCGCCGACGGATGAACCTGTTGATCTCCAACGGACGTCTCGTCGACCAGGACGGCGAGCGCCGCGGCGACGTGCGGGTCGTCGACGGCGAGATCGCCGAGGTCGGCGAGGCGCTCACCGCCGACGCCGACGATCGGGTCCTCGACGCGACGGGTTTCGTGGTCACCCCGGGGTTCGTCGACCTCCACGTGCATCTGCGCGAACCGGGACGCGAGGAGGCGGAGACGATCGAGACCGGCAGCCGGGCCGCCGCCCTCGGCGGATTCACCGCTGTCGTGGCGATGCCGAACACCGACCCGACCCAGGACTGCGTCGAGGTGATCGATTTCGTGCGCGAACAGGGTCGCCGCGCCGGACTGTGCGACGTGTTGCCGTCCGGCTCGATCACGGTCGGGCGGGCGGGCGAACAGCTGGCGCCGTTCGGCGAGCTGGCTGCGGCCGGCGTGCGGATCTTCACCGACGACGGAACCGGCGTCCAGGACCCGCTGCTGATGCGGCGGGCCTACGAGTACGCGAGCGACCTCGGCATCGTGATGGCACAGCACTGCGAAGTCGCCCGCCTCACCGACGGCGCCGTGATGCACGAGGGAGCGTGCTGCAGCCATCTCGGCCTTCCGGGGTGGCCGTCGATCGCCGAGGAGTTGATGGTCCATCGCGACATCGAACTCGTGCGCCTCACCGGCGGCCGCGCCCATCTCCTGCACCTGTCGACTGCCGGCAGTGTCGACCTCGTCCGTCGGGCGAAGGCCGACGGCCTCGACGTCACGGCCGAGGCGACGCCACACCATGTCAGCCTCAGCGACGAGCGGCTCGAGTCGTACGACGCCGTGTACAAGGTCAACCCGCCGCTGCGGACCGCCGCCGACATCGAGGCGGTGCGGGCCGGCCTCGCCGACGGCACGATCGACGCACTGGCCACCGACCATGCGCCCCACGTCCCCGAATCGAAGGAGCTGCCGTTGGATCACGCCCCGCCGGGGATGCTCGGCCTCGAAACGGCACTCGGCGTGGCGATCGCGCATCTCGACATGGACCTCGTCGACATCGTCGGGGCGCTGTCGTGGAAGCCCGCCGCGATCGCCGGGGTCGCCGACCGGCACGGCCGACCGCTGCAGGCCGGCGAGCCCGCCAACCTGTGCGTCTTCGACCCGACCGAGGGGTGGGAGGTGACGCCCGCCCGGCTGGCGAGCAAGAGCCGCAACACGCCGTACGTCGGCGTCGGCCTGACCGGACGGGTCCAGCACACGATCTACGACGGCGAACTCGTCGTTCTCGACGGGGAGGCGCAGCGATGAACTCGTTTCTGCATGATCATCCGATAACGTGCATGGATATGCAGTTCGTCTCAGTCGCCGCGCTCGGCGGGATCATCCGATGAGCGCGGTCGAGGGCGTCCTGGTACTCGCCGACGGGTCGGTGTTCGAGGGTGATCTGTTCGGGGCAACGGTGCCGATCGCGACGGGCGAGGTCGTCTTCAACACGGTGCTCAGCGGGTACCAAGAGGTGATCACCGACCCGAGCTATGCCGGCCAGATCATTGCGTTCACCTCGCCGCACATCGGCAACTACGGCATCAACGCCACCGACTTCGAGTCGCGCGGCACGTTCTGTCGCGGCATCGTCGTGCGTGACGTGGCCCGGCGCCACAGCAACTTCCGCGCCGAAGGCGACCTCGCGTCGATGCTCGATCGCCACGGCGTGCCCGGGATCACCGGTGTCGACACGCGTCGGCTCACTCGGCTGATCCGTGACTCAGGTGCGCTGCCCGGCGCCTTCGGCAGCGCCTCCGAGGCCGACCTGCTCGCAGCCGCGCTGGCCGAACCCGGCACCGACGGCGTCGACCTCGTCAGCGAGGTGACCACCCCCGAGGCGTACCGGGTCGACGCCGACGACCCGGACTCCGCTGTGCGGATCGTCGCGATCGACTTCGGCATGAAGCGAAACATCGCCGTCAACCTGGCGCGGTACGGCTCGGTCGAGGTGGTCCCCGCGTCAACGGCGGCGGCCGACATCCTGGGCCGAGATCCGCACGGCGTGTTCCTCAGCAACGGCCCCGGCGACCCGGCGATGACCGGGGGAGCGGTCGACACGATCCGCAGCCTCGTCGGGCAGGTCCCGATCTTCGGGATCTGCCTCGGCCATCAATTGCTCGGTCGGGCGATCGGCGCGGGCACGGTGAAGCTGCCGTTCGGGCACCACGGCGGAAATCACCCCGTGAAGAACCTCCAGGACGGCACCGTCGAGATCACGAGCCAGAACCACAACTTCGCGGTCGACGCCGACTCGCTCGGTGACGCCGCCACGATGACCCACGTCAACCTCAACGACGGGGTGTGCGAGGGCCTGCGGGTCACCGGCGAGCAGGCGTTCAGCGTGCAGCACCACCCGGAGGCGAACCCCGGGCCGCACGACTCGAACTACCTCTTCGGCCGCTTCGCGGAGATGATCGCCGGCTCGAACTCGAACGGGGCGGGTGCCTGATGCCCCGGCGTACCGACATCGAGTCGATCCTGATCATCGGGTCCGGCCCGATCGTGATCGGCCAGGCGTGCGAGTTCGACTACTCGGGAACGCAGGCGTGCCGCGTCCTGAAGGAAGAGGGCTTCCGCGTCATCCTCGCCAACTCGAACCCGGCGACGATCATGACCGATCCCGACTTCGCCGACGCGACGTACATCGAACCCCTGACGTGGGAGGTGCTCGCGTCGATCATCGAGCGCGAGCGGCCCGACGCGGTGCTGCCGACGCTCGGCGGTCAGACGGGCCTCAACGTCGCGATGGAACTCTTCGAGCGGGGACTGATCGGGGTGCCGGGCACGCCGGAGATGATCGGCGCGAACGCCGAGGCGATCGCCACCGCCGAGGACCGCGAACGGTTCAAGGTCGCGATGACCGAGATTGGGCTCGAATCGTGCCGGTCGAAGACGGCCCACTCGATGGAGGAGGCGCGCGACGCGCTGGACGAGATCGGGCTCCCCGTGATCATTCGCCCGGCGTACATCCTCGGCGGGCGCGGCACCGGCATCGCGACGACCGCGGAGGAGTTCGAGACGCGTGCCGCCAACGGCATCGCCGCCAGCCCGATCGGTGAGATCCTCGTCGAGGAGTCGATCATCGGGTGGAAGGAATTCGAGCTCGAAGTGATGCGCGACCACGCGGACAACTGCGTGATCATCTGCGGCATCGAGAACGTCGATCCGATGGGCGTGCACACCGGTGACTCGATCACGGTCGCGCCGATCCAGACGCTCACCGACGTCGAGTATCAGCAGATGCGTGATGCGGCGATCGCCTGCATCCGCCGCGTCGGTGTCGAGACCGGCGGTTCGAACGTGCAGTTCGCCGTCGATCCGGCCGACGGTCGTCAGGTCGTGATCGAGATGAACCCGCGCGTCTCCCGGTCGTCTGCGCTCGCGTCGAAGGCGACCGGCTTCCCGATCGCCAAGATCGCCGCAAAGCTCGCCGTCGGCTACACCCTCGACGAGATCCCCAACGACATCACGCGGACGGCCACCTCCTCCACTCCCGCCGCGTTCGAACCGGTGATCGACTACGTCGTCACGAAGATCCCGCGCTGGGCCTTCGAGAAGCTGCCGGGCACGACCGGCGTGCTCGGTACCCAGATGCAGTCGGTCGGCGAGGTGATGGCGATCGGCCGCACGTTCCCCGAGAGCCTGCAGAAGGCGCTGCGCTCGCTCGAACAGGGCCGGTTGGGACTGAACTGCGACCCCGGCGAGGAGCTCTTCGACGACCTCTCCGACGACGAGCTGCTCACCGCGATCGCGGTGCCGACTCCCGACCGCATCCAGCAGGTCGGCGAGGCACTGCACCGTGGCATCCCGATCGAGACGATCCACGACCGCACGATGATCGACCCGTGGTTCCTCGACCAGATGTCGCTGATCTGCGAGTGCCGCGCCGAGCTGGCTGCCATCGACATGGGCGCGATGTCGAGACGGGCGTGGCGGCGGGCGAAGCGCCTCGGGTTTTCCGATGCCCAGCTCGGCTACCTGTGGGACGTCGACGAGGCGACCGTGCGTGAGGCGCGCATCGCGGTCGGGGTGGTGCCGACGTACAAGACGGTCGACACGTGCGCCGCGGAGTTCGCCGCCGAGACGCCGTACCACTACTCGACGTACGAGGACGAGAGCGAGGTGCGCCAGTCGGACCGCCCGAAGGTCGTGATCCTCGGCTCCGGCCCGAACCGGATCGGCCAGGGGATCGAGTTCGACTACTGCTGTGTGCATGCGTCGTTCGCACTGCGTGACGCGGGGTACGAGACGATCATGATCAACTGCAACCCCGAAACGGTCTCCACCGACTACGACACCTCCGACCGGCTGTACTTCGAGCCGCTGACGAAGGAGGACGTCCTCAATGTGATCGACGTCGAACGACCCCACCGGGTGATCGTGTCGCTGGGCGGGCAGACACCGTTGAAGCTCGCCGGCGACATCCCGAGCGAGCTGGTCGCGGGCACCTCGCCCGACTCGATCGACGCCGCCGAGGACCGACAGCGCTGGAACGAGATCTGCGACGAGTTGGACATCCCGCAGCCCCCTGGTGGCACCGCGGCCACGTTCGACGAAGCGCTGGCGATCACCGACCGGATCGGGTTCCCGGTGCTGGTTCGGCCGAGTTACGTCCTCGGCGGCCGGGCGATGCAGATCGTCCACGATCGCGAACATCTCGAGGAGGCGATGGCCGAACTCGCCGGGTTCGGCAGCCTCGGCCGGGAGGGTGGGCTGTCCGCCGAACGCCCGGTGCTGATCGACCGGTTCCTCGCCGACGCCACCGAGGTCGACGTCGACGCGATCCGCGACGCCGACGGCGAGGTGCTGATCGGCGGCGTGATGGAGCACGTCGAGGAAGCGGGCGTGCACTCGGGTGATTCGGCGTGCGCGATCCCGCCGCAGACGCTGCCGAGCTGGGTCGTCGAGGTGATCGAGGCCTACACCGCGGCGATCGCGAGGCACCTCGGCGTGCTCGGGCTGATCAACGTGCAGTTCGCAGTGTCCGGCACCACGGTGTACGTGATCGAGGCCAACCCGCGGGCGAGCCGCACGGTGCCGTTCGTCGCGAAGGCGACCGGCGTTCCGCTCGCCAAGGTGGCGACGCGGGTGATGCTCGGCGCGACGCTCGCCGAGCTGCGCGCCGAGGGGCTGCTCGCTCCTCCGATCGGCGGCCACGTCGCGGTCAAGGAGGCGGTGCTGCCGTTCACCCGCTTCCCGGAGGTCGACCCCGCGCTGGGCCCGGAGATGCGGTCGACCGGGGAGGTGATGGGGATTGCAGCCACGTTCGGTCGGGCGTTCTACAAGGCCGAGTTGTCCGCGGGCACGATCCTGCCGCACGCCGGCACCGTGTTCCTCAGCCTCGCCGACCCGGACAAGCCGGCGGGCCTGATCGTCGCGCAACGGATGCGCTCGCTCGGCTTGAAGATCGTCGCCACGGCGGGTACCGCCGCGTATCTCGCGCGCTTCGGACTCGACGTCGAGCAGATCCTCGCCAAGGTGCAGGACAACGCAGGTGTGACTGCCGTCGACCTGATCGCGGCCGGTGAGATCAGCTTCGTCGTCAACACGCCGCGGGGTCTGATCGGCCGCACCGACGGCGCACACATCCGCAAGGCCGCCAGCCTGCACCGCGTCAGTTGCGTCACGACGGTCGACGCCGCGCTCGCGGCTGCCGAGGGCCTGGCCGAGCGGCACGGTCACGAGCTGCACGTGCTTCCGTTGCAGGAGTACCATGCCAACGGTGTCGCCGCCCGATCGCCCCTCACCGCGAGTGGACGCTGACGCCGGGGTGCAGATCGGCTCGGTCCGACTGGCCGCGCCGGTGATGCTCGCGTCGGGGACGGCGGGGTACGGCACGGAACTCGCCGAGTACTTCGACCTCTCGACGCTGGGCGCGATCGTGACGAAGTCGCTCTCGCCGGAAGCGTGGGCCGGCAACCCCGCGCCGCGAGTGCACCCGACGACGCAGGGGATGATGAACGCGGTCGGCCTCCAGGGCCCCGGCGTCGAGCACTGGCTGTCGCACGTCCTGCCCGACCTCGTCGCGACGGGTGCGACCGTCGTCGCCAGTATCTGGGGCCGGTCGCCCGACGAATACCGCCGGGCGGCGGAGATGCTCGCGGACGCGCCGGCCGAGGTCGTCGCGGTCGAGGTCAACCTCAGCTGCCCGAACCTCGAAGGGCGGGGGGCGATCTTCGCGCACGACGCCGCGCTGTCCGCCGAGGTGATCGCCGCGACCGGGGCCTGCGGCCGGCCGCGCTGGGCCAAGCTGAGCGCCAACACGGATCGCATCATCGACGTCGCCGAGGCGGTGGCGACGGCCGGCGCCGAGGCCGTGACGTGCATCAACACACTGCTCGGCCTGGCCTACGACCCGACGACGCTCGAGCCGACACTCGGCGCCGGTGGCGGCGGCCTCTCGGGCCGGGCGATCCACCCGGTCGCGGTCCGCGCAGTGCACGACGTGCACGCCGCGCTGCCGGATCTGCCGATCATCGGCGTCGGCGGCATCGCGTCCGGGTGGGATGCGGCGGAGTTCTTCTTGGCCGGTGCACGGGCCGTACAGGTCGGTACCGCGACCTTCGCAGATCCTCGTGCAGGCATAAACATCCAGCGTGCGCTACGTGCGTGGGCGCATGATCGCAGGATCGCCAGCCCGGGTTTGCTCGGCGCGCTAAGTTGATGCTATGGCAACACCTCCACAGTTGACTCCTGAGCAGCGTGCAGCGGCCCTGGTCAAGGCGGCCGAAGCGCGTGCTGCCCGAGCCGAGATCAAAGCACGGCTCAAGATGGGATCGATGTCTTTGCGGGAGGCCCTCGAGTCCGACGATGTCAACGTCGGCAAGTTGAAGGTCGTCTCGTTGATGCAATCGCTGCCCGGCGTCGGCAAGGTCAAGGCCCGGCGCCTCATGGAAGAGATCGGCATTGCCGACAACCGGCGTGTCCAGGGGCTCGGCGCACAGCAGCGCAAAGCCCTCCTGGAAACGCTCGGCTGACACGCAATGTCCGAGACACATTGATCATTGTCGTTTCCGGCCCTGGCGGGGTCGGTAAGGGCACGATCGTCGATGCCGTGGTCCGCCGCGACCCCCGGCTCTGGTTGAGTCGCTCCTGGACGACCCGCGAGCGGCGCCCGAACGAGGCCGCAGACGCGTACGTCTTCGCCACCACCGAGGAGTTCGAGCAGCGCATCGCGGACGGCGGGTTCCTCGAATGGACCGAGTTCCTCGGCAACTACTACGGCACCCCCACGCCCGACGCCGACGACGACCGCGACATCGTCCTGGAGATCGAGGTCGACGGCGCCCAGCAGGTGAAGCGGATCGAGCCGGACGCCGTGCTGATCTTCGTGCTCCCACCGTCCCGCGACGAGCAGGCCCGGCGGCTGCGTCTGCGTGGCGACCCGAACGACAAGGTGCTCGCCCGGGTGAAGAAGGCCGACGAGGAAGAGCCGGTCGGCCGGGCGCTCGCCGACCACGTCGTCGTCAACGACAACCTCGAGGACACGATCGACGAGATGCTCTCGATCATCGAGTCGCACCGGTCGGCGGCCGATCGATTCGCACCGACGCCGGGTAGCATGGACTGACTATGGCGCTTGACCACGACACGATGATCGACCCTCCCATCGAGACGCTGTTGGAGAAGGTCGATTCCAAGTTCTCCCTGGTGACGCTCGCGGCCCGTCGCGCCCGCAACATCAACTCGTACTTCAACCAACTCGGCGACGGCCTCGGGCACATGATCCCGCCGCAGGTGTCGTCGATGGCGCGCAAGCCGCTGTCGATCGGTTTCGAGGAGATCGCCCAGGACAAGATCGTCTGGACCGAAGCTCCGGACGAGCCCGAGGTCGACGCGGACGCCGACGCCGAGTCCGCCGACTCGGCGGACAGCTGACCGCAGCGTCGCTGGTCGCGACGCCCTCGCCGAGACGTCGACGATGCTGACCGGCAAGCGCATCGTCCTCGGGGTCACCGGCGGCATCGCCGCCTACAAGGCCGTCGAGATCTCGCGTCGCCTCGTCGACGCCGGGGCACACGTCGTGCCGGTGATGACCGCAGGTGCCGAGCACTTTCTCGGTCGCACCACGCTCAGTGCGCTGGCGTCCGAGCCGGTCCACACCGATCTCTGGCAGCACCCGACGACGGCGATCCCGCACACCAAGCTCGGCCAGGAGGCGGACCTGATTCTCGTCGCGCCCGCAACGGCACGGATCATCGCCGCCTACCGGATCGGCTTGTCGACCGATCTGCTGACGAACACGCTGCTCGCCACCAGGGCGCCGGTGATGATCTGCCCCGCGATGCACACCGAGATGTGGGAGCACCCCAGCGTCGTCGACAACATCGCCGTGCTCCGCGACCGGGGCGTCCACATCGTCGACCCGGACGAAGGCCGTCTCGCCGGCGGTGACGTCGGCGCCGGCCGGCTTGCCGACCCCGAGCGGATCGTCGCCGAGGCGATCGGGCTGCTCGGCCCCCGGGATCTCGAAGGCGTTCGCGTCGTGGTCTCCGCCGGCGGCACCCGCGAGCCGATCGATGCCGTCAGGGTGATCGCCAATCGCAGCTCCGGCAAGCAGGGCTACGCGATCGCGGCCGAGGCAGCGGCGCGTGGCGCGGAGGTCACGCTGGTCTCCACGGTCGACCTTCCGGCTCCCGCCGGTGTGCGCCTGGTCGAGGTCGACACGGCTGCTGCGCTGCAATCTGCGATGCACGCCGCCGCCGACACCGATGACGTCGTCGTGATGGCAGCAGCGGTGGCCGACTTCCGGCCCGTCCGGCCGGCCGACGGCAAGTTGAAGAAGCGTGATGGTCTCCCGGAGATCGCGCTCGAACCGACGCCGGACATTCTCGCCGGGCTGGGTGCAGCAAAGCGGCCGGGCCAGGTGCTCGTCGGATTCGCGGCCGAAACCGACGATCTGCTCGCCAACGCCGCCGCGAAGCTCGCGGCGAAGCATCTCGACCTCGTCGTCGCGAACGACGTGAGTGCTCCCGGCGTGGGGTTCGCTCACGACACGAACGCGGTTACGCTGTTGCGGCCCGGCGCGGAGCCTGTCGAGATCGACCTCGCATCGAAGCGAGACGTCGCCCGGGCCGTCATCAACAGCATCGTCGACATCCGGCGCGGCACCCGACCCGATCACTGACAGGAACAGCGAACTCGAATCATCATGGCTCATTACACATTCACCTCAGAGAGCGTCACCGAGGGTCACCCGGACAAGATGGCCGACCAGATCTCCGACGCCGTCCTCGACGCAATCCTCGCTGACGACCCCGACGCGCGTGTCGCCTGCGAGACCATGGTCACGACCGGGTTGTGCGTGGTTGCCGGTGAGATCAGCACGACCGCGTACGTCGAGATCCCGCGGATCGCCCGCGACACGATCCGTGGCATCGGCTACGACGACGCGCTCACCGGGTTCGACGGCAACACCTGCGGCGTGATGGTCACGCTCGACGAGCAGAGCCCCGACATCGCCAAGGGCGTCGACACCAGCGAGGAAGTGCGCGGCGGCTCGGCCGGCGAGGACCTGCTGAACCTGCAGGGTGCCGGCGACCAGGGCATGATGTTCGGGTACGCCTGCAACGAGACGGACGCGCTGATGCCGCTGCCGATCAACACGGCGCACCGTCTGGCCCAACGCCTCGCCGATGTCCGCAAGTCCGGTCAGGTGCCGTACCTCCGACCCGACGGCAAGACCCAGGTCACGTTCGAGTACGAGGACGGCGTGCCCGTCGCCCTGAAAGCGGTGCTGATCTCGACCCAGCACCAGGAGGGCATCGACCGCGACACGGTCATCCGCCCGGACCTGATCGATCAGGTCATCCGGCCCACCGTTCCCGAGCGGTTCGCCGACGACGACTTCGAGATCTACGTCAACCCCACCGGCAACTTCGTGCGCGGCGGGCCCTACGCCGATTGCGGGCTGACCGGGCGCAAGATCATCGTCGACACCTACGGCGGAATGGGGCGCCACGGCGGCGGAGCGTTCTCCGGCAAGGATCCGTCCAAGGTCGACCGGTCGGCGGCCTACGCGGGTCGCTGGGTGGCCAAGCACGTCGTCGCGTCCGGCGCCGCCGACCGCTGCGAGGTGCAGCTCGCGTATGCGATCGGCATGGCGCAGCCGATGAGCATCCTCGTCGAGACGTTCGGCACCGCCCAGGACGACCCCGGGCGCATCGAGGCGGCCGTGCGCTCCACGTTCGACCTGCGCCCCGGCGCGATCGTGCGCGACCTCGACCTGAAGCGGCCGATCTACGCCGCCACCGCTGCCTACGGGCACTTCGGACGGTCCGAGTTCCCGTGGGAGCAGCTCGGCAAGCTCGACGAGTTGAAGGCCGCCCTCGGCGCCTGAGTCGCCGGACGGCTCGGCGATGGGCGCCGTCGCCAGGGTCCTGCCGAACGTGGCAGGGCTGGACAAGCAGTTCGACTACTCGGTCCCCGACGCGCTCGTCGATCGGGTGCAGGTCGGCACGATCGTCCGGGTCGAGCTCCACGGTCGACGCGTCGGCGGGTGGGTGACGGCGGTCTTCGATGCCGCCCGGTCCGCGGTCGCCTCCGACTCACTGAAGCCGGTCGCCAAGGTCACCGGACACGGCCCGGACGCTCTGCTGATCGAACTCGCCGGCTGGGCGGCCGAGCGGTGGGCCGCGAAGGGCGCTCGCCCATTCCTCGTCGCCGCATCGCCGGACCGGGCGATCACGGCGCTGCCGGCACCCCGCCGGACGGCGGCCGATCCGCAGCCGGCGTCGCCCGCGACGCGTGACCTGCTGGCCGGCGGCGGAGGGGTGCTGCGGCTCCCGCCGATGGCGGACGTCCTGCCAGTGTTGCTCGCTGCGGCGGCGCGGGGGGCCCTGCTCGTCGTCGTGCCCACGGTGCACGACGCCCGGCGGTATGCGGGCCGGTTGCGAGATGTCGGCGCCACCACGGCGGTGATGCCCGACGAGTGGGCGCACGCGGCCGGCGGGGTCGATGTCGTGATCGGACCGCGCTCGGCGGCATGGGCGCCGTGCGTGGACCTCGCGTCGGCGATCGTGGTCGACGAACACGACGAGGCACTGCAGGAGGAGGGGTCGCCGACGTGGCACGCCCGCGACGTCGTCGTGGAGCGCTGTCGGCGTGCCGGCGTGCCCTGCGTCCTCGTGTCGCCGATTCCGTCGCTGGTCGCGATCGAGACCGCGGCCGGTGACCGTGGCGTCGTCCACCCGCCGCGCGAGCGGGAGCGGGCGGGGTGGCCGCGGCTCACCGTCGTCGACCGGACCGACGAGGACCCGTGGAAGCGCTCGCTGCTGACGTCACCGCTGATCGAGCGGATCCGCAATCGGGATCTCACCGTCGTCTGCATCAGCAACATCACCGGACGAGCCAGGGTGCTCGCCTGCCGGGCGTGCCGCTCGCTGATCCGCTGCGAGCGATGCGACGCGGCCGTCGGGCTCTCCGCCGACAACAGGTTGGCGTGCCGGCGGTGCGGGATCGACCGCCCGCCGGTGTGCCAGGCGTGCGGCGCATCCCGGTTCGCGAACCTCCGCCCGGGTGTCACACGGTTGCGCGAGGAGCTCGAAGCCGCCGCGGCGCGGCCGGTCGCCGAGATCTCGACCCGCGACACCGGGCCACCGGCGGCGGCAGGCGTCTACATCGGAACCGAGGCCGCGCTGTACCGGGCGCCCGCCTCGGACGTCATCGCGTTCCTCGAGTTCGACTCCGAGATGCTCGCACCGCGATTCCGCGCCGCAGAACAGGCGCTCGCGCTGATCGTCCGGGCCGGTCGCCGGGCCCCCGAGGTGCTGATCCAGACGTTCAGCCCGGACCACGACGTCGTCCGGGCTGCGACGTCCGGCGACCCGGACATCGTCGTCACGGCCGAACGCGCCCGGCGGCGGATGCTCGGACTCCCGCCCTACGGAGCGCTCGCAGCCGTCTCCGGCGCAGGAGCTGCCGACTTCGTCGAACAGATCGACCGTGGGGTGGTCGACGTCGGCGGTGACGAAGCGACCGGCTACGTCGTCCGGGCCGCCGAGTGGTTCGCGCTCGGCCGGGCGTTGCGGGCCGTGGATCGTCCGAAGGGGTCGCGCCTGCGCGTCGCCGTCGACCCGCCGCGCATCTGAGGGCTCAGCTCGCGGCCTCGATCAGGCGGAAACCCGCCTTCGACTGGATTCGCCGGGTCGCGTACCCCTGCGACTCCAGCCACCGTTGCAGCGAATCCGCACCGAGGTGCTTCTGCACCACCAACACCGCCCGTCCGCCCTCGGTCAGTCGTCCGAGCCACGTCAGCAACAGGGCGTGCAGAGCCGGCTTGCCGATTCGGATGGGCGGATTCGACCAGATCATCGAGAACGCGATGCCAGCGGGCACGTCGTCGGGTGCCGCCACCTCGATGTTCGAGATCGAGTTGCGTCGTGCATTCGCGCGGCACAGCTCACGGGCGCGCCGGTTGACGTCGACCGCCCAGACCGTCGCGTCCGGCGAGCGGCGCGCCATCGCCAGCGCGATCGGGCCGGCGCCGCACCCGAGATCGAGGAGGTGGCCGGTCGACGCCAGTGCCAGGTCGGCCCGCAGCAGCAGGCTCGTCCCGGTGTCGAGCTGACCGCGGCTGAACACACCCCGGTCGGTCTCGAGGACGAACGCGGTGTCCGGCAGGGTGATGTCGACCAGGACGGGATCGGTGGGAACCTCCGGGTCGTCGTCGAAGTAGTGCGCCGGGCGGTCGTCCGCCGGATCGTTGCTCACACCCGTAGCCTGGCAGTAATGGCGTACCGAATCAGGACATACGGCGACCCGGTGCTGAAGACGCCGGCGAGCAAGGTGGACGACGTCGACGGCAAGATCGTGCGGCTCGTCGACGACATGTTCGAGACGCTCATCGAGACCGACAACGGTCTCGCCCTCGCGGCCCCGCAGATCGGCGTGCAGAAGCAGGTCGTCGTGTGGGATCTCGGCGACGACCCGCTGGCGATCATCAACCCCGAGGTCGTCGAGTCCGACGGCGAATGGGTCTACGACGAGGGGTGCCTGTCGATCCCCGGCCTGTACGTGGAGATGTTGCGGCCCAAGCTCGTGCTCGTGCGCGGCGTCGGTCTCGACGGCGAGATCATCGAGATCGAGGCCGACGAACTGGAAGCGCGGATGTTCCAGCACGAGATCGATCACCTCAACGGCGTGCTGATGTTCGACCGGCTCGAGGGCGACCAGCGCAAGCAGGCGCTCGCGGAGTACCGGCGGATCGAGAACGAGGCCCAGCAGGTTGCGGCCGGCCCGCAGGCCACGCCGAAACGTCCGCTGCACAAGCGTCTCGGTCTGGGCTGATCGGCACCGTCGTCGCGGCACGCCCGATGAAGCTGGTCTATCTCGGCACACCGGAGATCGCCGTTCCGCCCCTGCGTGCCCTCGTCGGCGCGGGACACGACGTCACGCGAGTCATCACGCGGGCCGACAAGCGGCGCGGTCGTGGGTCGGCACTGTCGTCCAGCCCGGTGAAGGAGGCGGCGCTCGACCTCGGGATCCCGGTTTCGTCCGACCCGGACGATGTGGTGTCCGCGGCGGCCGGCGGTACCGAACTCGGCGTGGTCGTCGCATACGGGCGGCTGCTCAGGCCCCACCACCTCGACGCCCTCCCGATGATCAACGCCCATTTCTCCCTGCTGCCTCGCTGGCGCGGCGCGGCCCCGGTCGAACGGGCGCTGCTCGCCGGTGACGACGTCACAGGCGTCTGCGTGATGCGGGTGGAGGAGGGGCTCGACACCGGCGGGGTGTATGCGTGTGCGGAGGTACCGATCACCCCGGCGACGACGGCTGGCGACCTGCGGGCCGTGCTCGTCGACGTGGCGAGCGAATTGCTCGTCGAGACACTTGCTCGTCCGCTCGGGTCGTGGATCGACGGCGCGATCCCGCAGCAGGGCGACGTGACGTACGCCGCGAAGCTGACCAAGGAGGAGTTCGAGATCGACTGGGACCAACCGGCCGATGCGGTGCATCGGCTGGTGCGCGTCGGCGGTGCATGGACGACGTTCCGCGACAAGCGGCTGAAGATCGTCGCGGCGGATGTCGTCGACGGGCGGCTCGTCCCGACCCGTGTCCAGCCGGAGGGCAAGGGGGAGATGTCGTTCGATGCGTGGCGCAACGGCGCCCGTCCGGCAGCGACCGAGCTGTTCGGAGACCGGTGACCGACCGGCGGCCGCCCGCGCCGTCGGCGCGCCGCGTGGCGCTCGATGTGCTGCGGCGGATCGAGGACGACGGCGCCTACGCCAACCTCGCGCTCGGGCCGGCGTTGGCCGTGTCAGGGCTGAGCGACGCCGACCGACGATTCGCGACGGAGTTGGTCTACGGCTCGACGCGGATGCGCCGGGCCTGTGATGCGCTCATGGATCGGTACGTCAGCCAGCCGCCCGACGCTGCGACGCGGTCGATCCTGCGGCTCGGCGTGTACCAGCTGGTGTATGCCGGGGTCCCGCCGCACGCTGCCGTGAACTCGACGGTCGAGCTCGCCCCACGACGCACGCGTGGGTTCGTCAACGCCGTGCTCCGAAAAGTCGCGGCGGCCGGGGACTCGATGGCGTGGCCCTCCGCGGGCGCCCGGCTCAGCTATCCGGATTGGATCGTGGAGCTGCTCGCCGCCGAACTCGGCGACGACGCGCCGGCGGCCTTGGAGCGGATGAACGAGCCGCCCCCGGTGACCGCCCGTCCCGACGGCTATGTGCAGGACGTCGCGTCGCAGTGGGTGGCCGCGGCGGTGGAGGCGGTTCCGGGCGACCGGATTCTCGATGTCTGCGCCGCGCCGGGCGGGAAGGCGACGGCACTCTCCGCAGCGGGCGCCACGGTGGTCGCGGCCGATGTGCGACCTCGTCGCGCGGCACTCGTGCGGGA
Source organism: Ilumatobacter sp. (assembly GCA_013002175.1). Lineage (GTDB taxonomy): Bacteria > Actinomycetota > Acidimicrobiia > Acidimicrobiales > Ilumatobacteraceae > Ilumatobacter_A. The sequence goes on from JABDKP010000088.1 coordinate 23,853, forward strand.
GAACGCGGTCCGCCTCGGGCGTGAGCTGCCGATCGTCGTCGCCGACGGAACGTCGCCGCCATTCGCCGCAGCCACGTTCGACGCGGTGCTCCTCGACGCACCATGCTCCGGGCTGGGCGCCCTGCGCCGACGCCCGGACGCGCGATGGCGCATCGCCCCGGCCGACGTCCAGGAGCTCGCCGGGTTGCAGGCCCGGCTGCTCACGGCGGGTGCCGGTGTGGTGCGGCCGGGCGGCCGACTGGTCTACAGCGTGTGCACGCTGACCGCTGCCGAGTCGGTCGACCATGCGACGCCGGCCGGCTTCGAGATCGACGGATCGCCGCTGCCGGTGGGCACGTGGCGGCCGTTCGGGCAGGGGTGGCGCGTGTTGCCGCAGGACGCCGACACCGACGGCATGGTGGTCATTCGCTACCGTCGCACCTCATGACCGCGGATGTCCAGCAGGCCAAGGTGCTGACGTGCAGCGACGGCGTCGTCCACGGGGTGCGCGACGACGCGAGCGGCCGGGCACTGGTCGACCGCCTGCGGGCCGCCGGCTTCGAGGTCATCGATCACCGGGTGACGGCGGACGGGACCGATGCGGTGGCGGCGGCGCTCACCGAGATGACCGACGACTTCGCCGGACTCGTCGTGTCGACCGGCGGCACCGGCTTCGCACCCCGCGACCAGACACCGGAGGGGACCCTCGCCGTGATCGAGCGCGGCGCGCCGGGCCTCGCCGAGGCGATGCGCCTCTGCAACCCGCTCGGCCGGCTGTCGCGTGGTGTCGCCGGTGTCCGTGGAGCGGCGATCATCGTCAACACACCCGGCAGCACGACGGGGTGCGTCGAGCAACTGGAGGCAGTGCTCGACGTGCTGCCGCATGCGCTGCGTCTGCTCCACGACACCGACGCCTCCCACTGAGGCCTCGCAGCGGGAGGGCCGGTCGGAGTGGGCGCCGCTAGCCTGCCTCCGTGCTCAGAATCGTGCTCCCCAAGGGTTCGCTGGAAAAGGCCACGCTCGAACTCTTCGAGGCGGCGGATCTGCCGGTCAACCGGTCGTCGGCGGTCGACTATCAGGCGACGATCGACGATCCCCGGATCGACTCGGTTCGCATCCTGCGTCCGCAGGAGATCCCGTCCTACGTCGCGGAGGGGTTGTTCGACATCGGCATCACCGGCCGGGATTGGGTGGAGGAGACCGGCAGCGTCGTCGAGTCACTCGGTGAACTGAAGTACTCGAAGAACACCGCGAAGCCGATCCGGATGGTCGTCGCAGTCGCGGGCGATTCGCCCGCTGAATCGGTCGCTGACCTGCACGACGGCGTACGCGTCCAGACCGAGTACGTCGAGACGACCAAACGCTATTTCGAGTCGCAAGGAGTCGTCGCCGACGTCCGCCTGTCGTACGGGGCGACCGAGGCGAAGATCCCGGACATCGCCGACTGCGTCGTCGAGATCACCGAGACCGGCCGGGCACTGCGGGCCGCCGGGTTGAAGGTGATCGCGACGATCCTCACCAGCTACACCGAAGTCGTCGCCAATCCCGCTGCCGCCAAGGACCCCGAGAAGCGCAAGGCGATGGAGCAGGTGATGACGCTGCTCAACGGTGTACTCGACGCCCGCGGCAAGGTGTTGCTGAAGCTCAACGTCTCCGACGCGGACAAGGAGGCGGTGCTCGCGATCCTGCCGTCGATGAAGTCGCCGACGATGTCGGCGCTGGCCGGTGGGGGGTTTGCCGTGGAGTCCGTCGTCGAGAAGACGACGATCAACCTCGTCATCCCGGCATTGCGCGAGGCGGGTGCGACCGACCTCGTCGAGATGCCCATCTCGAAGATCGTCCCGTAACGGCCGCGACCGATGACCGGGACGGCACGCCGCGACACGCAGGCCGGAACGGTCGTCGCGTTCGATGCCGACGTCGGTCTCGGCGAGATCGAGAGCGAGGCGGGCGACCGCTACCGATTCCACTGCGTCGAGATCGCGGACGGGTCGCGCACCATCGATGTCGGCGCCTCCGTCGACTTCGCCGTCGTGGCGAAGTTCGGCCGGTACGAGGCCGCGACGATTCGCCGTGAGCGCTGACCCGGAGCGGATCCGCCGGATCGTCGACGTGTTGATGACGCTCGACGAGGGTGAAGTCACGACCTATGGCGACGTGGCCGACGTCGCCGGCTACCCGAAGCAGGCGCGCCATGTCGGGTGGATCCTCAAGCACACCGACGCCGACGTGCCGTGGTGGCGAGTGGTCAACTCGTCCGGTCACCTGCGGGCGGGCGATCGGCGGCTCCAGGCGGAGTTGCTCGCCGAGGAGGGTGTCGTCGTCCGTCACGAGCGAATCGTCAGCGCGCCGCTGGGTCGATTCGCCGCGGGCCCGTGAGGCGGCTCAGTCGGCGGTGTCGTCGTCGGCTGCGGACTCGACCGAGCCCTTGATCTGCACGAATGCAAGCCGGATGTTGTTGAGCGCGTCGTTCATCGTCGGGGCTTCGGGACCGAGCCGGTCGCCGAGTCCGTCGACCAGACAGGCGACTGCGTCGATCGCCAGCGCAGCCTGACCGAGGTCGGGTGGCGAGCCGGAGAGATGGATCGCGGCCAACTCGTACAGCCCCATCACGTGGTTCGTGACGACGACCTCGGCGGGGACGTCCGCGAGGCGGGCGCGGGCGTCGGCCATCGCCCGCTGGGCCTCTTCGACGGCGTCGATCGTCTCGTCGTCGAGTTCTGCGTCGTCGCCGAGGCCGGCGAGGCGCTCGTTGATCGCGTCGTACTCGCTGTCGGTGCCGCTGTCGCTGCTGGTGTCGGAGGTTTCGTCGGTCACGGGCGCTACCCTAGCGACGACAATTGAGGCGAAGTGGGGGTGACTCCCACCTGGCCACCAGCCCCGCGCGGTGTTCGCACAGTGGGGGGCGACGTGCGTCCAGGTCATCGGCTGAGACCAGCCATCTGCTCGGTGCCGGGCCCGCGGACGACTCCGCAGGCCGGTGGCAGCGATCCGGTGTTGGCCGCTCCGTGACATTTCGCGTCGAGCGCCAGTACATCGGAACACATGGGGAGGCCCATTTGCACAGGAGTGAAGTCTCATAGCACCTCGACACGAACAACGCGGCGACCAGCACCGCATCAACGACCGCATCAGGTCACGGGAAGTCCGGCTGATCGGACCGACCGGCGACCAACTCGGCATCAAGCCCGTTCCCGATGCGCTGCGGATGGCCCGTGGTCTCGATCTCGACCTCGTGGAGGTCGCACCCGGTGCGAACCCCCCGGTGTGTCGGATCATGGACTACGGGAAGTTCAAGTACGAGGAAGGCCAGAAGGCCAAAGAGGCGAGGAAGAAGTCGACCAACGTGTCGGTCAAGGAGGTCAAGTACCGCCCGAAGATCGGCAAGGGCGACTTCGAGACCAAGACGCGCAACGTCCTCAAGTTCATCGACCAGGGACACAAGGTCAAGATCACGCTCCAGTTCCGGGGCCGTGAGATGGCCCACCCCGAACTCGGGTCGAAGATCCTCGACGACGTGCTCGAAGCGGTCGGGCCGGTCGCGAAGGTCGATACCCAAGCCCGGTTCGAGGGCCGCAGCATGACCATGGTGCTGTCGCCGGACAAGCAGGCGCAGGAAGCACTGAAGAAGGCGGCCGCCGAAGCCGAGAAGGAAGCGGCCGAAGCAGCCGCCGCCGAAGCAGCCGAAGCACCTGTGGCCGACGCCAGCCCGGACGACACCAGCCCGGCCGTCGCCAGCCCGGACGACACCGGCACAGATGACACCCGCACAGACGACACCGCTACAGACGACACCGGCACAGACGACACCGGCACAGATGACACC
>JABDKP010000094.1 GCA_013002175.1 Ilumatobacter sp.
GTGGACGACCTCGCCGGGTCCGACGAACTGGGCGAGGTCGTCGACCAGTTGCGCCGCCATCGTGCCGGTCGGGCAGGCGACGACGAGCGGACGTCGCGCCGACAGCATGGCGAGTGCGGCGATCGACATCGGTCGGGCGGCCTCGACGATCGCGAGCCGCGCGCCCGGGTCGCCGAGGGCGCGGGTCAGGCCGGGTTCGTCACGCAGCAGCCCGGGCAGCGAGTGCAGCGGCGCGCCGTCGGTCGCCGTGTCGAGCGTGGAGGTCATCGCTTCGTGTTGTATCGCTGCATCGCGGCGTCGACGCCTTGGGCGATGATCATCTCGGCGGCGTCGGCGGCGTCGGCCACCCGGATGTCGAGCAGCTCGCGTTCGCGCTTGGGGATCCTGGAGAGCACGTGGTTCCTGCCGAGTTCCTTCGAGTCCGGCTTGCCGACGCCGATCCGGATGCGGACGAAGTCGGGAGACCGGAGATGCTGGTTGATCGACCGCAGGCCGTTGTGGCCGGCGAGGCCCCCACCCTCCTTCAGCTTCAACTCGCCCGGCGGCAGGTCGAGTTCGTCGTGGATCACGATCACCTGCGAGGGCGACTCGATGCGGTAGCGCCGCACCATCGCGCCGACCGACCGGCCCGACTCGTTCATGTACGTGATCGGGAATGCCAGTACGACGCGTTCGTCGCCGTCGCGTCCCGGAAATCGCGCCTCCGCGACGAGGGCGTTGTCGCGCCCGCCCTTCAGCGTGAGGGCCCTGCGGTCGGCGAGCAGCCGGATCGCTTCCTCGCCGACGTTGTGTCGCGTGCGCTCGTATTTCGGCCCCGGATTGCCGAGACCGACCACGAGCCAGTCGAACGGTGATCCCTTGCCCGGGCGGCCGAACAGCGCCATGTCAGGTGCCTGGCGACGTCAGCCGAGGTCCGGACGGAGGCTGCGCCGAGTGGTGTCGAGCCTCGCGACTCGCACGGTCACTCGCCGGCGTCGCCGGAATCGCTGTCCTCGGACGGTGCGTCGCCGCCCTCGCCGTCGCCTTCGCCCTCTTCGGCTGCCTCGGCGGCTGCTTCCTCGGCGGCTGCTTCCTCGGCGTCGAGCACCGGGGTGCGCATCGTGAGCACGGTGACGACGGGGTAGTCCTCGTCGGCGACGGCCTCGACACCGGCGGGCAGCGTGATGTCCGCGACGCGAATCGTGGAGTCCATGTCCATCTCGCTGACGTCGACGACGATCTCGTCGGGGATGTTGCGGGGCGTCGTCGTGACCTCGAACTCGTTCATCGTGAGGTCGACCAGCCCACCGTTGGCCTCGACTTCCTTCGCCTCGCCGACGAGACGCACCGGCACGGCGACCGTGACCTCGACGTTCAGGTCGACCTGGATGAAGTCGATGTGCTGGACGTTGCGACGGACCGGGTGACGCTGGATGTCCTTGATCAGCGAGGGGTACACGTCGCCGTCGACCGTGAGGTCGAGGATCGTGTTCAGCCCGGCGGTGCCGGACAGTGCCGCCCGCAGGTCACGGCGGTCGACCGACAGGCTGATCGGGGCCATCCCGCGGCCGTACACGACACCGGGGATGCGGTCGTCGGCGCGCAGGCGACGGGATCCGGAGCTGCCGGTCGAGCGGCCGGCTTCGGCGATGAGAACGGTCTCAGACATGGTGGTCGTCTTCCAAAGTCGTGTGCTGCGCAGCGGCGCAGCTGTCAGGTCGATACAGCAGCAGACAACGCTATCGGCGGTCGCCCCCATCCCCTCGCGGTGGCCGTACGCCCGCGAGGGCCTACGAAACGCCTGGTCAGGACAGGTTCTCGCCGTCGAAGATGTCGCTCACGCTGGTGTCGTCGAACACCGCACCGAGCGCTTCGGCGATCAACGGGGCGATCGAGAGCACTTCGATGTTCGGCAGCTGCTTCTCGGGCGGCAGCGGCAGCGTGTTCGTCAGCACGATCCGCTCGATCTTGCTGTTCTTCAGCCGGTCGACGGCGGGCCCGGAGAGCACGCCGTGGGTCGCCATCGCCCAGACCTCCTTGGCACCGCGCTCCATCAGGAGCTCGGCCGCCGCGACGATCGTGCCGCCGGTGTCGATCATGTCGTCGGTCAGGACGCAGGTGCGGCCCTCGACGTCACCCATCACCTCGGCCGCCTCGGCGACGTTGGTGCTGCCCTTCGGACGCCGCTTGTAGATGAACGCGAGGTCGGCGCCGCAGTCGACGAGGTGCTGTGCCATCCGTTCGGCGACCTTGATCCGTCCGGCGTCCGGCGACACGATCACCGGTTCCGTGGCGTGCTCGCGGACGTACTGCTCGAGCACCGGCATCGCAGTGAGGTGGTCGACCGGGCCGTCGAAGAACCCCTGGATCTGGCCGGAGTGGAGATCGATCGAGATCATCCGCTTGGCGCCGGCGGCCTTGAACATGTCGGCGATCAGCCGCGCTGTGATCGGTTCGCGCCCCGCGGCCTTGCGGTCCTGCCGGGCGTACCCGTAGAACGGACACACGGCGGTGATCCGCTTCGCGCTGGCCCGCGACGCGGCGTCGATCATGATCAGATGCTCCATGATCGAGTCGTTCACCGAGTGGCCACCGACACCGAAGTGGCTCTGGATCACGAAGACGTCACTGCCGCGCACGGACTCCCCGAAGCTGCACCGCACTTCGCCGTTCGCGAACTGGACGAGGTTGTCCTGGCCGAGGCCGATGTTCAGGTGTGCGGCCACTTCGGCGGCGAGGTCAGGATGGGTTCGCCCGGTGTAGATCGCCAGGCGCTTGGTCGTGACCTTTTCCATTGGAGATGTCCTCCCCGGTGCAACCGGGACGTGAGGCGAGGCTGTCGTCGTGGCCGCGCTGTTGATGACCGGTCGGTGATTCAGCCGACGGGTGCAGTGTAGAAGGCGCCGGTCGTCGCGTTCGCATGGACGGCCGATCCCGCCGGGAGGTGGGCGTACGGCCCGACGTTCGCATCGGGTCCGATCTCTGCATCGTGACCGACCGTGTGCTCGACGGTGGCGCCCTCGCCGACCGCGCAGTCGACGAGACGCGTGTCCGGCCCGATGTCGCACCCGTCGCCGATCACCGACGACCCCTGCAGCATCGTGCCCGGATAGAGCGTGACGTCGCGGCCGATCTTGACGTTGACGTCGATGAACGTCTGGCGGGGGTCGAGCATCGTCACGCCGTTCAGCAGCCAGTGCCGGTTCGTGCGGTTGCGCAGCTCGCGTTCGGCGAGCGCGAGCTGCCAGCGGTCGTTGACGCCCTGGGTCTCCTGCGCTGGTGCCTGGAGGCAGCCGACCCGGTGGCCCATGTCGGCGAGCACCGAGATCACGTCGGTCAGGTAGTGCTCGCCCTGGGAATTGTCGGTCGTCAGCTTGCGCAGGGCGGGCCCGAGCAGGTCGCGCCGGAAGGCGTAGATGCTCGTGCACACCTCACGGACGTCGAGCTCTTCCGGCGCGGCATCGCGCTGCTCGACGATCCGCTGGACCTGTCCGTCCTTCTTGCGGATGACCCGCCCGTAGCCGGTCGGGTCGTCGAGCACGCTCGTCAGCATCGTGACGGCGTTGCCGTTGGCGACGTGGGTGGCGACGAGTTCGTCGAGCGACTCGGCCCGCAGCAGTGGGGCGTCGCCGGGCAGCACGACGATCGTCGACTCCTCGTCGTAGTCGTCGCCCGGGAAGGCGGTCATCCCGATCGCGGCCGCATCGCCCGTCCCGTTCTGCTCGACCTGCTCGACGAAGGCGACGTTGGCCCACGACGGAGCACGTTCCTGCACCTTCTTGGTGACCTGTTCCGCGCCATGCCCCACGACGACCGCAGTGCGGTCGGGGTGGAGCTTCTCCAACGCGTAGATCACGTGGACGACCATGGCGCGTCCACAGATGAGGTGAAGGGGCTTGGGGCGACTCGAACGCATTCGAGTCCCCTCGCCGGCAGCGAGCACGATGGCAGAAACGCTCATGGTTCCGGGGAGAGGAATCGAACCCCTATACGCGACACCAAAAACCGCTGTCTTACCGTTAGACGACCCCGGATCGGTCCGAGGTCAACCATATCCGTCGATCGCGGCGCGCCATCGGTGCGGCTCGCGTTCTCGGGTCGGGCCGGTCGCGCCGGGCGATCTCGGTGGCGTGCCCCGACGGGGCCGATAGCGTGACCGGCCTTATGGGTTCGCTGATCAAGAAGCGTCGGAAGCGCATGCGGAAGAAGAAGCACAAGAAGATGCTGCGCCGCACGCGTCACCAACGACGCAAGTAGCCGTCGTTCACCGCGCCGCTGTGTCGGCGCGGTTCGTCGCAATCTCCGCCGGCACGGAACGTGCCAACACCACCGTTGCGCCCTCGTCGACCAGGTCGGCGAGGGCGTCGTGGTGTTCACCCTCGGTGAACCAGGTGGCGCCGCTGCCGGCGAGCGACGGCGCAGAGCCCACACGGTCGCCGATGCGGTCACGCCACGTCGCGAGCGCCGGGGCGACCCGCAGCGCGGCGCCCTCGAGGTCGTTCGGCCCGTCGGCGGTGCGGCCGCCGAGGTCGTCCCACGCGCGGTAGGCCGCCGGGGTGCTGACCGCCACGGGCGGGATCACCAGGGTGAACACGCGGTCGACGTGGGGCAGCGGGTCGACGATCTCGCCGATGCCGCGGACGCGGGCATGCCCGCCGACGAGGCAGAACGGCACGTCGGCGCCGATCGTGGCGACGGCAGCCAGGTCGGTCGTCGGGGTGTCGGCCCACTGCAGCACGGCGGCCGCGTCGGCCGAGCCGCCGCCGAGCCCGCCACCGTGCGGGATCTGCTTGTCGATCGTGACGTGGGCGCGTCGACCGGCGAAGCGCAACGCCGTGGCGACGATGTTCGACTCGTCGGTCGGCACGCCGGCCGCGAATGGGCCGGTCGTGCTCAACCCGTCGCCGCGCGGGTCGATCAGGAGCCGGTCGTGGAGGTCGAGGCTGACCATCTCCGCGTCGATCAGATGGAATCCGTCGGCGCGCACGCCGGTGATCCGCAGGGAGATCGTCAGCTTGGCGTGACCGCGCCATCCCGTTTCGGCGCGGGCCTCGTCGTCGTCGGCGTGGTCAGCCCCCGGCATCGATCGATCCTGCCAGTCGGCACCAGGCCGCGACGTCGAGTTCCTCGGGCCGCGCGGTGGGGTCGACCGCAGCCTGCTCGAACTGGGCCGGCGTGACGACACCGGCGAGTGACTTGCGAAGCATCTTGCGGCGGTGGCCGAATGCCGTGCGCACGAGGTCGAACAGTGGTTGCGGGGCAGTGTCCGGCGGCCGGCGGCGGGTGATCTCGACGAGTGCGGACTCCACGTTCGGGCGCGGCACGAACACCGACGCCGGCACCACGCCGACCACCCGGGCGGTACCCCAGTACGCAGCCTTGACGCTGACCGCCCCGTACGCCGGTGTCCGCGGCTGCGCCGCGAACCGCTCGGCGACCTCACGTTGCACCATCACGAGCAGGCGCTCGACGCGGGGCACGTTGTCGAGGACGTCGCACACGAGCGGCGTCGCGACGTTGTAGGGCAGGTTGGCCACGAGGACCCAGCGGTCCGCCGCGCCGAGCAGTTCGTCCCAGTCGACGCGCATCGCGTCCGCTTCGACGACGCGCACGTTGGCCCGGTCGGCGACGACCTCGGTGAGCACCGGCACCATGCCCCGGTCGACCTCGACTGCGGTGATCTCCGCGCCGGTGTCGGCGAGGGCGAGGGTCAGCGAGCCGAGGCCTGCCCCGATCTCGACGACGTGATCGCCGGCGCCGACGTGGGCGAGCGATGCGATCCGGCGGACGGTGTTGGGGTCGGCGACGAAGTTCTGGCCGAGATCACGCCGTGGCGCGAGCGAGTTCGACTCGAGCAGGTCGTGGACTCGTGGCCGGGAGTGCGTCACGGTTCACGGGCGGATCTCGACCGGGATCGGCGCATCGGTCAAGTCGGCGAGCTCGATGAACAGATCGGTGTGCACCACCAGATCGTCGACCTGGGTGGCGGGCCCGAGCCGGAGCTGGCACGTCGCCTCGCGGTTGTTGTCGAGGTTGACGATCGTGACGGTCCGCCCCGGTTGGAGCGTCTTCGTCAGGCACGTGGCCGCGTCGACGACCGAGCTGCGATAGGTCGCCTGGGCCATCACCGCTTCGGTGGCGGAGGTGGCGGGGACGGCGATCTCCGACACGCCGACGGCGTTGGGGGCCGGCCCGTCGAGGAAGACCGGATCGCTGCCACGCACCGTCTGCACGGGCGGCAGTCTCGACTCGCCGATCGTCGTGTCGGTGTCGGCCGGCGATGCCGGCGATGCGGTCGACGCAGTGTCGCCGGCGATCTCGACGCCGGCGGTCGCCACGTTGGGGCCGGCCGAGCCGTCGTCGCGGTTCGCCCACCACAGCGCGGGGAGGGCGAGCAGGCTGACGATCGCTGCGAGGAAGAAACGTCGTCGGTCGGTGTCGTCGAGTGCCACTGGTTCAAATCTCTTCTTGCGTCGTCGCCACGGATCGGCCGGGAAGCGCCGGTGGGCGTTCCGGTGGTGTCGACCACGCAACGTCGCCCCGCAAGGCTATCTGCGTTCAGCCGATGCCGGGGAGCGCCGCACGGGTGTTCGTCACGGTCGCCGCGGCCACCTCGTCGACGGTGAGGCCGCGCAGATCGGCGATGAACGCCCCGACGTCGGGCACCCATGCCGGCCGGTTGCGCCGGCCCCGGTGGGGGACCGGCGCGAGATACGGGCTGTCGGTCTCCACGAGCATCCGGTCGAGCGGGCACGATGTCGCGGCGGCCTGCACGTCGGTCGCACCGCCGAACGTGACGATGCCCGAGAACGACAGCACCGCACCGCGATCGAGGCACTGCTGCGCCTCGTCCGGCCCGCCGGTGAAGCAGTGGAAGATCGTGCGGGTGGGCGTGCCCTCCGCATCGAGGATGTCGAAGGTGTCCGCCCAGGCGTCCCGGGTGTGGATCACGAGCGGGAGCGCGCGCTGGTGGGCGAGCTGGATCTGTTCGGCGAACGC
>JABDKP010000107.1 GCA_013002175.1 Ilumatobacter sp.
ACCCAGGCGACATCGGTGTCGGGCACGGACATGACCGTGGCCAGGTCGATCGACAGGCTCGTGATCTGCGTCTGGGCCCGATTGCTGCGGGCCACGACATCGGACTTGTCGTCGGGCAGCTTGCGCAGCGCGGCCGCGGCTTCGTCGAGACGCCCCCGAATCGAGGTGAGCATCGTGATGATCGCCTTCGGCACGGGATCGAGGCGATCGCCGACGTAGTTGTCGAGCAGGCCGCCGAGGTTCGAGGCATCGCCGAGGAGCTGACTGGAGATGTCGTCCTCGAGCACCCGCCCGATGGCGTACGCCGCCGCAGTCAACCGGCCCGCCGACAGCTCCAGCCCCGACGTCGACGACACGACCTCCTCGAAGCGATGGGCCTCGTCGATGACCACGACATCGTGCGGCGCCAGGATCACCCCACCGGCGGCGAGATGCGTGCCGTAGAGGTGCGTGTTGACGATGACGACATCGGCCTCCGCGGCCCGGGCCCGCGCCGCCTCGGCGAAGCACCGCTCGCCCGACGGGCACTTGGCCGCGCCGGGGCACTCCTGCGACGTGACGCTGACCGCCTCCCACACCGACGGGCGCGGCTCGATGGGCAGCTCGGCCCGATCGCCGATCTCGGTGGCGTCGGCCCACGTGAGCACGGACTGCAGCATGGGATCGTCGGTGGGCAGATCGAGCCGACCCTGCCGATCGTCGAGCAACTCCTGCACTCGCTGACGGCAGACGTAGTTCGACCGGCCCTTCAGCACCGACCACTCGAACCCGCCGACGTGCTCGTCGAGAAAGGGGAGATCCTTGCCGGCCAGTTGATCCTGCAGGGCCTTCGTGGCGGTGGCGACGACGACCTTCTGGTGGGCCCGAACCGCAGGCAGCAGGTAGGCGAGCGTCTTGCCGGTGCCGGTGCCGGCCTGGACGACGAGATGGCGCCCACTCGCGATCGCAGCGTCGACCAGTTCGGCCATCTCGACCTGCCCGGGCCGGTCCTCGGCGTCGTCGAGCGCGGCGGTCGCCGTGGCGAGCGCCGCGACGACCTCGGCGTGCTCGAGGTGCCGCTCGCCGGAGGACGTCTCCGTGGGGGACGTCTCAGCGGTTGACGTCTCAGTGGGAGACGACGCAGTCGGTGGCGATGGCGCCGTCATCGAGCGAGCGCGAGGGCCGCGTCGAGTTCGGCTTCGTCGAAGTCCGGCCACGGGGCCTCGGTGAAGTAGATCGCCGCTCCGGCCGCCTGCCACAGCAGGAAGTTCGACACCCGCCGCTCGCCGCTGGTGCGCACGAGCACGTCGACCGGCGGCAGCTCGGGCAGGTAGAGGTGCTCGCCGATGGTGGCGCTGGTGATGCCGTCGGACTCGGTGCGGGCCTGTTCGACCGCAGCCACCAACTCGGACCGGCCGCCGTAGTCGAATGCGATCGTCAACACCATGCCGGTGTTCTGCGCCGTATCGGCAATCGCCTTGCGGATCGCCCGCTGGACGTACTTCGGCGTGCGCGCCTCGCGGGAGTCGAACGGCCGGCCGATCCACTGCACTTTGACGTTCAGCTCGTTGAGTTCGGCGACGCGCCCGAACAGCTTCTCGTGCAGGCCGAGGATGTGCCGCACCTCGGGGCGGGGACGCCGCCAGTTCTCGGTCGAGAAGCCGAACACGGTCAGCCAGCCGATGTTGCGCTTCACCGCCACGCGCACGAGGGCGGCGAGATTCTCCTCGCCCGCCGTGTGGCCATCGGTGCGCGGCAGTCCCCGGCGGCCCGCCCAGCGGCCGTTGCCGTCCATGATGCAGGCGACGTGGAGGCGGAGGTCGGTTTCGTCGCGGGGCACGGCCGTCCACGGTACTGCGCAGTGGCGCCGGGCGGCGGGCATGAGCAGACGCCGATTCGCCCGGTCGACGTGGAAGAATGGGGACGTGGCGACCAAGGTGGCATCGACGACCGTGCCGGACTCCCATCCGGCGGCAGCGGCCGACTCGACGCGCCAGTTCCTGCGCCACGTGATGGTCGTCGGCGGCACCCTGCGCGAGTGGGAGGAGCTCGGCGATGACCGGTGGACGGCGCGTGTCGAGACGCTCGGCGCGATCGCGGACCACGCGGGGGCGTCGTTCCTGACGCTGCGGGCGTTCGAGCCGGGCGCCGACGCAGTGCAGCAGCCCCGATGGGAACGGCGGATCGGCGGCTGCCACGTGATCATCGACCCGTGCGGTGACGGGCGCGAGCGGTTCGCCGAGGCGATGCAGCGGCTCGAACCGCACGACCCGGTCAACGAGGCGACCGTCGCCGAAGCCCTGTACGCGCCGGCCGACTGCGAACCCGACCTGATCGTCGTGCTCGGTGAGTCGACACGGCTGCCCCCGTCACTGGTGTGGGAACTGGCCTACGGCGAACTCGTCTTCGTCCCGCTCGCCTGGTCCGATCTCGGCGCCGATCATCTCGTCGACGCGTTCGCCGACTTCGCACAGCGTGAGCGCCGCTTCGGCGGCCTCGACGAATCCGACGAGTGAGCGAGCTCTATCGGGACACCGGCGTCATCCTGCGCACGTACAAGCTGCGCGAGTCGGATCGCATCGTCGTCATCCACACCCGCGACAACGGCAAGGTTCGGGCGGTCGCCAAGGGTGTCCGCAAGACGAAGTCGAAGTTCGGCGCCCGGCTGGAACCGATGAGCCACGTCAACCTTCAGCTGTACCGGGGCCGCGAACTCGACATCGTCACGCAGGCCGAGTCGGTCGAGCCGCTGGCGCCGATGCTGTCGTCGCTCGACCGGGCGTCGCAGGGGCTCGCCGCGCTGGAGGCGGTCGACCAGCTGTCGATGGAGCGCGAACCGAACGAGCAGCTGTACCGCATGGCGGTCGGGGTGCTGCGCACGATCGCCGGCGCGCCGTCGCCGATCAACGTCCCGGCGTTCTACTGGAAGCTGCTCGCCAGCGAGGGGTTCCGGCCGCAACTCGACGCATGCCAGCGCTGCGGCGAGGGCGAGCCGGACGCGCAGCTCGTGGCCTTCGATCTCGGCGAGGGTGGCGTGCTGTGCCGGAACTGCCGCTCTGGGCAGGCAATCAGCCAGGCCGCGCTCGACACCGTGCGCGACATCCTCGGCGGGCGACTGGCGCGGGCGCTGGCCCAGGAGGAGTCACCGGTGACGCACGAGGTGTCGCACCTCGCCACCCGGGCACTCGAGTTCCACATCGAACGCCGCCTGAAGGCGGTCGCGATGTTCGAGGCGCACTGACCGGTGCGAGACGTGTTGTCACGATCTTGACGATTCGGGAACCGGTGGCCCGGTCCGCACGTCACAGGAACATGGACAAGCGCAGCGTGAGCAAGTTCGTGGCCGCCGTCGCAACCCTCGGCCTGTTCGTCGCATCGTGTGGCAGCGACGACGACGCCGGCGACACCACGGGCCGCGATGCCGGAGTGCGCGTCGACGACGCCGAGGAGTACCTCACCGGTGAGCCACCACCGGCGACCGACGGCCCGCAAACGACCGAGGCGCCTTCCCAGACCGACGCCCCCGCCGAGACGGTCGCACCCGGACAGGTCCGCGACGAGGTGTCCGCCGATGCGGAGGAGCAACTCGCGGCGAACCCCCCGACCCGCGAGGGCGCCGAGGGCGACGACGGCGGGCTGTTCGACGACCCGCCGCCGGACGACCAGCCGGACGAGAGCTTCACCGACAGCCGGTTCGAGGACGACGGCTTTCGCGACTTCATCCCGGCCGCCCGCGATGCGCGCTCGACGTTCGCCCTCGACGTCGACACCGGGTCGTACACGATCGGCCGACGGGCCCTCCGGGCGGGCGAACTCCCGCCGACCAACTCGGTGCGACCTGAGGAGTACATCAATGCCTTCGACTACGACTACCAGGCACCCCGCGACGGGCTCGCGGTGTCGGTCGACGGCGGCCCGTCACCGTTCGACCGGGGCAACCACCTCGTGCGGATCGGCGTCCAGGCCGAGGTCGTCGACGACCGCGATCGCGGGCCGGCGGCATTGACGTTCGTGATCGACACGTCCGGGTCGATGGACCGTCCCGACCGCCTCGGCCTCGTCAAGGAGTCGCTGACGGTGCTCGTCAACCAGCTCTCCGACGACGACACCGTCGCGATCGTGACCTACAGCGACTCGTCCGGCATCGTGCTGTTCCCGACGCCGGTGGCCGACAGGTTCGAGATCATCCAGGCGATCGGCCGCCTCGGTCCAGGCGGCTCGACGAACCTCGAAGCCGGGTTGCGCGACGGGTACGAGCTCGCTCGTGAGGCGTTCCGGGAGGGCGGCATCAACCGGGTCGTGCTCGCGTCCGACGGTGTGGCCAACGCCGGCCAGACCGACCCGGACGCACTGGCGCAGATGATCCGCGAGGACGCCGACCGCGGCATCGGCCTGGTGACCGTCGGCTACGGCATGGGCGACTTCAACGACGTGACGATGGAGCAGCTCGCCGACCAGGGCGACGGCTTCTACGCCTACGTCGACACGATCGACGAGGCCGAGCGCCTGTTCGCCGACGAGCTGACGTCGACGCTGCTGACCGTCGCCAAGGACGCCAAGATCCAGGTCGAGTTCGACCCCGACGTCGTGGAGGCCTACCGGCTGATCGGCTTCGAGAACCGTGGCGTGCGCGACTCCGACTTCCGCAACGACGACGTCGATGCCGGCGAACTCGGAGCGGGTCACCAGGTGACGGCGATGTACGAGATCGAACTCGAGCGTGGGGTCTCGCTCGACGACCGGGCCGAACTCGGTGTCGTCCAGCTGCGCTGGGAAGACCCGGACAGCGGCGAGGTCATCGAGGTCGACGAGGACATCGACCTGCGCGACATCGAGGCCGATTGGCCGGACACGGCCGACGACTTCCAGCTGGCCACCGTGGTCACCACGTTCGCCGAGCTGTTGCGGGACAACCCGTATGCCGACGACGTCGACATCGGTGATCTCGTCGACGAAGTCGACCGCCTGGCCGATGTGCTGGACGCCGACGATGTCGACGAACTCGCCGATCTGATCGCCGCAGCCTCCCGTCTTCGCTGACCGAAATCCGCGGGCCCATCGGCTGCGTCGCTCGTAGACTCGCAGCCTGATGCCTGCGCAAGATCTCGATCAGATCGTCGGCCTCTGCAAGCGCAGGGGCTTCGTCTACCAGTCCGCCGAGATCTACGGCGGCTTCCGGTCGACCTACGATTACGGGCCGCTCGGCTCACTGATGCTGCGCAACGTGAAGGATGCCTGGGTCCGCTCGATGGTGCAGCAGCGCGACGATGTCCTGCTGATCGACGCGGCGATCCTCGGCCCGCCGCAGGTCTGGCAGGCGTCCGGCCATCTCGCCAACTTCTCCGACCCGCTCGTCGACTGCACCGAGTGCAAGACGCGGCACCGGCTCGACAAACTCGACGACCCCGAGACCTGTCCGAACTGCGGGACGAAGAACAGCTTCACCGAAGCCCGGGAGTTCAACCTGATGTTCAAGACCCAGGCCGGCCCGGTCGAGGGGACCGGCGCCGACGCCTATCTCCGGCCGGAGACCGCCCAGGGGATGTTCACCAACTTCGCGCAGGTGCTCCAGACGTCGCGCAAGAAGCCGCCGTTCGGCATCGCCCAGGTCGGCAAGTCGTTCCGCAACGAGATCACACCGCAGAACTGGATCTTCCGCACCCGCGAGTTCGAGCAGATGGAGATGGAGTTCTTCGTCCCGCCCGCCGAGGCGGACCAGTGGTACGAGTACTGGTGCAACGAACGCCGCAACTGGTACATCGAACACGGCGTCCCGTCCGACATGGTGATGTTGCGCCCCCACGACGCTGACGAGCTGTCGCACTATTCCACGGGCACGTCCGACGTCGAGTTCAAGTTCCCGTGGGGCTTCGACGAGTTGGAGGGCATCGCCAACCGCACCGACTACGACCTCAAGGCCCATGCCGAGGCGTCGGGGGAGAAGCTCGACTACTTCGATCCGCAGACCAACGAGCGGTACGTGCCGTACGTGATCGAACCCGCGGCCGGCGCCACCCGCGCGATGGCGGCGTTCCTCCTCGCGGCGTACGACGAGGACGAGATCAACGGGGAGAAGCGGACCGTGCTGCGGCTGCACCCGCGGATCGCGCCGTACACGATCGCGGTGCTGCCGCTGTCGAAGAAGGACACGCTGACGCCACTCGCCCACGATGTACGCAAGCTCCTCGCCGACCGCTACATGGTCGACTACGACGAGACGCAGAACATCGGCAAGCGCTACCGCCGCCAGGACGAGATCGGTACCCCACTTGCGGTCACCGTCGACTTCGACTCGCTGGACGACAACGCCGTCACCGTGCGCGACCGCGACACGACCGACCAGGTCCGGGTGCCGATCGACGAGCTCCTGGCGACGATCTCGGCCCGACTGGGGTTCTGAACGGGCCTCCGATGGCGACGTATCTCGACGCGATCCTGGCCCGGCACCGCGCCGCCGCCGCGGCTGATCGGAGGCCGGTCGAGGCACTCGTGGCCAACGCGTTGGCGATGCCGGCAACACGCGGGTTCCGGGCCGCGCTGGCCGGCCGAGACCGCCTCGGCGTGATCGCGGAGATCAAGCGCCGCTCGCCGTCGAAGGGCGACCTGCGCGCCGGGCTCGATCCCGCCACGTTCGCCGCGACGTACGAGATGGGCGGGGCGGCGTGCCTGTCGGTCCTCACCGACGGCGAGTCGTTCGGCGGCTCGGTCGACGACCTCCGGGCGGCGCGCGGCGCGTGTTCGCTGCCGGTGCTCCGCAAGGACTTCACCGTCAGCGATCGCGACGTGCTCGACACCCGGATCATGGGGGCCGACTGCGTACTGCTGATCGCCGCCGCGCTCGCCCCGCAGCAACTCGCGGAGTACCACGCCCTCGCCGTCGAGGTCGGGCTCGATGTCCTGGTCGAGATCCACGACGAGGACGAACTGGAGCACGCGTTGGCGGCGGAGGCGACGCTCGTCGGCGTCAACCAGCGCGACCTGGTGACGTTCGAGGTCGACCATGATCGGGCCGCCCGCATGGCGCAGGTGATCCCGGACCACGCTGTGAAGGTCGCCGAGTCCGGCGTGCGCGACGGCGCAGACGCCCGACGGCTGCGCACGGTGGGCTACGACGCGGTGTTGGTCGGCGAGACGCTGGTGACCAGTCCCGATCCGGCGGCTGCGATCACCGACCTCAGGGTCTGACGCACCGGCGAGGAGACGCACCGACGAGGATCCGAGCGCAGGTTCAACGGCACGCGTGACCGATGGCCCTGGTGCCGACTCGCGCGGTCTGTGAGAATGTCGGTGGCCGCAGTGGTCGCAACCAGGACGGGCTGCGGCGGCCGCTTGGGAGGCACGTACATGGCGGACGCACTGCGAGAACTGGCCGAGCGGATGAATCGCTCGCGCACGATCGGGTTCATCGGTGCTGGGTACAGCGCCCGGAGTGGGTATCCGACGTGGTCGACCTTGATCGACGATCTCTATGAACGCGCGAAGCGCTTCTCCGACGATCTGCCGAAGCCCCAGGACGCCGACGTCGACATGCGGTGGCTCGCCGAGATGTACGCCAACGAGCTGACCCGACGGGGCTCGCTGACCGACACCCTCCGCGAATCGTTCGAGAACGCAGTCGCGGACAGCGAGCAGGACGCCCAGCTCGATCGGCTCCAGTTGATGGTCGCGCGGCTGCCGTTCCGCCACTACATCACGACGAACTACGACGCCCTGCTCGAGCAGGCATGCGACTCGATCTTCGAGGTCATCGCGCAGCGCCCGCCCACCGCCACCGAACGCTGCCTCGCTCGGGACGGACGCGTCGACTCGCAGTTCAGCGACTTCCTCGGCGCCCTGGCCGACGACCGGCAGTCGGTACTGCACCTCCACGGCCGACTCGACGGCGACCAGCTGACGCTCTCGATGGGGGAGTACGACAAGCAGTACCTGCACGACGCGATGTTGCTGCGGATGTTCTCGATCTTCGCCACGAGCACGGTGGTGTTCATCGGGGCGTCGATGTACGACGCCGACATGATGGAGCTGCTGCGGAGATCGACGTTCCACACGAACGGCCGCATCCGGCACTACGCCTTCCTCCCGGCGGACCGGGCTCGTGACTACGAGATGATGCGGACCTCGTTCGGTGTCGAGCCGATCTTCTACGACGTTCCCGAAGATGATCCGAGCGACCATTCCGAGCTGGAGCTGCGGCTGGAGCGGCTCCTCGAACTGGTCGAGGCCGGGAGTACCGAACCGAAGCAGGACGCGCACGTCAACATCACCCCGGTCCGGGCCGACTACGGCGAGGACTTCGATGAGGTGGTCGAAGACGTGAAGGACGAGATCCGCAAGGCGGTGCGCGGCCCCGCGAGCTTCGTGATGCCACGCGAGCGGGGCATCTCCAGCGGCGGCGTGGCGGGGTCCCGGGTGCTCCGGCGGGTCGCGGCCGACTACCACGAGCTGCCGACGACCTACCGCTTCCGCCACCGGGTCTGGCTGTCGCCGGGCCGGATCGGGCTCTTTCCGGGCGAACGCTCCCGGCGTGTCGTCGACGCGATCCTCGGCGAGGTCGCCTACTCGCTCGGCCGCCATCGGGCCACCGCCACCGCCGACCGCCACCAGAACATCCGGGCGATCAGCAAGATCCTCGGCGATGTTCGATGGCATCCCGAGCACGAACCCGCACTGTTCGTCATCGACGGCAGTCAGGAACTCCGGGAGGGTGCCGGCGACGACGAGGAGTGGCTGACATCGCTCTTGTACGCGCTGCCCGACGAGTCGGTCGCGATCTTCGAGTCCTCCGAGCGGGCCGATTCCCGCGACGACGGTGATTGGCCTGATCCCCCGGATTGGGCGCGCGACGACTTCGACGCGGCCCTCGACGGGTTGTTCGCCGGGGAGTCCGAGCTGGACGGCGATCTGTCCAGGAC
This sequence comes from Ilumatobacter sp., assembly GCA_013002175.1. Taxonomy (GTDB): domain Bacteria; phylum Actinomycetota; class Acidimicrobiia; order Acidimicrobiales; family Ilumatobacteraceae; genus Ilumatobacter_A. The sequence continues at coordinate 8,892 of JABDKP010000107.1, forward strand.
CAACGAGCAGCGACTGCTCGTGGCGCTGTGCGTCGTCGCGACGCCGATCTCGTCGGACCAACTCACGACGATCCTCGACATGGACAAACACGAGATCGAGCAGACGATCAAAGATCTCCGCACGCGCGGGCTGATCGAGAGTCCGCCTCGACCCTCCGTCCCGGACGACGTCGGCCTGATGGCCCCGTACGACGAGCTGCCCGAGCCCGAAGCGGTGGACGTCGGGTTGCTCAACCCCGTTCGCAAAGCGACGCTCGACCTGCTCTTCCCCCGGGGCCGGGCGCCGAAGCAGGTGCTCCTGGAGGTCGTCGAGACGATTCTCGGGTGGGCCGAGGGGACGATCGAGCGGCTCGGGCGCTGGGAGGACGACAAGGCGCAACTCGACGAGCTGATCGATCATCTCCCGAATCTGCTCGCGGTGTTCGAGGCGGGATGTTGGATCGGCTCGGCACGCGAACATCTGACGCAGGAGACCGCCAACCTGCGCCTCTGGCTGGGCACCGATCTGGCATACATCCTCTACTCAGTGGGCCGCTGGGCCGAGACGGGTCAGATCGTCGACTACCTCCTCGCTCACTCGGAAGCGGTCACCGAGCCCGAGACGTTCCGGCGCGAGGTGTTGGTGCTGATGGCGGCATTCCACGGACACGCCGGCCGGTCTGCGGCGGATCTCGCACATGCGGTGAGTTGCGCCGACGACGCGATCAGGCTGGCCGATGTGGCCGCGGACCGTGGCCGCGCAGAGGTCGAAGAACCCGGTGAGACGATCTACGCCCCGGTGCGGCTGACACCCGAACGGCAGCGGGCGCGGGCACAACTCTGGCGGGCCCACGCGCGGCTGAGGGGCCTGGCCAACACCGACGACTCCGCACTGGCCGCGCAGCTGGACACGATCTGCGAAGCCGAGCAGGACCTCGCAGCGATCTGCAAGGGCACCTTCGATACGCAGTGCGAGCAGGACGAATCGCGCAACATCGTCGCCGATGCGTCACTGACGCTGGGCGAGTTGCGAGTGCTGCAACGGCGCGCTGCGCTTGCGACGGGAGCGTCACCGGATGATTCGTCCGGCTTGCCGCGAGCACTCGTCGAGTTGGACATGGGCAAGAAGGCGGCTGAGCTGGTCAGGTGCCGGCCGCGGGGATACCAGGCTCGACTGCGGGGCGAACTGCTGCTCCAGTACGGCAATCGCGCCGCGGCCAGGCGCTGTTTCGCCCGCGCACTGTTGATCTCCCACGAGTTCCAGGATCGCTATCTCGAAGGCGCCGCCCTGCTCGGTCTGGCTCAGTGCGACCGCCAGGCGATGCTCGCCACCAGAGCTGCGGGGATCTTCACCGATCTCGGCCGCACGCCCGAGACCAAGGCCAGCCAGAGCTGGAGTTGGAGCCCGCGTCTGAACAACGGCGCCGGGCCGGCACTGCGCGGCCATCCCAACCTCGTTGTCATCGTCGGTGTCCCCGGCTCGGGCAAGTCCGCCGGACTCGCCGCGACGTCGTCGACGCTCGCGAGCTGGGGCTTCGACCCGGTCCGGCCACGTTTCGCGCCGCGGCTGCTGGAGCGGATCCGCAGTGAGGAGGAACTCGACTTGTCGAAGGTGTCCAAGGAGTTGAAGGATCTGCACCTCGTGGGGACCTCGGGGCAGCACGGACGCGTCGTGCTGGTGAAGATTCCGACCGGGCGGCTCAGCGAGCTGTTCACGCCGTGGCTCGACTATCCCGATCAGATGCGTTCGATGCTGTGTCTCCACGTGACTGCGCCGCCCGACGTCCTGGTGGCGCGGAACGAACAGCGGCGCAGCGGCCAGATCCCGGAGAATCAGCTGCAGCGCATGATCGAGGCGGACGCGTCACAGCAGCCGAGCGACGGCTTGACGTGGGAGAGCTGGTTCCAGCACCACCAGAGCGCCTACGTCAGGATCGACGGGGGCGTGCCGATCATCGAGTTCGACTTTCGCGTGCGGGATGCGCTGGCGCTGTCGTTTCTCCCTGTCGAGCAGCTTCTCGACGCGTACCGGCCCCAGTTCGAAGCGGGCCGGGCGACGATCTAGATCGACCGGCGACCGGTGTTGATCAGGAGCCGCTGGTAGAGGCCGGCCGGCAGGCGAGACGCCACGTCGAACAGCACCGCGTCCGGTCCGATCAGCGCCCGGCGGCGGTTGCGCTCGACTGCCTTCAGGATCTGGCGAGCCGCCTTCTCGGGTGTCGTGCGGGCGAGCCTGTCGAACTCGTCGATGAACTCGTCAGGTGCACTGCCGACCGTCGCCATGCTGGGGTCGGTCCGGGCGCGGCGGGCGATGTTGGTCTTGATCCCGCCGGGGTGGATCGTCGTGGCGGACACCCCGCTGCGCTCGATCTCCAGCTCCATCCGCAGTGCGTCGGTGAAGCCGCGGACGCCGAACTTCGACGCGTTGTAGGCGGACTGCGACGGGATGCTGACGAGCCCGAAGACGCTCGAGATGTTGACGATGTGGCCCTCGCCCGCCGCCCGGAGGTGGGGGAGGAACGCCTGCGTGCCGTGGACGACGCCCCAGAAGTTGATGTTCATCACCCACTCGAAGTCCTCGATCGTCTGCGCCTCGGCCGTCGCGGCCAGCGCAACACCGGCATTGTTGACGACCATGTGGACGACACCGTGCTCGGTGCTGACGCTGTCCGCCCACGTGAACATCGCCGTCCGGTCGGCGACGTCGAGTTGCTGCGCGCCGACCTTGATGCCCCGGCCTTCACACCGTGACACGGTGCCGGCGAGCGCATCGGCGTCGAGGTCGGCGAGCGCGAGGTGCGCGCCGCGGCCGGCGAGGTCCTCGGCGAGCGCCCGCCCGATTCCGGAGCCCGCCCCGGTGATTGCAACGACACGGTCCGCGAAGTCCTTCATCACCCCAGTGTGGCGCGAACGGCGGTCGATCGGTGCACGGTCACGGCGGTGCACGTTCTCAGGTTCGGTTCAGGCCGGTCGGGCACACTGGTGCCGTGCGGATCCTGGTGGTCGACGACGAACAGCGCCTGGCGGCATCGATCGCCCGCGGGCTGGAGCTCGAGGGGTTCACCGCGGACGTCGTGCACAACGGCATCGACGCGTTGTGGCGGGCGCAGGAGGTCGACTACGCGGCGATCGTGCTCGACATCATGCTGCCCGGCAAGAACGGGTACGAGGTCTGTCGTGAGCTGCGCGCCGCCGGCGTCGCGACGCCGATCCTGATGCTGACCGCGAAGGACGGCGACTACGACGAGGCCGAGGGGCTCGACACCGGTGCCGACGACTACCTCCGCAAGCCGTTCTCGTTCGTGGTGCTCGTCGCCCGCGTCCGGGCGCTGCTGCGGCGGGGCTCGCCGTCGGTCGACGTGCCGCTGGAGGTCGGCGGCGTCAGCCTCGACCCGCGCCAGTTGCGCTGTCGCGTCGGCGACGAGTCGATCGAGTTGACGCCTCGCGAGTTCGCCGTCATCGAGTATCTGGCGCGCCGGGCGCCCGATGTCGTCGCCAAGTCCAGCCTGATCGACGCGGTGTGGGGGATGGACTTCGACGGTGACCCGAACATCGTCGAGGTCTACGTGGGCTATCTCCGCAAGAAGCTCGGCAAGCAGATCATCCGGACCGTGCGCGGAGCCGGGTATCAGCTCCAATCCGGCATGCAGTCCGGCCCGCGGTCCGGAGGGGACGGGCGACCGCGTTGAAGTTGTCGGTCACCGCCCGCCTCACGATCGTCGTCGCAGTGTTGATGGGCGCGCTCTCGGCTGCGGCGGCCGTCCTTGCGCCCGGCGTCGTCGAGGACGCATTGATCGACGACATCCTCGACGCATCGGCGGAGGAGCATCGCTTTCTGTTCGACGACACCGACTTCGCGTTCGGACTCGACGAACTCGGTCTCGACGCCGAGTCGCTCGCCACCGACCCCGCGGTGGCGGATCTCGTGGAGTCCGGCGACCTCGCGAGGCTGATCGAGCTCGGCGACGGCCGGCGCCTCGTGGTCGCCCTCGGCGGGTCCTCGTTCGTCGCAATCGACGACGTCGGCCGGATCACGCCGTTCGACGACGACATCGATGCGATCGGCCAGCCGGTCCTCCCCGTGCTGGAGCTGCTGCGGTTGGACCCGTTCGTCGCCGAGTTCGCAGAGCCGGGCGACGACGGCGTGTTGACGGGCGGGCTGGCGAGCGTCGACGTCATCGTCGCCGAGCGCACCGTCGACGGCGTCGAGCTGATCGTGTTCGGGGACATCGCGTCGGTGGACCGCACGGTGGGGCGCGTGCGCACGGCGCTGTGGACGGCGACTCCGGTCGTGATGGCCTTGGCGGCGGTCCTCACGTGGGGTCTGGCCAGTCGGGCGCTCCGGCCCGTCCGGTCGATCACGCGTCAAGCGGCCACGATCTCTGCCGGCACGCTCGACACCCGGGTTCCGGTGCCGAGCAGCGGCGACGAGGTCGCAGACCTGGCAACCACGTTCAACGACATGCTCGACCGGCTCGAGGCGGACGATCGGCGCCGTCGGCAGTTCGTCTCCGACGCCTCGCACGAGCTGCGGACGCCGGTCGCCGTGATGCGCAACGAGGCAGAGGTCGCGTTGCAGAACCCGGAGGCCGCCGGCGTCGCCGAGCTCGCGTCGGCGGTGGTCGCGGAGTCGACGCGGTTGGCGATGGTCATCGACGACCTCCTCATGCTCGCCCGCCATGACGAGCGCCAGGCGGTCGCGGAGGGTGCGGTCGATCTCGACGACATCGTCCTCGCCGAAGCGGCGAGAACACGCTCGGTCGCGGTCGACGCCACTCGGGTCTCGGCCGGGCGGGTCCGCGGACGACCAGAGGAACTCGGCCGGCTCGTCGGTCACCTGATCGACAACGCCGCCCGTCACGCGGCGACTCGGGTGCAGGTCGCGCTCACGACGTCGGCGCAGGCGGTGTCGTTGGTCGTCGACGACGACGGCCAGGGCGTGCCCGTCGCGCAGCGCACCGTGATCTTCGACCGCTTCACGCGGCTCGACGACGCACGCACGCGCGACGAGGGCGGCGCCGGGCTGGGGTTGGCCGTCGTCGCGAGCATCGCAGCGCGCAGCGGTGGAGGCGTCGCGGTGGACGACTCGGACCTCGGTGGCGCGCGGTTCACCGTCACGTGGCCGATCGACTGAGCGCCCGGCCGTCAGCCGTCCGTGCGGTCAGGCGTCGTAGAGCTGGAGGCCGGTCTCGATCCGCCTGATCAGCGTCTCGAGGACCGCGACCCGGGCCCACTTCTTCTGGTTCGCCGCGATGAGGTCCCACGGGCCGAGCGCGTGGTCGGTGCGCTCGAACATCTCCTCGGCCGCCTCGTCGTACAGGTGTCGCTTGTCGCGGTTGCGCCAGTCCTCGTCGGTCAGCTTCCAGCTGCGCAGCGGGTCGTCCTGGCGGCTCTCGAACCGTTCGAGTTGCTCGTCAGGGCTGACCTCCATCCAGAACTTCACGAGGATCACGCCCTCCTGCACGAGGCCCCGCTCGAAGTGGACGATCTCGTCGTAGGCGCGGGTCCACTCGGTTGCCGACGCGAAACCCTCCACCCGTTCGACGAGCACCCGCCCGTACCAGCTGCGGTCGAACACGCACAGCCCGCCCTTGCCGGGAACCTTGGCCCAGAACCGCCACAGGAAGTGGTGGCGCAGCTCACGCGAGTCGGGCGCGGCGTAGCTGTAGACGCTGTAGTGGCGCGGATCGAGCGGTTCGACCATCCGCTTGATCGCGCCGCCCTTGCCGCCGGCGTCGGAGCCCTCCAGGACGACGAGCAGCCCGGGTCCGATCTCGCCGCCGTTCGTGTGGCCACCGAGTCGGAGCCGCAGTTCGAGGAATCGGATCTGTGCCGCACGGAGCCGTTGCTCGTACTCGTCCTGTTTCAGACGTGGCGACATGTCGAGGTTGTCGAGTCGGCCCATCGGCGAAGAGTACGCCACCGCAGCGAATGGGCACGATGGCGGGTGGTTCGGACGGGTACGTTGAGGGCCAATGTTCGTGAAGATCTGCGGCATCACCAACGAAGACGACGCCTTGCTGGCGGTAGCGATGGGCGCCGACGCGGTCGGGTTCATCTTCGCCCCGTCACCGCGGCAGGTCGCGGCCCAGAAGGTGTACGACATCACCCGCCGCCTGCCGCCGGAGATCCTCACGGTCGGCGTGTTCCGCGACGAACTCCCGTCGCGGGTGATCGAGATCGCTCACAAGGCCGGCGTCAAGGCGGTCCAGCTGCACGGACGCGAGACCGCCGCCCAGACGACTGAGGTCGCCGGCCATTTCCGCTGGGTGATCAAGGTGTTCGGGGCCGACGACGAGAACCTGCCCACGGCAGATCGGTACGGCACCGACATCATCATGATCGACGCCCCGAATCCCGGTAGCGGCAAGGTGTTCGACTGGTCGGTGGCCGGCGACGCGCCGGACTCGTTGAAGCTGATCCTCTCCGGTGGGCTCTCGCCCGACAATGTGGCCGCGGCGATCAAGGAGGTGCAGCCGTGGGGCGTCGATGCCGCGACGCACACCGAGAAATCGCCCGGCCGGAAGGACGCCCTCGCGGTCAAACGATTCATCGAGAACGCCCGCGCGGCCGTTCCCGAGCAGTACCGCGGCGACGACAACCTTCCGTACGACTGGGACGTCGAGTGACCGCCGACATCGCCGCCGACTCGCTGCTCGCCGCCCCCGACGCAACCGGGCGGTTCGGTGACTTCGGTGGCCGGTTCGTGCCCGAAACACTCGTGCCGGCGTGTCAGGAGCTGGAATCCGCGTTCGTCGAGGCATGGGCCGACCCCGAGTTCCGCCGCGAGCTCGCCGACGTACATCGCCAGTACTCCGGGCGACCGTCGATCATGACGGAGTGCCACAACCTCGGCGCCCGGCTCGGGGTCCGGGTGATCCTCAAGCGCGAGGACCTCAACCACACCGGCTCGCACAAGATCAACAACGTGATCGGACAGGCACTGCTCGCCAAGCGGATGGGCAAGACACGCATCGTCGCCGACACCGGCGCCGGTCAGCACGGCGTCGCCAGTGCCACCGCCGCGGCGCTGATGGGGCTCGACTGCAAGGTGTACATGGGTGCCGTCGACGTCGAACGGCAGGCGCTCAACGTCTTCCGGATGAAGCTGCTGGGTGCCGACGTCGAGTCGGTGGAGAGCGGCAGCCGCACGCTGAAGGACGCGGTCAACGAGGCGATGCGGCACTGGGTGGCCAACGTCGGCGACACCTACTTCTGCCTCGGCTCGGTCGTCGGGCCGCACCCGTACCCCTACATGGTGCGCCAGTTCCAGTCGATCATCGGCGAGGAGGCACACGCCCAGATCCACGAGATGACCGGGGCGTTGCCCGATGTCGTCGTCGCGTGCGTCGGTGGCGGGTCGAACGCGATGGGCATCTTCGCCGGGTTCGTCGACGAGCCCACGACGCGGTTGGTCGGCGTCGAGCCGGCAGGTGGGGCGGCGATCGGCCGCGGCGTGCCCGGCGTGGTGCACGGGATGCGCAGCAACCTGATGCAGGACGAAGTCGGCCAGGTCGAGGAGGCGGTCTCGATCTCGGCCGGTCTCGACTATCCGGGCGTCGGACCCGAGCACTCGTACCTCGCGCAGATCGGCCGCGCCGAGTATCCGTCGGTCACCGATGACGAAGTCGTGGAGGCCTTCCACCTCCTGTCGCGCACCGAGGGCATCATCCCCGCGCTGGAGTCGGCCCATGCGGTCGCCTGGCTGACACGGGAATCGGCCCAGCTCCAGGGGCAGACCGTGCTGCTCAACATGTCGGGGCGCGGCGACAAGGACGTCGCCCAGATGATGGACATCCTGGACGGTCGCATCTGATGGACGATCAGGTCCGATCACTGGAGGCGGCGTTGCGCGCCAAGCGTGCCGCCGGTCGCAAGCTGCTCGTGCCGTACATCACCGGCGGGTACCCCGGCTGGCAGGACGCGATTCGGGCGTGTGCGGCCAACGGCGCCGACGCCGTCGAGATCGGCATCCCCTTCTCCGACCCGGTGATGGACGGCCCGGTCATCCAGGCCGCATCGCAGGCTGCGCTGGAGGGTGGCATCGTCCCGTCGAAGATCCTCGACGAGGTGCCGAATCTCGACGTCGACATCCCGCTGGCGGTGATGACCTACTACAACCTCGTGCATCATCCGGGCCCCGAGCGATTCGCCGCGAACCTGCAGCGTGCGGGCATCGCCGCGGCCATCCTGCCCGACCTGCCGCTCGAGGAGTCCGGGCCGTGGTGCGCGGCGGCCGACGCCGCCGGCATCGAGACGATCATGCTCGCCGCGCCTACCGCGCCGGACGAGCGGCTGCCGCGCATCGCCGCCCGCGCCCGCGGGTTCCTCTACTCGGTCGGGCTGCTCGGCGTCACCGGCGAACGGGCGTCACTGGCGGAGACCGCAACCGACCTCGCCGCCCGGTTGAAGGCGATCACCGACCTGCCGGTGCTCGTCGGTGTCGGTGTGTCGGACGCCGCGCAGGCGTACCAGGCGACGCGGGTTGCGGACGGTGTCATCCAAGGCGCGTCGGTCGTGCGGCGGCTGATGGAATCCGGACCGGACGCCGTCGGTGACTATGTCGCCGAGGTGCGCGCCGCGATCGACGCCGACTGAACGGTCACGGGCTGATCACGCGGGTCCGCATGATGTAGTCGTGCAGTGCCCGCCGCTCACGGTTGGTGACGATCATCAGCAGACCGAGGCCGAACGCGGCCACGCTGACGACCGACAGCACCGTTCGGGCGACGGCCCGGCCGTACGAGATCGGACGTGCGGTCTCGGCGTCGACGACGATGATCTCGGTCGCCTTCTTGCCGATGGACGCGCCCGTCGCAATTGCCCGGCTGTACACCAGGACGAACACGGCTGCGATCGGCCAGAACACGCCGCGGATGTAGCGCAGGGCCTCTGGCGTGATCCGGCAGGATTCGGACCCGTTGCGAAACTCGCAGTAGGTCCTCGCCTCGGGCCCGAACCACCAGGCGATCAGCGTCGTCGGGACGAGCACCAGGCAGGCGAACAGCAATGCGTCGACGACGAGCGCGCCGACGCGCTGCACGATCGACGCAGGCAGGTAGCGGATGTTCACGCCAGTGGTTCGCCGTCGAAGCGGTCGATGGTGGCGAAGCTCGCGACGGGCCGGCGGCTGAGCTTCGTCGGCTGATGTTCGGGGTGGCCGAGGAAGATCGTCGCCACGAGGGCGTGATCGGACGGCAGGCCGAGCAGCGGTGCGGCGTCGGGCTCGCGGCGACTGAGGAACGTCGTCATCACCCCGCCGAGACCGTGGGCGCGGGCGGACAGCAGCAGGTTCCAGCAGAACGGGTAGATCGACCCGCCGCCGGTCATCGGGGCGCGGCCGAGGTCGCCGTCCATCATCGCGATCTTGCCGAGGTCGGCCGCGACGGCGAGCACGACGGGGATCGTCTCGATGCGGTCGAGCAGGTCGTTCGGCTTGTTCGGCGTGATCGTCTCCGGCACGTCGTAGCCGACGACGGTGAACGGCTGCCCGCCCGCGGCCCTGATCTCCAGGTACTCGTCCCACACCGGCTGCATCAGGTCGGCGACGGACCGTCGCAGGCCGTCGTCCTCGATCACGGCGACCCGCCACGGCTGCCCGTTGCCGCCGGAGGGAGCGAACCGCGCATCGTCGAGCACCTCGACCACCGTCGCCGGTTCGACCGGCTCGGGGGTGAACCTCCTGACACTGCCGTTCGTGCGGATGGCGAAGCGCAGGTCCATCGCGCCACGCTAGGGGTGCCATGACGGAGCCGCGCCCCCGCTCGTTCACTTCAGCGGGTCATGGCCCCAGTTCATCAACGAATATCGCCAGTTCGTGTCCGACACGTCGCCGTCAGGGCGTTGCGCGAGGTGGCGGTTGACGTACCCGACGACCTCGTTCATGTGCTCGTGGTCGTCGTCGGTGAGTTCGTCGACGTTGGCGCGCTTGATGTCGACGATCCGCCGACCCGACGCATGGCCGGTGCTCTCGCCGCCGTCGCTGTCGCCGACCGACTTCGACTCGTCGGTCGCGAGCCAGTCCTCGAGTTCGGCGGGGCTCATGTTGACGGCGTCGCGGAACGCCTTGCGGATCTCGACGGGGTCGTCCATCACACAGGGGTTGCCGCCGCGGGGGCGGCGCAAACATCGCGGCGGCCTGACGGACGGGACACGGCGTCAGTCCCGGGGCCGTTCGCCGTAGTCCTGCCACGGCTCGTCGCGGTCGCGGATCACTTGGCGGAAACCGCGGTCGTCGAACGACTCGACCCAGCGGTAGGCCTCTTCGGTGTGGCGGGTCATCCCGTCGAAGAACGTGCCCAGCATCTGCGACGTGCGTAGACCCATGTTCTCGAATGCCTGGTTGATCAACAGCTTGTTGAGCGCGAGCTGGTTGGCGGGGATGTGCCCGAATCGCCGGGCCTCGGCCTCGATCGCGTCCGCCAGCTCGTCCGCCGGGCACACCGTGGAGACGAGGCCGATCCGGTGGGCGGTCGCGGCGTCGATCGCCCGCCCCGTCAACAGGAACTGCTTGGCGTGTTCCAGGCCGAGGCGGTACACCCACATCATCGTCGTCGGCGTGCCGAAGATCCGACTGGGGGCGTAGCCGATGTGTGCATCCGAGGCCATGAACAGCAGGTCGGCGCAGAGCACCAGGTCGGTCGCGCCTCCGACGGCCCAGCCGCGGACCTCGCCGAGCACCGGCTTGGGGCATTCCCACACCTTCATGAAGCGGCGGACGTTGTTGTTCATGAACTGGTAGTCGCGCACCGGATCCCATGCACCGGCCCGCGGGTCGGGACCGTGGGCGCCGTACGGCGTCGACCACGTGCCGTCGTCGCCCTGCGCCGCGCCCGCCGTGAGGTCGTAGCCCGCCGTGAACGTGTCGCCCGCGCCCCGCAACACCACCGCCGCCACGTCCGGCGACTTGGTCGCCGCGTCGATGCCGTCGGCGACGCCCTGGATCACCGCGTCGGTGAGCGTGTTCTTCTTGTCCGGGCGATTGAGCGTGATGATCGCGATCGAGTCGCGTTCGTCGTAGAGCACCACTGATTCGGTCACGCCGCCAGCATCGCGCAGGCGTCGAGCCGGAACATCGGTCGTGCCTAGTGTCTGGGCATGACCACCGACGCACCCGTCCTGACCGAGTCCCATGCGGTCGGGGTGTCGACGCCACCGGTCCGGGAGACGACGCTCGGCGGCATCCTCCGCGAGGCCGCGGATGCCCACCCCGATCGGATCGCGTTGGTCGACGGATCGCCCGACCCGGCCGCTCGCCGACGCTGGACGTACCGCGAGCTGCACGAGGAGGCGACGAGCGTGGCCCAGGCGCTCTCGACGCGGTTCACGCCCGGCGAGCGGATCGCCGTGTGGGCGCCGAACTCGCCCGAGTGGGTGATCCTCGAGTTCGGGTGTGCGATGGCCGGCCTGGTGATCGTCACTGTCAACCCCGGGTTCCGGGCCGGCGAACTGAGCTACGTGTTGACCCAATCGGGCGCGGCAGGCCTGTTCGTCGTCAGTGACTTCCGGGGCAACCCGATGTTCGCGACCGCGATGCAGGTGCAGCCCGAGTGCCGCGACCTGCGCGAGATCATCCGCTTCGACGACTGGGGCGATTTCGTCGGCACGGCGAGCGAGTTCCGGGGTGAGCTGCCGGAACCGACACCGGACGACGCCGTGATGATCCAGTACACGTCCGGGACGACCGGGTTCCCGAAGGGCGCGTTCCTCCACCATCGCGGGCTGACGAACAACGCCGCCCATTTCTTCGACCGGATGGGCCTGGGGGAGGGTTCGGTGATGGTCGGCACGATGCCGCTGTTCCACACGGCGGGCAGCGTGATGGGCGTGCTCGGCTGTGTCGGCAGCGCCTCGACGCATGTCATCGTCGAGGCGTTCGAGCCGGGTCTCGTGCTCGCCCTGCTCGACGAGTACGAGGCGGAGGCGATGGTCGGCGTCCCGACGATGTTGATCGCGATGCTGGAGCACCCCACGTTCGCCGACCGGGACCTGTCGCACCTGAAGGGCGTCTGCTCGGGCGGCTCGCTGGTGCCCGACGCACTGGTGCGGCGGTTCGAGGCCGACCTCGGGGCGCCGTTCACGATCGTCTTCGGGCAGACCGAGTGCTCGCCGGTGGCCACGATGACCCACCCCACCGACACGATCGAGGACAAGGCGGGCACGATCGGCCTGCCGATGCCGAACGTCGAGGTCAAGATCATCGACACCGAGACCGGCGCGACGCAGCCGATCGGCGCGATCGGCGAGTTCTGCACACGCGGCTACCACGTGATGCGCGGGTACTTCGAGATGGCCGAGCAGACCGCCGAGACGATCGACGACGAGGGCTGGCTGCACACCGGCGACCTCTGCGCGATGGACAGTCGCGGCTACTGCACGGTCGAGGGGCGGCTGAAGGACATGATCATCCGCGGCGGCGAGAACATCTACCCCAAGGAGATCGAGGAGCTGCTGTTCCAACACGCGGCGGTCGGCGAGGTCGCCGTCGTCGGGCTCCCGGACGACACGTGGGGCGAGACGGTCGGCGCGTTCATCCGCCCGGCGCCCGATCACGACGTCGACAAGAACACGCTGTTCGCCTACCTGCGCGAGCACCTCGCGCCGCACAAGACGCCGAAGCAGTGGTTCGTGATCGACGAGTTCCCGTTCACCGGCTCGGGCAAGATCCAGAAGTACAAGCTGCGCGAACAGTGGCAGGCCGGCGCGTTCACCGAACTCTGAACGAGGGCGCCGCTGGCAGACTGGCGCGGTGTACGACTTCATCATCGTCGGCGGCGGCTCTGCCGGATGTGCGCTCGCCAACCGCCTGAGCGCCGACCCGTCGAACAAGGTGCTGGTGATCGAAGCCGGCCGGCGGGACTGGAAGTGGGACGTGTTCATCCACATGCCCGCGGCGTTGGCGTTCCCGATCGGCAGCAGGTTCTACGACTGGAAATACGAGAGCGAACCCGAGCCGTACATGGACGGCCGCCGCGTCTACCACGCACGGGGCAAGGTGCTGGGTGGTTCGTCGAGCATCAACGGGATGATCTTCCAGCGCGGCAACCCGATGGACTACGACAAGTGGGGCGCGCTGGCCGGCATGGAGCAGTGGGACTGGGCCCACTGCCTGCCGTACTTCAAGCGGATGGAGACATGCCTGGCCGGTGCAGATGAATGGCGCGGTGGCGACGGGCCACTCGCGCTCGAACGGGGGCCGGCGGTCAACCCGCTGTTTCAGGCGTGGCTCGATGCGGGTGTGGAGGCCGGCTTCAACCGCACCGACGACGTCAACGGTTTCCGCCAGGAGGGGTTCGCCGCGTTCGACAAGAACGTGCTGCGGGGACGCCGCCTGAGTGCCGCCCGCGCCTACCTCCACCCGGTGCTCGACCGACCCAACCTCGAACTGATCACGCGGGCCCAGGTCGACAAGATCGAGTTCGACGGCACTCGTGCAGTCGGCGTGGAGTTCCGGCGCGGGCGCCACCACCCGCCGGAGGTGATCGGTGGGACCGAGATCATCCTGTGTGGCGGTGCGTTCAACAGCCCGCAGTTGCTCCAGCTCTCCGGCGTCGGCGATCCCGACCATCTCGGATCGCTCGGCATCGACGTCGTCGCCGACGTGCCGGGTGTCGGCGAGAACCTCCAGGACCATCTCGAGGTCTACATCCAGTACGAGTCGAAGCTGCCGGTCTCGATCCAGCCTCATCTCGCGCACTGGAAGAAGCCGTGGATCGGCCTCCAGTGGCTGTTCCGGAGGGGTCCGGGGACGTCGAACCACTTCGAGGCCGGTGCGTTCGTCAAGAGCAACCCGAACGAGGCGTACCCGAACCTGATGTTCCACTTCCTGCCGATCGCGATCCGCTACGACGGGTCGCTGCCAACCGGCGCGAGCGGCAAGGTCGAGCACGGCTATCAGGTGCACGTCGGGCCGATGTACTCCGATGCCCGCGGCACGGTGAAGATCACTTCGACCGACCCTCGCGCCCATCCTGCGGTGCAGTTCAACTACCTGTCGACCGAACAGGACCGACGCGAGTGGATCGAGGCCGTGCGGACGGCGCGGCGAATCCTGTCGCGGCCCGCGTTCGAGCCGTTCAATGCCGGCGAGATCTCGCCCGGGCCGTCGGTCGAGAGCGACGAGGAGATCATGGCGTGGGTCGCCCGCGATGCCGAGACGGCGCTGCACCCGTCGTGTACCACCAGGCTCGGCACCGACGCGATGGCGGTGATCGACCCGTCGTCGATGCGCGTCCACGACACCGAGGGCCTGCGCGTCGTCGATGCCGGCTGCATGCCGAACGTCAGCAACGGCAACACCTACGCCCCGACGATGATGATCGCGGAGAAAGCTGCCGACCTGATCCTCGGCAACTCACCGCTGCCGCCCGACCACACCGAGGTCTACCGCGGCAGCGCGAGCGACGGTGGCCGTCGCTGACGGCGTCGGCGGCATCCTGTGGGACACTCGTCCGATGAGCGACGCGTCGACCGAACCAGTCACGGACAGGGAAACCGGGTCGGCGACGACGACGATCGCGGCGCCGGTCGCCGACGTGTTCGCGGCGGTGACCGACGTTACCCGGATGGGTGAGTGGAGCCCGGAGTGCGTCGCCGGCCGGTGGGTCGGCGCCGAGGGTCCTGCGGTGGGCGCCCGATTCCAGGGTGACAACGTCGTCGCCTTCGGCCCGGTTCCGCTGAAGCGTTGGTCGACGACGTCCGAGGTCGTCGGCTACGAGCCGAACGCGCTGTTCGAGTTCGTCACCGAGGGCCACACGAACTGGCGGTACGAGTTCGCGGAACGAGACGGTGGCACCGAGGTCACCGAATCGTTCAGCTACCCGCCGTATCTCGGCTGGCAGAAGTGGGTGTACGGCCGCCTCGCCAACCGCCGCACGGCGATGACGAAGGGCATGGCCAAGACGCTCGGACGGATCAAGGAGTCGCTCGAGCGCTGACGGCGACGAGCATCACCGCGATCGCGACCAGAGAAACAGCATGGGTGTGCCGATGAAGAGCATCGCCATGATCCACCGGAACGCGTTGACGGCCGTCGCGTCGGCTGCGAAGACGACGGCGCCGGCGACGACGGAGAACATGAACAACCCGGTGACGGCCAGCCGGAACATGGGCTCGAAGTTGGGGGTCATCTCCCGCAGCCTGCCATGACACGAGGATCTGCACGACGCCGTCGCGGAACCGGCTCCGTCGCGGCGTGCGCGCCGACGATGATGATCGCGGAGAACGCGTCCGATTGATCCTCAGCAACACACCGCTGCCGGCCGACCACACCGAGGTCGACTGCGGCAGGGCGAGCCGAGCGTCACTGCTTGAGCTTGTTGTTGCCGCTCCCGCCGTCGAGGACGTCGGTCCCCTTGCCGCCGGTGAGCGAGTCGTCGCCTGCGTCGCCGTGGAGGACGTCGTCGCCGTTGCGGCCCCAGATCTTGTCGTCGCCGTCGCCCCCCTCGACGAAGTCAGCTGCCGAACCGCCCCAGAGCATGTCGTCGTCGGCGCCGCCATGGATCGACGCGGGGAGTTCGATCGACTGGTGAACGTTGCCGTGGTCGTCGCCGTCGCACAGCCAGATTTCGATCGAGGAGACCGCGGCGTGGTCGTAGCGCCGGTGCTTTGGTGACACGAAGTCGGCGAACACGTCGATTTCGTCCTTGATCCGCTTCACCTCGACATGATCGTCGTCGTTCGTCCCGACGACCTGGAGGACGCCGGCGTTGATGCCGACACCGGTGACGACGGCGAGCGTGCTGTCGGTGGCGGTGCCGGTGTCGTCGTCGGTGACGGTGACCGTCACGGTGAACACGCCTCCCGTCGTATACGCGTGGCTGCCCGAGAACGACCCCGAGCCGGCACCCTGGACGACGACGCCGGGCGTGACGTTGCCGTCGCCCCAGTCGATGCTGGCCGTGTGCGTGTCGAGCGTGCCGACGTCGGTGAACGTGCCGGTGACGTTGACGACCTCGCCCTCGTTGGCCTTGTCGGCGAACGTGGCATCGCTGGCGACCGACGTGACGACGGGGTCGACGTTCTTCACGATCGTGTCGACGGTGCCGCTGTCGGTGCCGCTGTCGTCGTCGGTGACCGTGACGGTGATCGTGGAGGTGTCCTGCGGGCTCGCGGTCGGGTCATCGTCGAGGTACTGGTGGGTCGCGGAGAACGTCCCCGATCCGGCCGCCTGTACGACTGTGGCGGGCTCGGGCAGGCCCTCGCCCCAGTCGACGCTGACCGTGTGTGTGTCGTCGACGCCGACATCGGTGAACGAACCCGACAGGGAGACCGTGCCGTCCTCGTCGATCATCGGGGTCACCGTGAGCGGCCCGAGGACCGGGTCGACGTTGTTCACGGTGATCGTCGGCGATGTCTTCGTGTCGCTGCCGAGATCGTCGTCCCCGATCGAGATGTCCACCGTGAAGTCGTCTGACGGCGTGACCGTCGGGTCGTCGTCGGTGAACGCGCGCACGGTGGAGAACGTGCCGGCGCCGACGACGAGCGGCGTGGACGAGCCGTCGCTCCAGAGCGCGGAGCCGCTGAACGTCTCCGTGCCCACACCGAGCGCAGGGTCGGTGTATGTGCCGCTGACCGTGACCGAGTCGCCCTCGTCGATCGACGTCGCGCTCACGTTCACCGGATCGATCGTCGGGGCGACGTTCTGCACCGTGACGATCGG
Source organism: Ilumatobacter sp. (assembly GCA_013002175.1). Lineage (GTDB taxonomy): Bacteria > Actinomycetota > Acidimicrobiia > Acidimicrobiales > Ilumatobacteraceae > Ilumatobacter_A. Next base: position 25,531 of record JABDKP010000107.1, read on the forward strand.
CGAGGTGGCCGTATCGCTGCCACCGTCGCCGTCGTCGATCGTGATCGCGACCGTGAATGCGTCCTGCGCGGTGCCCGTCAGCGGATGGTCGTCCGGGAACAGGCGCGATGTCGAGAACGTCGAGTCACCGACGGTGACAGGCGTCGAGACGCCATCGCTCCACAGCGCGGCGCCGGTGTGCGTCTCCTGCGCGGCGGCCGGGTCGGTGAACCCGCCGTTGACCGTCACTGCCTGCCCCTCGTCGATGCTGCTCGGAGAAACGCTGATGAAGGTGATGATCGGGGCGACGTTCAGGATGTTCACGGTGGCGGAGTCCGGGGCGGAGTCGACCGTGCCGTCGTTGACCCGCAGCCGGATGGTCTGGGTGTCGAGTCCGTTGCGACCGACGGCGGAGAACGACGGCGAGACACCGGTGGCGTCGTCGAACGCGCCGTCGTTGTCGAGATCCCAGGCATAGGTGAGCGGATCGCTGTCGGGGTCGGTGCTGCCGGCGCCGCTCAGCACGACGCTGCCGCCCTCGTTGACGTTGTACGGCCCGCCCGCGTCGGCCGTCGGGGCGACGTTGACCGGACCGTGGTGAACGACGAGTTGGATCGATTCCACGTTGATCGGAATTGCGTTGCCGGGGTCGGTGCCGCCGCCGACCTTCTCGAGCAGGCGCACGCCGATGTCGCCCGCATTGAAGTCGGCCGGCATCAGCCCACCCGTGCCCCAGAGGTCCATCGGGCCGCCGACCGTGACCACGCTCGTGCTGTCGCAGTTCGACATCCCAGGGAAGTTGAGGGGGAGTGTCTTCTGGCTCCCGATCAGCACGCCGCCGTCGGTGAGTTGGAGGAAGTGACTGTCGTTCGTGCGGTACCGAGGCTTCACTTCGATGCCCTGGATCACATCACCGGCCGGGATCGAGAAAGCCGGGAAGGTGAAGAACGCAATCGCGCCGCCGGGGCTTCCGGACGTGCTGGCGCACAGCGTCGATGCCTCGGTCGGCCCGAGGACATTGGCGGACGGGGGTTGTGGGGTCCACAGCGCCGAATTCGGCGAGGACCATGCACTCGCGTATTGCCCCTCGCTGGCTGCGGTCGCGGGACTCGCTGCGGTGCCGACGAGCGCCGTCGACGCGAGCCCAGCAGCCGCGACCCACCGAATGATCCTGTGTGTACCCACTGTCGACATGACCCCTCCCGGTCCACCTGAATCTCTCCAGACCTCACAAGCTACGCCTCATTCGAGGCGCGTGCAGCAACTTTCCCGGGGGGCAGGGCGCGTCGGCCGGAGTACGGCCGCCGAGGTGGGCCGTGGAGCCCTCCTCGCGTCAGGTGGTCGACGGGCGTCAGGCGTCGCCGGCGGCGACCTTCTGGCGCACGATGTTCAGCGCAGAGCCGCCGATGAACCACTCGACCTGCTCGGGGCTGAACGTGTGCCTCGCCTCGAAGTCGACCGTGGTGCCGTCGGGCTTGACGATCTGACACTGCACGTTCTGCCCGGGCACGGGCGGCAGACCGAGCACGTTGATCCGATCGTCCTCGCCGATCTCGTCGTACGTGTCGGGGTCCGCGAACGTCAGCGGCAGCAGCCCCTGCTTCTTCGCGTTCGTCTCGTGGATGCGGGCGAAGGAGCGGGTCAGGATGACGACACCGTTGCGGAACCGGGGCTCCATCGCGGCGTGCTCGCGCGACGAACCCTCGCCGTAGTTGCGGTCGCCGATGGCGACCCAGCGGATGCCGGCCTCGTGGTAGTTCTTGGCGATCTCGGGATATGCCCGGGTCTCGCCGTCGGTGATGTCCTTGCCGGTGCCGGCCTCGCCGGTGTATGCGTTGACCGCGCCGGCGAACAGGTTGCCGGAGATGTTCTCCAGGTGGCCGCGGTACTTCAGCCACGGCCCTGCCGCGGAGATGTGGTCGGTGGTGCACTTGCCCTGGGCCTTCATCAGCACGGGCAGACCGAGGTAGTCCTCTCCGTCCCACGGCTCGAACGGCGTGAGCAGCTGCAACCGGTCGCTGGTCGGGGACACCTCGACATCGATGTCTTCGCGACCCTCGTCCGGCGGCGCGGTGAACGTGTCCTGGCCGGGGTCGAAGCCGGCATCCGGCAAGATCTCACCGACCGGTGCGTCGAGCGTGACCTCGGTGCCGTCGGGCGCGGTGATCGTCTCGGTCGTCGGGTCGAAGTCGAGCCGCCCGGCGAGTGCGATCGCGAGCACCGTGTCGGGCGACGTGACGAAGCTCAGCGTCTTCGCCGAGCCGTCGTTGCGCTTCGGGAAGTTGCGGTTGAACGAGTTGACGATCGTGTTCGGCCGGCCGGTGA
>JABDKP010000135.1 GCA_013002175.1 Ilumatobacter sp.
GGCCCATACGGACGACCGTGTACACGCCCTCCGCGCGTACGACGACCTGGTCACGCCACTGATCGATACCCGGGGCCGGCGGGTCACCGCATGCGGCACCTTCGCCAGGGCCGCGCTCGACCGACGACGGCGGCCCCATCACCCCTGGTTCTTCGCCACCACGACGACCGACCCGTACACCGGTGCGACATCGCTGGGGCCGACGACGTGCCGACGGTGCACACAGTTGCTCGACGTGCCGGTACGGCCACTCGGGGACGTCCTCGTCGCGATCGCCGCCACGCGGGTGTGCGGCGCGCGCCCACAGCCTCTCGCCGCGCTCCCGCGCAGCCCTACACTCGCCCAATGCAGTCCAAGCTCGTGCTGAGTGTCCTGAGCGTCTGGAGCTGGTTCGTGCTCGGCGTACTGGTGCTCGTCTTCACACCGACCGTCGGCCTCGTCCGCCTCGTCACGATGCCGTTCGACAAGGGCGCGTACGCCGCCGGCTACCTGTTCCGCAAGCTGACCGTCATCCACTCGAAGCTGACGCCACAGTGGACGTTCACCACGTCCGGCACGCTGCCCGACGACATGCGACGGCCGTACGTCGGCGTCGCCAACCACGAGAGTTTCGTCGACATCCTGCTGATCTCCCACCTGCCGACCGAGTTCAAATGGCTGTCGAAGATCGAGATCATGAAGATCCCGGTCCTCGGTTGGATGATGCGTTTCGCCCGCGACATCCCGCTCGAACGCGGCGACTCGACGTCAGGGGCGGCGGCGCTGGACCACGCCCGCGAGCGTCTCGACAACAAGGTGTCGGTGATGATCTTCCCCGAGGGCACCCGGTCGCGAACCGGCGAGATGCGCAAATTCCGCGCCGGCGCGTTCAAGCTCGCGATCGAGGGCGGCCATCCCATCCTGCCGATGGCAGTCCACGGAACGCGCGATGCGCTGCGCAAGAACGACTGGCGGTTGGGTGTGGCCCACGCCGAGGTCCGCGTCCTCGACCCGATCCCCACCGTTGGCCTGACGGTGGACGATCTTTCCGACCTCCGCGACCGTGTACGAGCGGTCATCGAGCAGGCTCGCGAGGACCTGCGCACCGAGCACGGCTACGTCCCACCGGTGATCTCCCCCGAGGAAGCTGCGGCCGCCGAGGCCGCCGATGCCGAGTCGACCGGGGCCGCTCGCCGACCGGACGGGCCGGCCAACTCCGCCGACTCCGACTGATCCCGCATCGATGCAGGTTCCCATCCGGCTGCTGCTGGCCGCCAGGCCGTCGGTCGCTCCGGCGTTGCTCGTCGCAATCGGATCGAGCACGGTCGTGTTCGTCGCCACGCCGTTCCTGCTGCCGGCCGTCGCTGCGGAACGCGACCTGTCACTCGCGTCGGTGAGCTGGATCTCGACCACGCAGCTGGCCGGGTTCGTCGCGGCATCGTGGTTCGGCGGCAAGTTCCTCAAACCCGTCCGGTCGGTCTTCGTCGTCGGGGCGCTGCTCGGTGTGACGGCGAACCTGGCGTCCGCGGTCGCTCCGAGCCTGCTGCTGCTGTCGCTGGCGCGGCTCGTCAGCGGCGTGTCGCTCGGACTCGCTGCGTGGTTCGCGTGGCAGGCGGCGTTCGGCGACAGTGGGAAGACGGGCGACGTCGCGGTGGTCGGCCCCCTCGTCGGCACCGTGACGGCCCCCGGGGTGTCGGCGTTCATCCAGTGGGCCGGCGTCGACTGGCTGTTCGTCCTCATGGCCGCGGTCACGGCGACACCGCTGCTGTTCGCGGGAAAGGTCGCGACCGTCGATGTCCTCCGGCCCCACCGGACGCGCCACGCACCCACCCGGGCCGCCCGCGTGATCCTGCTCGCGCTCGGGATGATCACGATGGGCGGCTCTGCCGTTTTCGTGTACGCCGCCGCCATCGGGACCGGGCTGAACGGGATCTCCGCAGTCAGCGTGTCGCTGCTGTTCAGCGGCAACGCGATCGTCGGCATCCCCGCGGCGAAGTGGCACGGTCGTCGCGGTCCGGCCGGGATGTGGTTCGTCGGCACCGCCACGTGCGCCGTGCTGATCGCGAGCGTGCGCAACGACATCGCCTACGCGGTCGGGTTGGTCGGCTGGGGATTCATCTTCTTCATGGGGATCCCGGCCGCGTTCGCGCTGCTGGCCTCCCGATCGGCGTGGCCGGAAGAACGGGCGGGCGACGCCCAGGCGGTGATGGCACTGGGGCGTGTCTTCGGCCCGTTGATCGGCGGCGCCCTGATCGCGCACGGGTCCAGCGTCACGCTCGGGTTCGTGTCGGCCGGCATCATCCTCAGCGCGTCGCTGCTCCTGATGTACGCCGACCGCCACTACGTGGCACAGGTGTACAACCGGGCAACCGACTTCAGCCGGATGCGGAGCGCGTTGTCCGGTCGCTCGTCGAGCGACTGGATGCAGTGACTAGCGCACGCGCCGTCGGGGCACGCGGCCGGGCGGTCCGCGCCGCTCGGCGGGTGGCGCCGGTTCCGGATCAGAGGTGAGCACGAGTTCGGGTCGGTTGCTGTTGGCCGCCGGCGCGGTGACGTACGCAACCGGTCCGTTCGGCTGCGCGTGGCGCAGCGTGAACGCCGCGACGGTTGCGCCGTCGGCGTGCAGCCGGTTGAGATGCCCGGTGACATCGACCTCGTAGCGCTCATCGGTGTCGGATGTGATGCCGAACGATGCAATCGGCCCGCCGAGCGGCGTCGGCTGGGTGTCCCACGTCAGCGTCGCCGGGTCCCAGTCGGCAGGCGCGGGCAGCACGTCGATCTGCGACGGCACACCGTTCCACACCCGGGCGGTCAGGCGCAGCACGGCCTCGGTGTAGGGGCCACGCGCGGTGGTGATCGGCACCGCAATGAATGCCCGCCGGACGTACTGGTCGTCGGCATTCGAGCAGATCTGGAGCTGCTGGCGATCAGCGAAGTTGTCTGCGGCGTGTGACCCGCCACGCACGTGGGCTGCACTGGTGATCGACAGCGCCACTGTCCGGTTCCCGTCGGTTGCCGCGCCGAATGGCCCCGTGATCTCGTACGTGATCCCGGTGTCCTGATCGATGCCGCGCTGCGACGAGAAGTACAGACGCGTGCCGTCGGGCGAGAATGCGATGCCGGCGACCTCGGACGAGCGCTGGCCCTGGATGCGGAGCAGGGCCGAGACGGTGCGGTCGGCGCCCGACCCCGCCATCAGGCCGACCTCCATGTTGCCGCCGTCCTCGGCCACCAGGACCCGCCCGGTCGGCGCGTGGATCGTCACGTTGTCGACCGCGTTCAACGACCCCTCGGGATGGGCGAGGCAGTCGTACGCAACGGACAGCATCGACGTCGCGAGGTCGAGTTCCCAGATCCGCTTGTCGATCTTGGTGGCGAAGTAGACGACCCCGTCACCGATGTGGACGCCCTCGCCGCCCGCGAACGGCGTGGTTGCCCGCCGGCGATCAGGGATGCGGGTGGACGTCGACATCCAGCCGACCGACCCGTCACCGTCGACCGCCGCAGCCAGCAGCGTGCCAGCCGTCAGGTCGCCGGGCGCATCGGGAACGAACCGGTAGAGACGGCCCTCGGGGTGGTCCTCGGTGAGATACACGTCGCCGGTCGCGGGGTCGACGGCGGCGGCCTCGTGGTTGAACGACCCCAGCAGCGGCCGCACGATGCCTTCACTCCTGCGGAACGGGTCGCACTCGTAGACCTTGCCGGTCGGACCGCGTTCCTCACAGGACAGCCAGGTGCGCCACGGCGTCATCCCCCCGGCGCAGTTGCGGCTCGTCCCCGTGAGGATCGGATAGGCATCGACGATCGAACCGTCCGCGTCGAACCGGATCGCCGACACGCCGCCGGTGTCGTTCTCGAGTTCTGCGTTCGAGGTGTACACCCAGCCTCCACGGGGATCGTCGACGCATCCGCCGCCGTCCGGCGCCGAGTGCCAGATGTGCGATGTCCCGGCGACCGGCCGACCGGTCGTGGCGATCACCCGTGACGTGAAGCCGTCGGGCAGCTCGATCCCGTTGTCGTCGGGTGGGAGCAGCGGACCGTACGGGCTCGCGCCCGGCCGGGCCGGCGTCGCCGCGAAGACGAACGACCGCCACCAGCTCGGTGGGAGCAGGCCGGGCAGCAGCGACGCGGCCGATGCACCGGCCATCGTCTTCACAAACGTTCGTCGCCGCATGTCACCGCCTCGACCTGCACCGTCGGCAGGGATCCTCGCACTCCACACTATCTGCGGCACCGTTCGGGTGGCATCGGGTCGAGGGCATCGGGCGGGGCGGTCGCGGGCCCCTCGCCGCGGCGCTGCAAGACTACGCCCCCATGCAGGCTCACCGGTTCCGGATCGCGACGCTCGCGGCCGCGCTGACCGGGGTGGCGGTGCGCATCTTCTACGTGCTGACGGCGGTCCGCGACCGGATCGAGCTCGGCGGCGACGCCCGCACCTACCACCTGCTCGGCAAGGCATTGGCCGACGGCCGGGGCTACATCCGGGCGACCGAGTTCTTCGCGGACGGCAACGTCGTCCCGACCGCCGAGTTCCCCCCGGCGTACCCGGCGCTGCTCGCCGTCCTCGACGTCGTCGGACTCGACGGTCCACTCGACCAGCGCCTTGCGGGGGCGTTGCTCGGCGGCGTCACCGTCGTCGTGATCGGCCTGCTCGGTGAGGCGGTCGCCGGGCGCACCGTCGGTGTCGTCGCGGCGTGGATCGCCGCGCTGTACCCGCAGCTCGTGGTCTTCGACGGATCACTGCTCAGCGAGGGTCCCTACGCGCTGCTGATCGCCACGGCGCTGCTCGCGGTGCTGCAGGCCCGGCGGGCCGACGATCCGCAACGCTGGCGGTGGTGGGCGCTCGCCAGCCTGGCGATCGGCATCGCGGTCATGACGCGATCCGAGGCGTTCCTGCTGCTGCCGCTGCTCGTAATACCGGCGAGCAGGGTACGCGATGACCCGCGGGCGTGGGCGCGTACGGCGGTGGTCGCGGCAACGGGGACGCTCGTGCTGGTCGGCGCGTGGACGATCCGCAACGCGGTGACGCTCGGCCACTTCCTCCCGCTGACCAACAACAGCGGCACGCTCATTGCAGGTGCGAACTGCGATCGCGTCTACGACGGGGTGCAGATCGGCGGGTGGCGTCTGGACTGCGTGACGTCGGTGTTGCCGGCAGGACTCGACGAGACCGAGGCCGCCGCAGAACTGCGTTCGATCGGCTTGGACTATGCCTTCGATCACGCCGGACAGGTTCCCGAAGTCATGGCGGTCCGCGTCGCCCGCACGTTCGGGTTGTGGGACATCCGGTCCAACCTCTTCTTCGAGGGACTGGAGGGCCGGGACTACGACTGGTTGTGGGCGGCCTGGTATGCGTGGCTCGCGATCGCCGCGTTCGCGATCGGCGGCATCGTCGCGCGGCGCCGTGCGGGTTGCGAGGTGTGGCCGCTACTGGTTCCGGTGGCGATCGCCGCCGTGACATCGGTGTTCAGTTACGGCAACCAACGCTTCCGGATGATCGCAGAGCCGGGTCTGGTCGTGCTCGCCGCGATCGGCGTCGTTGCGGTCGCAGGCTGGGTCGCGGCCCGACGCGCGCCGGTCGATCAGACGCAGGCACCGGCCGGCTCGTCGTAACGGTCGGCGGCGCGCCAGTCCCCCGCCCACCAGATCGCAGGATCGGCGGGTGCGACGCCGGCGATGCGCTCGACCAGCTCGCCGAGGGCCAGGCCGAACCGGGCGGAGCCGTCGCCGCAGAAGTGGCTGACGTCGACTTTGCGGACGAGCAGGCGCCCGTCCGGGGTGTCGATCCACCGTTCGGGTTCGCCATCGGGGGCGACGATCGGTTCCGGGTCGATGTACAGCGCCGAGCCCGGGTGGCGGGCCGGCGTCGCCGCGAACAGTTCGTTGATCGTCCGGTCGACCGGCGTCCGGTCGACGCCGGCAGACAGCGACGGTGCGAACCCGACGAACGCCAGCACTGCACCGTCGCGGGTGAGGACCTCGACCGCCTGGTCGAGCAGCGCCGAGTACTCGACCGGGTCGTTGCTCTTCAGCCACTCGGCGTCGAACGCGGCCCACATCGCGACCACCAGCTCGGGCTGGTGGGTGGCGACCAGGTCGGTCAGTCGCTGCTCCCACCCGTCGGCCGAGAGGGCGAAGCCGAAGCTCGCAGCCTCGACCGCGGTCACGACGCCCGTCGCCTCCATCGCCGCGACGATGCCGGGGCCGGCGTCGAACATGTACGAGTCGCCGACCAGCAGTACCCGGAGCGGCTCGGCTGCCGTCGGTGTCCGGACGACCGGAGGCGTCGCCGGCGTCGTGCTGAGGAGCGCGTTCGGTGGCGCCGGCTCGGCCACGGTCGAGGTCGGCGCCACGGTGGTCGGCGCGACGGTGGTCGCCGGCGTGATCGTGGTCGTCGCCCCGACGTCCGCCACCGGCGTGGCAGCCTCCACGGCCGTCGCCGGTGTCGTCGAGGTCGTCGAGGGCACCGTTGAGGGCGATGTCGTCGGCGCCGGCGCAGCAGGCGCCGGGCGAGCGGACGGCGCCGCGCCGATCACGGGTTCGCTGGCGGGCACGACCGTCGCGACGAACAGCGCGAGCGCGAGGAGCACACCGATCGCCGGGAACACGACGAACGCAGAGAAACGCTTCGCCAAGGTGATCCGGGCCGGATGCTCGATGAGGAAGTAGGACGCCAGCGTCGCCGCCATCGCAACGACCAGCCGCGTGATCAGCAGCGTGGCGCCGGTGAGACCGGTGCGCTCCGAGTCGAGATAGACGATGACCGGCCAGTGCCAGAGGTAGAGCCCGTACGAGATGATGCCGAGTCCGCGGAGCGGGGCGAGCGACAGCAGCCGGCTGACCGGGCCGTCGGACCGGTACGTCAGGAGGGCGATGATCACGGCGACGGCGAGCGCATGAGCGAAGAAGCCACCCCGATACCAGCCGATGTCGACTGCACCGTTGATCGACACCCACGACCAGGCGAGCAGCGCCACGGCCGCGCCGCCCAGCACCGTGCCCGTCCGCGAGCGCGTGACCGTCTCGATCCAGCGGTCGTTGCGGTGGACGACGATTGCGAGGGCCGCGCCGACGAGGATCGAACCGGCGCGCGCTCCGGACCCGAAGTAGGCCCGCGACACGTTGTCGTCGGCTTGGACCGCGAGCAGCACGGTCGACGCGATGGCGAGCACGATCGTCACGTTGAGCAACCGTCCGACGTTGTGCCGGGCGCCGACGAATGGCGCGACGATCAGCGGCCAGACGACATAGAACTGTTGCTCGATCGCCAGGCTCCACACGTGTTCCAGTGGTGACGGCGCGGCGAAGAGGTCCCAGTAGCCGTTGTCCGACACGATGAACCACCAGTTGGCGACGAACAGCAGCGACGCGATGCCGGGCCCCCGGATCCCGTCGAGTTCGTCGGGGCGGGCGAACACCGCGGCGTACACCGCGAGCGCGGCGAGGAGCGCGTACAGCGCGGGCAGCAGACGCCACGACCGGCGGACCCAGAACGTACCGAGGGCGATCCGCCCCGTCGAGTCGTGCTCGATCAGGAGCAGCCGCGTGATCAGGTACCCCGACAACGTGAAGAACAGGTCGACACCGAGGAACCCGCCCTGGAGATGGCCGAGGTGGAACGCGACGACGCCCGCGACGGCGAGGCCCCGGAGGCCGTCCAGTGCCGGCCGGTACTCCAGCTTGCGGCGGTTGGTCGCCGGTACGGGGACGACTGCGGCAGTGTCGACGCTCACGATCGGCGGTCGCCCACGCCGGCCGGATTGCTGACACTCCTCACGGGCCAATCATGACACCGTTCGCCGTCGTCGCTCCGACGGCAGGGGCGGCCGTGAGACTCGCCGTCGACGGTCATGGCACCATGGAGCGATGCGCAAGTACGTGATCATGGGGGTGCAGGGCAGCGGGAAGGGCACGCAGGCGACGCGGCTCGCGGACGAATTCGACCTCGTGCACATCAGCGTCGGCGACATCTTCCGCTGGCACGTGCAGCACCACACCAAGATCGGTGCGCAGGTCCGTCGCACGGTCGACGCGGGTGAGCTCGTCGGTGACGACCTCGTCGAGTCGGTGGTCCAGGATCGTCTGTCGGCACACGACTGGAACTACGGCTTCATCGTCGACGGTTTTCCGCGCAACGACGTCCAGGCCGAATTCTTCCTCGAGACGTACGACATCGACGGCGTGATCAACCTCGATCTGCCCGACGCCGAGGTCGAGCGGCGGGTGCTGTCACGGCGCGTCTGTTCGCAGTGCGGCTTGGACTACAACCTGATCGCCCATCGGCCCGAGGTCGACGACCGGTGCGACGTGTGCGGGGGCCACCTGGTCGCCCGGGAGGACGACAATGCCGAAGCGCTGGCGAACCGTCTGCGTGACTATCACGCCAAGACGGCGCCGGTGATCGCGATCTTCGAGCGCAAGGAGTTCGTGGTCACCGTCGACGCGACGCAGTCGAAGGACGACGTCTTCGCCGACATCTGCAGGGAACTCGGACTGCCCGTCGAGAGCTGACAGCCGATCACCGGGCCTCGACGGTGCGGCGCCGGGCGATCACGTCCGCGATCACACGGTCCGCCGTCCGGAGCAGGTCGTCGGTGGGTGCGGCCGCTTCCCCGTGGACCTCGAGGACGTCGAGCAACAGCTGCGGGCGCTCCAGGATGCTGACCGCGCCGGGCGGGACACTGGCGATCACCGGATCGAACACCTCGCTGAGCCACTGATGAGCGGCCAGCTCGAGCGGGACGATTCGGCCGAGCCGATCCTCGGTCGCAGCACGATGGCGCTCGATGTGTTCGAGGAGGCGGCGCGCCTGGTTCTCGCGGGCGAGGATGCCGGTGAGGCGGTGCAGCTCGCTGCGGTGGTGCCCGTCGGTGATCTCGGCCGGCCGGAAGACGAACAGACCCGGTTCGTCCGATTGGGTGATGACCGCTTCGCGCACCCCGAACCCGAGGTCGTGGAGTCGGGCCAGCCGGCGCGTCAGATCGGCCGGTGCGGCCGCGTCGTACGTCGACTCGCCGTGGAGTTCGTTCCAGATCGCCGTGTACGCCTCGCCCACACGCGGCGCGACTTCGAAGGGGTCGAGGCCGTCGGGCAGCTCGCCCGCGGCAGCGAGGTCCGCCAGTCCACCTGCGATGTTGACGATTGCGCCGTCGAGGTCTGCGGATCGCTGCCCGTCACTGATCTGCTCGTGGAGTTCACCGGTCTCGGTGTCGAGCGCGTAGCCGGTGAGGTGGGCGTCGTCGCGTCGGAACAGGGCATTGGACAGCGAACAGTCGCCCCAGTAGAAGCCGGCGGTGTGCAGCCGGGCGAGGAGTGTGGCCATCGATTCGATCAGGACCTCAACGACGTCGAGGTCGGTTCGCTCCCGGAACACGTGGCGGAACGGGACCGCGTCGTGGAGGAAACGGGTGATCAGCACGGCGCTGTCGTCACCGCGCCGGTCCACCAGCGCGACTGCTGCGACCACGGGCAGCCCGCCTTCGTTCATCGTGCGGAGCAGCCTGAACTCGCGTCTGGCAAGCCGCAGCGGCAGTTCCTTCAGCGCGTAGAACTGGCCGTCGTACTCGACGAAGCGCACGACGTTGCGATGCAGGCCGGCAGGGAGGTCGACGAGCCGCGGGTGATCCCAACGCGCCAGGGGGATCGACCACGGCAGGTCGTCGAAGCGGGGGTTGGCGGCAGGGTCGAAGAGCCGGATCCGCACCCGCCCACCGTACCGCCGCATCGCCGGCGTCCCGGGCCGCATGCATAGCCTGGCGCGATGTCCTCACCTGGACCCGACCGGCGCAGTTGGTCCGGTCGGCTCGCGATCGTCGGCGGTGGCCGCATGGGCAGTGCGCTCGCGTCGGCGCTGGGCGACGCCGACGGTCCGTTCGGGCGCGGTTTCGACGGAGCCGGCTACGACGCCGTCCTGCTGGCGGTGCCGGACACGGCGATCGGGTCCGCGGCGGCGGCGATCGTGCCGGGCCCGCTCGTCGGCCACTGTGCGGGCGCGTTCGGCCTCGACGTCCTCGCGCCGCGTGCCGCGTTCGCGCTCCACCCCTTGATGACGGTCACGCACGGGGCCACCTCGTTCGCCGGTGCCGGAGCGGCGATCGCCGGCAGCACACCGGCCGCGCTCGACGTCGCTCGCGAGCTGGCGGAACGGCTGGGGATGCGACCGTTCGAGCTCGCCGACGCCGACCGGGGCGCCTACCACGCGGCGGCGTCGATCGCCGCCAACTTCCTCGTCACGCTCGAGGATGCCGCCGAGAGGTTGCTGGCGACGACCGGCGCGGACCGTTCGTCGCTCGTGCCGCTCGCCCGGGCGGCGCTCGACAACTGGGCTGCCGTGGGCGGGCCCGACGCGATCACCGGCCCGGTCGCGCGCGGCGACGACGTCACGGTCGCGCGTCAACGCTCCGCCGTCGCCGACCGGACACCCGAGCTGCTCGGTCTGTTCGACGCGCTGGTCGAGCGCACGCGCGCGCTCGTGAACCGCCGCGACTGACTCAGACGTCGACGAACGTCAGCCGGTTGCGTCCGGCTTGCTTGGCGCAGTACATCGCACTGTCGGCCTTGCGGATCAGGTCGTCGAGATCGGTGACGTCGGCACTGGGGAACGAGACCGCGCCGAGGCTGACCGTGACGTGGATCTCGACGTTCGACTCGATCGTCACGCTCGACTCGACGACTCGTCTGATGCGCTCTCCGAGTCCGCGCACGTCCGCCTCTCCCGCGCCGGGCAGGACGGCGAGAAATTCCTCGCCGCCGTAGCGCATCAGGGTGTCGCCCTCCCTGAGCACCCGCTTCACGCCGTCGGCGATCGCAGTGAGGACCGCGTCGCCGGCATGGTGGCCGTACGTGTCGTTGACCGACTTGAAGTGGTCGATGTCGAACAACAGCAACCCGAGCGGCTCCTTCGAGCGAACCGACCGGCTGAACTCCTGGCTCAACCGCTCCATCCCGAACCGTCGGTTGTACAGACCGGTCAGCGGGTCGATCGCGGCGACCCGCTGAAGTCGCTCGTGGCTCAGTGCATTGTTCAGTGCGACGGCGAAGTTCGGCAACAGCGGCTGGACGTTGTGCATCTGGCGATCGTCGACCGGCTGTGTCGATGCGAGCACGACGACGCCGATCGGCACGAAGCGGACGTGCAGCGGATACGCGACGACCGACCGGGGCCGGAACGCGACGATCCCGCCGTCGAGTTCGATGTCCGTCGGCAGGTCGACCGAGATCGTGTCGAGCGTCCGGTAGGCCCGCTGGACGAGCTCGCTCCCGGCGAGCTGTGCAGGGTCTGCGATTCCCTTCGAGGTGACTGTCACGAGTTCGCCGTCACGCACGATGCACAGCGCTGACGCGTCGTAGCCACCCGAGTCGTGCAGCACTCGGAGCGCGGCTTCGACCAGTGGCGTGAGTTCGATGTGCGATGACAGCGTCGTCGCCAAGCTGTTGGCGAGGTTGGTCGCCCGGTGCGATTCGGCGAGCGCCTCGACGAGATGGTTGAACGATGCCGCCGCATCACCCAGCTCGTCGTCGGAGTCGACGACGATCGAGCACTTCTCAGGCGTGCACTGATCGGCATCGGTCGAGACCATCGCGTCGCGCAAGGTCTGCTCGACGGTCGCCATCTTCGAACTCATGTACCGCAGCCGAGATCCCACCACGGTCCGCGACAGCAGATGGTTGGTCGCACCGACGACCAGACCCGCCCCGATCGTGGCGACGAAGAAGCGGAACGACACCACGTACATCGACGGGACGCCGAAGGCCATCACGAAGAACGGAAAGACGAGGCCCATCACCAGCCCGAGACCGGTCATCCAGATGGCGAGGTCGCTGAAGACACGCGCCGTCAGCCGCGGGAGGGGATTGCGGAACTCCGATTCAGCTTGCGGCACACGCTCGCGCCGGGCGCGTGGTGGCGAGGCGTGGGATCGGGACATGATTCATTCATCGGATTCCTCCGGACCGAACATGAGACACGGCGACCAAATGGCAGTGCTGCTGCCTGCTTCAACACCGCTGACCCGACGCCGGAAATACCACGTTGCGGGTTGACTACGCAGGCTTTCATCGAATATGATCGATGATTACACCGGTTCAGCCAGCTGCCATCCGACCCATGTCGACATCGCAGCGAACCCCGTCCGAAAGGCATTGATATGGCGAAGACATCGCCCGACAAAGCACAAGTCCAGGAATTCGCCGTCGAGGTCAGCCCGGCCAAGGCAGGCTGCCTCGCCGAGTCGCTGGACGCGATCGGCGGCCAGCGCATCAACTCGGCCGCATGTGCATGCACGGACGGGGCGGGCGTCGCAACGTTCGCGGTCGCGTCGTCTCGCAAGGTCGACATCGGTCTGCGCGGCAAGGACTTCCCGGTCCGCATCATCGACGTCACGGTCGCCAACCAGGCGGGCTGCCTCGATCGTGTCGTCAACTCCTTCGACGAGGTCGGCGTCGCCATCGGTTCCCTCGCTTGCGCCTGCTCGACCGGTGACGCGGCCGGGACGATCTCGATCGGCCTGCGCCGAGGCTGACCTCTCGTCGACCATCGCCGACCGGGCGTCGGCCGCTCTCAGGTCGGCCGCGATTCGCCCGGTCGGCGGTGGGCTATCGTGCCGGTATGCGGTCACTTCGACAGCACACCGGCCGGCGGCACGCCGCGAACCGCCACCCCGACAGGGTCTCGTGATGGCTGCCCCCACACACGGCGCGGGTCCTCGCAGCAAGTCGAACGGCGCGGATCGGCTCGGCACGTACGCATCGTGGCTGGCGTGCCTCGGCGATGTCAGCCGGCTGAGCATTCTCAGCACCCTGTCCTCCAGCGGCGGGCCGATGTCGGTCGGCGAGCTGGTTCGCAGCAGCGGACTCGCCCAGGCCACCGTGTCGTACCATCTCAAGGTCCTCGCCGACGCCGGTTTCGTCGCACTGACGCCATCGGGCACATCGACGCTGGTGTCGATCAACTCCGAGTGCGTGATGGGCCTCCCGGCGGTGATCGCTTCGATCCTCGGCGATGACGGCGCGTCCGAGGTCGCGTGCACATCGTGTTCGGCCCCCCTCGTCACGTCGCTGCATCCGGATCCGCTGCGCAACTGAACGCCACCCATCCCGCCCGGAGATCAACCGCGCCCGCCGGTGCCCGCCGCCCCGACGGCCGCTCGATCGGGTCCGTCGTGGAGTTCGGTTGCCGGGCAGATCTCGACGATGCCGGAACAGATGCGGTCGAGTTGGCGCGGCTGGTGTGAGACCAGCACGACCGCCCGGTTGTCCGAGATCCGCTCGATGCACTCCTCGACCGTCGCACAGCTGCGGGCGTCGAGCGCGCTCGTCGGCTCATCGAGGAGCAGGCACAGCGGGTCGAGTGCGAGCGCCCTGGCGAAGCACAACCGCTGGCGCTGACCCTGGCTGAGGGTGCTCGCCGGGTCGCCGAGGCACGCCGAGACCTCGCTCCACAACCCGCACTCCGCGAGCGCCGACCGGGCCACGCACACCTCTTCGTCGCGTCGCAGCCGTCGAGCATGTCTGACGCCGAACGTGACGTTCGACAGGATGGAGCCGGGGAAGCAGACCGGTTCCTGTGTGACGAGCACCACCTTGCGCCGCACCGTGCCGAGATCCGACCCGACGAGGTTCTGACCGAGCACCTCGATGCTGCCCGTGACGCTGAGCCCGGCCGGGAGCAGGCCGACCAACGCACGGAGCAGCGTCGACTTGCCGGCGCCCGACGGGCCGCTGATACCGAGCGCCTCGCCCGGCGCGAGCGCGAACGAGATCGGCCCGACGATCGTCGAGCGGTTCGACGTCACGCAGACGTCGGTTGCCCGGATCAACTGCGTCACGTTGCGACCTCCCGGCGGGCTCGACGTTCGTAGACCTGCGCGACCACGACCATCAGTTGGGCGGCGAGCAGCAGCGTCAGTGCCGTGGCCCAGGCGACCTGCCGCGCCTCGGGGCTGGTGGAATCCTGGACGATCGTGAACAAGTGCGTCGGCAGGGACACCACGGGCGCGTCGGCGATCGACGACGGGGGGAAGCTCGCCCCGGCGAACACCGTGGCGGTGAACAGCAGCGGGGCCGTCTCGCCGATCGCTCGCGCCAGACCCAGCAGCGAGCCCGAGATCAGCGCGGGCTTGGCAAACGGGTAGACGACCGAGCGCAGTGTCTGGCTCGTGCCGAGCCCCAGTGTCGAAGCCGCAAACACTTGCGACGGGGGCGCCGCATCCACGCGCGTGCTGACCGCGACGACGACATAGGGCACCGCGACGATCGCCAGCACGACACCGCCGGCGAGCCAGCTCTTGCCCAGACCGAAACGCGAGATCAGCAGGCCGTACCCGGCCAGCCCGAGCACGATCGACGGAACGCCGGCGAGCACGAGGGCGACGATCCGCGGGGTCCGCCGCGGTCGCCGGTCCACCCCGCGGAACGCGAACAATCCGGCCAGGCACCCGACCGGACACGCCAACAGTGCAGCCGTCAGGATCAGCAGGCCGCTGCCGAGCCCTTGGTCGCGCAGGCCTCCTCCGGTGACCCCCGACGACCGCCGCACCAACAGCCCGGGCGACGCCACCTCGATCCCGCGCGCCGCGACGATGAGGAAGACGGTGGCGCTGAGTGCCACGCCGACCAGGAGGGCCGCGACGAGCGCTGCGCGCGTGGCGCCGTCCTTCACCGCGATGCTCCGGCGGCCCGTCCCACGATTCGGTCCACAGCACCGCGTCGCCCGGGTCATGGACGCGAGGCGGGCACCGACGAGGCCGACGACCAACGTCATCGCCATCAGCATGAATGCCAGCGCACACATCGTCGCCCAGTAGCTGCCGCTCGTTCCGGCGAGCACGCTCTCCGGGCTGTTCAACTTGGTCGTCAGGGTCTGGCCGGGATGGGCCACACTGCTGACCGCCGAGCGAACGCCATCGGGCAGCCGCCCGTCGACACGGCCGATCACCAGATACACCGCGACCGTTTCGCCGAGCGCGCGGCTCAAACCCAGCAGGAGACCGGCGACCAGTCCGCGCGACGCACTCGGCACCAGCACCGACCGGGCGACGCTCATGTCGGACACCCCGCAGCATCTCGCCGCGTCCTGCAGACTCCGCGGTACGGCGTGCAGCGCGTCGAGCGAGACGGCGGTGACGATCGGCAGCACCATCGCCGCCAGGACCAGGCCGGCGGCGAGGATGCTGTCGCCGCTGGCAGACCCGGTCGCGGCGCGCATGAGTGGGCGGACGTAGACGACGGCGATCAGCCCCCACACGACGCTCGGCACCACGGCGAGGAACTGGATCCAGGCGGTCGCGAGGCCGGCGAGCCGATCCGACAGCAGCGTCTTGGTGGCGAGTGCGATGCCCCAGCCGACCGGCGCCGCGATCGCGAGCGCGATCGTCGAGACGATCAGCGTGCCCCAGATCATCGGCGCCGCACCGAAGTCGAGGGCGCGGGGCGACCAGTCGGATCCCGCCACCAACCCCCACCAGTCGACGTCTCCCGACCGCATCCCGTCCACCAGGAAGAAGACGATGGCGGCCACCATCGCCACCGCGACGGCGAGCCCGAAGCCGCACAGCCCAGGGAGCACACGGTCGAGCCTGCCGGTGGACGACATCATCCCGGTGGCAGGTACCCGAGGGCCGTGATGACCTCGGTGCCGGTCGCGGACATGGTCAGGTCGATGAACTCCTGCGCAGGTGCGCTGGGTTCGCCGTCGGTGACGAGCAGCAGCGGGCGGACGATGCCGTAGCTCCCGTCGCGGATCGTGCCGACCGTCGGCGCGACACCCTCGACATCGAGGGTGGCGAGCGAGTCGTCGATGAAGGCGATCGACAGCGGTCCGATCGCCCCGGTCGTCGTCGAGATCTTCAGCCGCGACTCCTCGTTGGCCCCGGCGACCGCGTAGTTCCGGTGGGTCGCCCGCCGACGTGGCTCGCCGGCGCCGTACAGGAACTCGTCGAAGACCTCGCGGGTTCCGCGGCCGGGCTCCTTGTCGTAGACGAAGATGGCGACGTCGGGTCCGCCGAGTTCCGCCCAGTTGGTGATCGTCCCCTCGAAGATCGCCGCGAGCTGGACCCGGTTCACCCCGTCGACGCCGCCGGCGACGACGGCGGGATGCACCGCGACGCCGACGGCGTCGTACGCGACGACGGTTCCGCGGAACGTGTCGGGGTCCGCCCCGTCGAGTGGCTTCGAGCTCATCGCGATGTCGATCTGCCCATCGCGCAGTTGCGCGAGGCCACCCGAGGAGCCGCCCTGGGTGTCGATCAACACGTCGTTTCCCTGCCGCCGGTAGGCCTCGGCGACTTCGACGACGATCGGGTTGACGGTGGTCGAGCCGCTGATCTCGAGCGCGTCGCCGGCACCGGAGCAACCGCCGACGGCGAGCGCGGCGGCGAGCAGGAGCGGGCGCGTGGCGCGGACCCGGCGGCGGGGCATCACCGCTCCGCGCGGGCGGCGCGCACGAACGCGCTGGCGTAGTGCGACATCAGCTCCCTGAGCTCACCCGGGTCGGCTGCGTCCATCCATGCCGGTCTCGGCGGCGGGAGCAGTTCGTCCGCAGTGTGGCGACGCACGATGTCGACGTCGACGTGTTCGAAGCCGTGATCGGTGAGAAACGTCGAGAACTCCGAGACGGTCAGCGCCCCCGCGATGCAACTGCCCCACGCGAACAGGTCGGCACGCAACGTCGCCGCCAACTCCGTGGCGGGCAGTTCGCCGTCGATGACGACGTCGGCGACCGCGATGCGCCCACCGGGTCTGAGGACCCGGGCGATCTCGTCGAAGACATCGCGCTTCGTGCTCGCGAGGTTGAGGACGCAGTTCGACATGACGACGTCGACCGAGCGGTCGGCGTACGGCAGGTCCTCGATGTCGCCGACCCGGAACTCGACGTTGGAGATTCCTGCGTCGCGTGCGTTCTGTTCCGCCAGCGCCACCATCTCCGGTGTCAGATCGACGCCGAGGGCGCGTCCGGACGGACCGACCCGCTTGGCCGCGATGATCACGTCGAGTCCGGCACCGGACCCGAGGTCGAGCACCGTCTGCCCGGGGGCGAGGTCCGCGAGGGCGTGTGGGTTGGCGCAGCCGAGGCTCGCCAGCTCAGCGGTCAAGGGGACGCCGGCGAGATGCTCGGCCGCATACAGGCCGGTCGAGAAGACCTGCGGCCCGGTCGGCGTCGGCGCGCAGCAGCTCGTTTCGGAGTCGCCACAGCACGAACCGGGGTCGGCCTGCTGGGCTGCTGCCCGCGCGCCGTAGCGGTCGACGATGGCCGACTTCACGGTCCGGGTGTCTGGCGTTGCCATCTCGTCGCCGATCAGATCGAGACCTGCATCTTCGACGAGTACTCGTCGGAGACGCGGTTGGGTGAGATCTCCGCGTAGCAGGCACAGTCGGGACCACACCCCTCGTCGGCGTCGGCATCGGTGACGACGTACACCTCCCACCGGTTGCCGTCGGGGTCACCGACCCACACCTTCGTCTGCACGGAGTAGCAGCACGGCGTTTCCAGTTCGGC
The DNA here is from genome assembly GCA_013002175.1 of Ilumatobacter sp. Taxonomy (GTDB): domain Bacteria; phylum Actinomycetota; class Acidimicrobiia; order Acidimicrobiales; family Ilumatobacteraceae; genus Ilumatobacter_A. The sequence continues at coordinate 17,474 of JABDKP010000135.1, forward strand.
GTCGGTGAGGAACCCCGCATCGGCGAACCGCCGCTGGATGGCGAGCACGGTGTCGCTCGACTTCACCTGCACGCCGAAGTGGTTGACGGCGCCGCCCGGCGTCGGCTTGCGGTCGGGGTTGAACGTGAGTACCAGTGGCGGTTCGGCCAGCTCGAACTTGGCGTAGTCCGGCTGATGACGTTTCGGTGCGACCCCGAAGAACACCTCGTAGAAACGCACCGTCGCGTCGATGTCGTCGACGAACATGCTGACGTGCATCCGCGTCTCGGTGGCGAATTCGACGGCGCTGTCCGCCCGGCCGACGATCGCCGCGCCCTCCGGGGCGCCGTCTGCGACGAACTGCTGGAGATCGTCGATGGTCGGGAACTCACCGGCCAGCACCGGGATCTCGTCGACGATCGTCAACGGCAGTGCGCCCTGCCCCTTCTTGACGCGGAGCACCGCGAGCACGAGTGCCGGGACGCCGTCGAGCGACGAACCGTACAGATCGATCGCGGTGACGTCGCGGTCGGCACGCTCGACGTCGGCATCGGCGATCAGGGCGTTCGCGAGGCGAAGATCGTCGTCGTTGGAAACATAGAGTTGAACGGACACCTGGGGACTTCCTTCCTTCGGGGAATGACGGGTTACGCCGGTTGCCGGCTCGCCGCAGCCGGGTGTTTCGGGCGGAGTGTGCAGCCGACCGTGACGTCGAACAGTGCGAGCGGTCCGAGCGCGATCTCCACGGGTGGCTCGGACTCCTGGGCAGCGGGATCCCCGCTGAATGCCCAGATCTTGTCGTCGACCTTGGCGTAGCAGCCGAGCACCGGGCCGTGCTGCCGCACCACCGCACGGCCGCCGGCGCGCAGGCGGTCCGGGAGGTCGTGCCAGGCCGCCGCTGTTGCCTCGGTCCGGTCGCGCAGGTCGATGCCGATGTGGTCGAGGTACGGCCACGACGGTCGCTCGAAGGTGGCGAGGTGGGCCTCCTCGAAGTCGTCGAGTTCGGAGAAGATCAGGTGGACCTGTGCGCCGAAACCGAACTTGACGTATCCCGGCGTGCGTCGTTCCGTTTCGACCCCCCACCCGCGGATGTCGGCGAGTGGCAGCTCGGCGACCTGTTCGACCTTGCTGTGGAGGTGGACCGACGTCGCCAGTTGCACTGCCCGCTCGAATGCCGGGTCGGCGAGCACGCCGGTGACGTGCTCGTGGTGCTCGGGGCGCACCAACCCCACCGCGGTGGCCTGGTCGAGCACGAACCGGTTCGCGGCGGTGGTGGGATCCATCAGCCGCAGCAGTCCGGTGAGCAGGCGCAGGCATTGGCGTCGAGCGTCAGCCCTTCCTCGACGACCTGCACCGCTTGGATGAATGTCGGGAGTGCGCCTTCGGCGACGACGTCGCCGTCGAGCACCATCGCCGGCAGACACGCATCGGCGGTCTCCGCGATCCGGCGGAGCAGGCTCGGCGGCATCGGGACGCTGCCGGTCACCTGTCCGAGGTCGTGGATCCGCACGGTGGCGTCCGGGTAGCGGGTTTCCAGGAAGCCGGCGAGCGCGCCCGCTCGCGACGTGTCGCACAGGCACGGCTCGTAGAGGTCGATGGTGCGACCGGCGCGAGGCGCAAGGTCCTCGGGTGTCGTGATGGCGTTGGTGCCGGCGTCGATGCTCATCAGGATTCCTCGGCGTAGTGGGCGGGACCGCAGGCGGCGTCCTCGGCCTGGTCGGCGAGGGGGTGGGCGGGGTCGATCGGCCGCAGATCACAGCCGACGTGGGAGTCGTAGACCTTGAGGTTCCCGAACGCGAACTCGACCGGTCGCCGTGCACCGAGCGCGCCTTCGGGCGGATAGGCCCAGTTCTTCTCGCCGACCTCCGCGTAGCAGCAGTACACGGGCCCGGCCTGGTTCTTGTGGCGCCAGCCGGACCGGACGGCGACATCCGGGATCGCCTCGAAATGGGCGCGCGTCGACGGCCCCTCGTCACGGAGATCGAGGCCGATGTGGTCGACGAACGGCTTCTGACGCTGCACCGCGCCAGGGATCAGATCGTCCTGGGCGAGCGTGTACGACGAGAAGATCATGTTGAGGCCGCCGGTGAACGAGTACCTGACGTAGCCGGGAGTGCGTCGTTCGCCCTCGGGCCCGAGGTTGCGGAGCAGTTCGTCCGGGACGTCGGTGATGTCGTCCACCTTGACGTGGACGTGGACGGACGCGGCACTCGTCGCGATCTCCGAGAAGTCGAAGTCGGGATCGAGCAGCTCGCGCACCTGATCGGCCTCGTACGCCCTCAGGGTTCCCTGTTCGGTGAGCGCCTCGAGGATGACGTCGAACGTCTGCGGGACGACGGCGAGGGTGGTTGACATGGTTCCTCCGTTCGGTGTGCGGTGTGGGTACTACCCGGCGACGAGCACTCGATGGGTCGGCTGGGGTGCCGCAGGAGCGAATGCACCGCCGCCGGGTAGCAATTGGGTCTGGGTGTCGAGCGCTCGGTTGGCCGCCTCCATCGACCGTTCGACGAGCGCCTCCACTTCGTCCGGCTCACACGCCACGCGGGCGTTGACGATGCCGACCGCGGCGGTGGCGTGGCGCAGATCGGTGCGGTCGTGCTGCGGAGCGCCGTCGCGGTGCGTGAGGCTTGCCTTCGCGAGCAGTTCGCCACGGCGGACGACGACTTTGACATGGCCGATCTCGAAGTCGGACGCCGTGCAGTGTTCGGCGACCGATCGGAGAAATGCGTCATTCCAGTCGCGAGCGGAGATCACCTTCGCGGAATGCAGCGTGAATCGCCGATTCAGCCACGCCAACTCGGCCTCCGCCGCCGCGTACTCGTCGTAGTCGATCTCGAGATCGGTCGTGCGCGCGACTCGGGACTCGGTCGCGAGGTTCCAGAGCTCTGCGAGTCCGGCACCCGTCCTGGCGGAATAGAAGATCGTGCGGGCCGGCACGTCGGCGAGCCGTTCTGCGACCGTCGCGATGCTCGCAGGGCTGAGCAAGTCGCACTTGTTGACCGCCAGGAGGTCGGCGTCGAGCAACTGTCGTTCGAAGAGGTATCGGGTGGACGGCGACATCGCCTCGATCGACAGCAGCCGGATCGGGTCGACGACGGCGATCAGCGGTCCGACGCCGAGGCCGCCGTCGCGTTCCAGGGGGCGCACGACCGTCGCCGTGAGGTCGGTACAGCTGCCGACCGATTCGGCGAGGATGTACCGCGGTGCGCTCTGCGCGGCGACATGGTCGAGCGCTGCGCGCAGGTCGTCGTAACGGCAGCAGAAGCAACCACCGGTCACCTCGGCGACCGCACGGCCGGATCGGGCGACGACGAGTGTGTCGATCAGATCACCGTCCTGGTCATTGGTGACGACGGCGACCCGGTGCCGCTTCGACTCGCCATAGTGGGCGAGGGCCCTGACGGTGGTGGTCTTGCCGGCTCCGAGGAAGCCGGTCAGCGGAATCACGTGGCTCATCAGCGACTCCTTCAGCAGCAGGACGACGCGGCAGATCGCGCGGTCGGGGTCGGGGCCGCGTCGAGAGCAGCCGACGGCGGTGCATCGGAGGAGGGCTGGACGCCGCAGCCGGCGCCGACCAACCGCGTGGCGACGCCGGTCGGGATCGTCGTCGTGGCACCGCGATGCAGTACGACCCCGCTGTCGTCCTCGACGGACGCGAACGGCCCGCCGTAGAGCACCGATGTCAACGTGGACGGGACGTGCGGCTTCCACGCCTCCACGGTGACGCTGCGAAATCCGATCTCTTCGATCTCGGTCCACTGCGCTTTGCGGTCGAGGATGGTGGTCCCCTCGAAGCCGGCTGCGCGGAACGAGTCGAGGAACTCCGCCTCGCAGAGCGCACCGGAGTAACACCCGGACCACAGGTCGGGGTCGTCGCGGAGATGTTGCGGCACCGTCGACGACGCCACGATGTCGGAAATCACCGCACGTCCGCCGGGCTTCAGGACGCGGTGGATGTCCGCGAACATCGCGGGCTTCATCAGCGGTTCGACGAGGTTCAGCACGCAGTTCGACACGACGATGTCCGCTACGTCGTCATCGACGAGCGGCCGACGCCGACGCAACTCGTCGAGTTCTCCGGCCAGCACACGGAAGTCGTCTGCGCCGGTGAGCGAGTGCTGCGCGACCAGTGCGTCGGCGGCATCGAGATCGAGCGCGAGATCTTCGATGCGGCCGCGAACGAACTCGGTGACGTCGTACCCGATGCGTCCGGCGACCGTCGGAGCGTTCGCACGGGCGACCTGCAGCATCGCCGGGTTCGAGTCGACGCCGATCACGCGGCCCGACGCTCCGACGACCTGGGCCGCGATGAAGCACACCTTGCCGACGCCGCAGCCGAGATCGACGACAGTCTCGCCGGGCCGGACGTGGCGCACGGGATCGCCGCAGCCGTAGTCGCGCTCGAGGACGTCGGCGGGAATCACGTCGAGGAAGCGAGCGTCGTACTCGACCGGACAGCACAGTCCCGGCTCGGTGGTCTGGGCCGCTTCGGCGTACCGCTCCGTAACCGCCTCTTCGATCGTCATTTCGACCCTCCCAGGTAGTTCCGAGGCCGATACGGACTACAGAACATCGATGCTTATGGCCCAAACGACGCCTTACTGTGCGTCGTCGTTCATTTATTATGATCGATGATCATTCATCGTTCAACTCGAACCGCCACCTTTCTGCCGACTGATTCGCCGCACAGACCCGGCGAAATCTCATCGAAATCGACACACTGAGTGACACAACCGGCCCAAGGGCTGGTCGTCACCTCAATATGACGGTGCTTCCGCTTTCCGTATTCGACGAATGGTGGCGAACGTCGCGACTTGAAACACCGCTGAAACTTTCAGCATTTACAGCGCTGCGTCCCGCTGGCGAGTGCGGCAACCCCGCGACCGAACCCTCCTCCACGGAGGAAATCGTCGATCAGGGGCGACGGCGACGACGTCGATACGATCGCGGCCATGACGAAGTCGACCGACGATGCGGCGGGGCACGAACAGCCGGTCGCGTCGGCACCGTCCGTGCTGTTCCTGTGCACCCACAACGCCGGTCGTTCGCAGATGGCCGCAGGCTGGTTGCGTCACCTCTCGAAGGGGACGGTGGAGATCCACTCCGGTGGCTCTGCGCCGGCCGACGAGCTCAACCCGCGGGCGGTGCGCGCGATGGCCGAGGTCGGCATCGACATCTCTGACGCCCGCCCGACTCGGTGGACCGAGGAGGTGTCTGGTTCCGTCGATGTCGTCGTGTCGATGGGCTGCGGCGACACGTGCCCGATCGTCGACGGGCAACGCCGCGAGGACTGGGAGCTCGACGACCCGGCCGGCCTGGACTCCGACGGGGTCCGACGAGTCCGCGACGAGATCCGCAGCCATGTCACGACGCTGCTCGGAGAGTTGGACTCCACGTCGAGCTGAGGACGGCGGCCTCAGTCGGCGAGCCGGTCGGCGCACAGCGCCGGCCGGGCGATCGGGAGGTGGTGTCCCTCCCGGTCGATGATCGCGACCTCGACGTCGCGATGCCGACCGGCGAGTTCTTCGCCGTACCGATGATCGCCCACGTGGTCGTTGCGTCCCCACACGAGCTCGACGCGCACCGCCCGATCGGACAGGGCACGGAGGGCGTCGCCCCATTCGACGTCGATGACGAGCTGACGAATGGCGTCGCGGTAGGCGGGCCAGGTGTGCAGCGGGGCGGCGCGGGTGAGCGCGGTCGGCAGTGTCGGCGCCCACGCAGCAGCGAACCATCCGGCCGCGGTTCGGTGGCGGCAGTTGACCGCGCACACCCGCTCGGCCCATCGGGTGTCGAGGGCGAAGACCCTCGCCATCGCGCTCCCCGCCAGATTCGCTTCGGCCCGCTCGGGCGATCGCTGGATCGGCGCGCCCCAGCACACGACCCGGTCGATGACTCCCGGGTGGCGGGCCGCCCAGTGCAACGCCAGCGACGAGCCCATCGAGTGTGCGCCGATCGTGACCGGCCGGTCGAAGATCCCGGTTGCGGTGGCCAGGTGGTCGAGTGCATCGAGGTGATCGACGATCGGGAACGCAGTTGCGGATTCGTCGAGTGACCGCCCGAATCCCAGCAGGTCGGGGACGACGAGCCGGTGGGTCGCGGCGAGTTCGTCGTAGGGGGCGCCGAACACGTCACCGGTCGAGACGAGGCCGTGGAGCAACACGACCGCCCGCTCGCCGTCGCCGCCGGCGCGGGCGTACAGCCGGCCGACGCGACGCCCGGGCAGCGTCGGCGGTTCCCACTGCCGGACGGCGGGAGACGTCACGTGCCGCAGGCCCCACGCGGCGGGCAGCAGCCCGACCGTGGCGACTGCGACCCTGCTCACCGTCCGACCGGCGCGACAGGGACGGGCTTCATCGCCGACCGGCATCGGAGCCCGCTCGCGATGCCGTCCCGGGTCCCTTCGCTCACTGAAGGACCTCCTCGGACGACACGTCCTCGCACACCTTCCTCGCCGTATCGAGCAGTCGCTGTTCGAGCTCGTCGTCGCCGTCCTCGGGTCGCCACACCAGGCAGTTCGCGTCGAGGTTGCGTGCCGTCGCATGCCGGCTGAACTGCGCCTTGCGGGCGTTCTCAGTGGTCCTCATGATCAGCAGGAAGCAATCGACCTGGAGCGGCCCGTGTCGGCGACCCGACTCGCTCAGCAGCTTCTCGACGAGCGCCGCATCGTCGACACCGGAGCCTGGACGGATCACGATTCCGGCGCGAACGATCTTCCTCCTGCGGTAGGCCCGCTTGAGGTCGCAGTCGTGCTGACGAAGTCGGGCCGTGATCGCATCGGTGCGGAGCTCGAGCACGGCGTCGATCACCGGGAGCAGTGATTCGCCCGCGAGTGTCCGCATCAGTCTCCCGCAGAAGTCGCGGGACGCCATTGCGTCGAGAGCCCGGAGCGTCCTGGCCTTGTACCGGATCGCGTCGCGTAACTCCTCACCCTCCACATCATCGAGCATCACTTCAAATCGTCGTAGCGCCCACTCGAGGTGGTCGGTTGCACGCTCGAAATCGCCGACCCGCCGGGCATGGAACGCCCGCCTCACGTCGTTCGCGACATACGCAGCCGCCGCGGCCTGGCGCCGTGCCCGTGCGCCGACGTCGTCGACGAAATTGCGGAGTGCTTCCGCGTCGATTCCTCCGGCCCAGACCGGCGTGTGAAACACGTCGAACGCCGGCGGAAGATCGGAGTCGTCCAGCCGGAGCGGAGCGATCGTCCTGAGTTTGGCGGCAATGCCGGCCTCCCGTTTGACCCAGTCGGACGTGCTGGACTCCTTCGACCAGAGTACGACGACCTGCTGGGCGTGTGAGATCCTCGATGGAATCGTTTCGTTGTACCGCTCCCCTGACACGAGGCGATTGTCCCAGTCGACCATGAACCCGGCGTTTTGAAACGCGCACACGACCTCCCGAGCTGAATCGCGATCCTCGTGGCTGTATGACACGAACACGTCGGCCATCTGCACACCTCCGTCCGGGTCCACCAATCGTAGACCACGCTCGGGCGCGGCGAATCCGGCCGAGCGCCACGATCCCGTCGACGCCGGTGTCGCACGTCCGGCGGCGGCCACTGTCCGCAAGACTGGCAGCATGACGACGCCGATCGACGATGTGCTGGACGATGTGCGTGCGGAGTACGCGCAGCTCGAGTCGATCCTCGATTCGTTGACCTCGTCGCAGTGGGAGGCGCCGTCGATGGCGCCCGGTTGGAGC
>JABDKP010000138.1 GCA_013002175.1 Ilumatobacter sp.
GCGCGACGACTCGAGCAGCGTCACCCGCCCGACGTCGGCGAGCACCGTCGCGGCGAACAGCCCGACGCCGCCGTACGCATCGACGGCGTGACGGGCCGAGGCGGCTTCCGGCGCGGCACGCCGGACGGCGTCGACGAGCAACTCGGCGGCCTCGACGCCGGACTGGAAGAACGAGCCGGCCGACACCCGCAGCTCGGCGCCGTCGACGACCTCGGTGAGGAACGCCCGATCGCCGATGTGCACCGACGCCGGGATCCCGCCGACCAGCCCGGTGCCGGGTCGCCCCTTCGGCTTGTTCCATCGGGCGGTGATCGCCCCGGTTGCCACCGATGTGCGCAGCGTCAACTCGATGCCGGGGGCGACCGTCAGCTCGGGTAGCAGGTTCGACAGCGATGGGTCGGCGACGTCGCAGCTGTTGACCGGCACGACGTCGTGGCTGCGGTCCTCGCGGAACCCGAGACCTCCGTCGTCACCGCCCACGACGCGGATCGTGGTGCGATACCGGAACGGGTGCACCGCGCCACCCATGTCGACGACGCCGTCGACGACGTCCGGGTCGATCCGGCCGATGCGGCGCAGCGACTCGCGGACGATCTCGGTCTTCGCCTCGAGTTGGGCGTCGTGATCGAGGTGCATCCAGCCGCATCCGCCGCAGCCGGCCCGGCGGTGGTAGCACTGCGGCTCGACACGGTCGGGCGACGGGTCGAGCACGTCGGCGACGACGCCCCGAGCGAAGTCCTTCTTCGCCGATTCGACGTCGACGACGACCTCCTCGCCGGGCAGGGCGCCGCGCACGAACACGACACGACCGTCGACGTCGCGGGCCATCGCGTCGCCGCCGGCGACGAGTCGGTCGGGACGCACGGTGAGAGCCATGGGCTGAGCGTACGGGCCACGGATGCCGTCGAGCGCCGAACCCCGGCGCCTGCCAGACTGGGCCTGACCGATGGGCCGGTCCACCGGGACTGCCAGACAGGGAGCGAGGAGGTACGAGAACGTGGATCACGATGACGAGTGGTACTGGGACCTCAAGCGCGGGAAGGCCGTGCAGTACCGCGATCGCGGCAAGGGCGACCACACACTCGGTCCGTACGCAACCAAGGTCGAGGCCGAGAACTGGAAGGCCACGTCCGAACAGCGCAACGAGGCCTGGGACGCCGCAGACGACGAGTGGGAGAACGCCGACCGCTGAGCCGGCGTCGCCTCGAGACTCGGGCGAATCGCGCCCGCTCCGAGGCTGCGAGTAGGTTCTGCGGCTGTGACGCGCCCGATCCAGATCGCCCCCTCGGTGCTCCCGGCCGACTTCGCCAAGCTCGGAGAGGAGGTCGCCGCACTCGAGCAGGCCGGCGTCGACCTGATCCAGTGGGACGTGATGGACGGCCAGTTCGTGCCGAACCTGACGTTCGGGCCCGACGTGATCAAGTCCGCCCGCAAGCACTGCACCGTTCCGTTCGAGGCGCACCTGATGGTGTACACACCCGACGTGATGGCCAAGGAGTATGTCGACGCCGGGTGCGCCCGGCTGATCGTCCACGCGGAAGCGTGCACTCATCTCCATCGCACGCTCGCCAACATCAACGACCTCGGGGCGAACGCCGCGGTCGCCCTCAACCCGGCCACACCCGCGTCCGCGGTCGCCCACGTCCTCGACCTCGTCGACCTCGTGCTGGTGATGACCGTCAACCCCGGCTTCGGCGGCCAGGCCTACATCGAGACGATGGAGACGAAGATCGCCGAGGTCCGCGCGATGATCGACGCAGCCGGTCGCACCGACGACGTCGACCTCGAAGTCGACGGCGGGATCGGTCCGACGACGATCGCCGGCGCCGCTGCCGCCGGCGCCAACGTGCTGATCGCCGGCAGCGCCCTGTACCGCGACCCCGAGGGGTTGGAGCACGCGGTGACCGACCTCCGGGCCCGCGCCGAGGCGGCCCGGACCGGCGACTGACGCCAGTGTCACATCTGGGGCCTGGCACCAGATGTCACGGTCACTGCACGGGGCGGAGCATGCCCCACATGTGCGGGCCGGGGCGGCCGAGCACACCGTCCGGATCGACATCCCACTCGCTGCGGACGTCGAACCCATGACCCCGGTAGTACGCGACGTTCTCGGGTGACTCGGTCTCCAGGTAGCACGGCAGGCCTTCGTCCGCCTTGCGTGCGAACTGCAGCCGCATCAACTCCGCGCCGAGGCCCTGTCGCTGCCAGTCCGGATGGGTGGCGAGCAGTTGGAGGTACCAGTGCAGCTCGGGCGGCGTGTGTGCGGCCATCGCTGCACCGATCAGCCCGAAGCGCTGTTCCAGTTCGGGCGATGGTGGCCGGTGAACGTCCGCGTCGGGGTCGGCCACGTGTTCCGGCCGTCCGGGCAGCAGCCACACCGCGAGCGCGGTGCCGTCCTCGGTGCACCACACCTCGTCGTTGCGGATCCAGCCGTGCATCGCCTGCCAGAACACCGACCCGCCGGGTGCCAGATACATCTCGTCGTCGGGATACAGCCAGCGCATCACCGGGTCGTCGACGAACGCCCGCATCGCCGTGACGCTGAGCCGTCCGACATCGTCAGGCGTGGCCCGGCGGATCGTCATCGCGTCAGCGTAGGTGGCACCGTGCGTCACAGGACGGTCAGAACAGCGTGCCCTGGTCGCCCGGCGCAGGATCGTCGGCCACCCCGTCCGGAGCGCCGGTCACGGTGTCGCGGACCCTGCGCTTCGCCCCGTCGAGGTCGGTGATCGATCGCTCGACCGGACCGTTCGTCGTGCAGAAGACGAACCGGCAGTCGACCACCGGCAACCCGGTGCTCGCCTCCAGCGCCACCGCGTACGCCGCACCCTGCAGCTCGTAGGCCGCCACCTTGGCGTCGATCTCGGCCGGCGACGTGGCACCGTCGGTCTTGTAGTCGACGACGACGAGCCCGTCGGGCGTCACGACCAGCAGGTCGACGTAGCCCTCGATCGTGGTGGTGCCGACGGTGGCGGCCACGTACAACTCGCGGTGGAACCGGTGCCGTCGGGCGAGCGCCACCGCGTCGCTGGCGAGGGCGGCCTGCACGAGTTGTTCGACCGTGTCGACGAGCGCCGGGATCGCCTCGAGCTCGCACTGCCGTTGCGCCAGCTCACGCACGTCGTGCGGCTGGTCGAAGGCGACGTACTCCAGCGTGGCGTGCACCGCCCGCCCGACCGCCGAGCCGGCCCGACCGCGCCGTCGGACCAATGGCCGAGCGTCCGCCCCGTTGCGGCTGTCGTCGTCGACGTCGTCGATCGTCGGGTCGACCGTGCGGGCGATCGCGGTGGCCGACATCGTCGACGGCCGACGGAACGGCGCCAGCAACGCCGACCGCTCGGCGATCCATCCGTCACGGTCGGCAAGTGCATCGCCGGGCGACCCGTTGCGCCCGAGGGACGCACCGGCGACGCCGGGCGACCCGTCGGTCGCCGCCACTGCGTCGCTCGTCTCGCCCGGCACGTCGGGACCCACGCCGTCGGCTTCGGCGCCGCCGAGTTCGAACGGTCGCGCCAGCACCGGGTTGGCGTCGTGAAACGCCGCCACCCGCCCGGCGAACGTGCCGTTCGGGTCGCCACCCGCCTTGTGGTGCCCCGACACGGCGAGATGGTCGCGAGCACGCGTGGCGGCGACGTACAGCAGCCGCAACTTCTCGTGGGCGTCCATCTCCTCTTCGAGGTCGGCGCGCGGTTCGTGCTGCGCGGTGGCGACATCGGCCCGCAGCTTCACCTCGGGTACGCCGTCGTCGCCCCACAGCACGCTGACCCCGGGGCGCCGATTGGCCGGGCGCGTCGTCAGCCCGGACAGCACCACGATCGGGAACTCGAGACCCTTCGAGCCGTGGACGGTGAGGATCTGCGGGGCGTCGTCGTCGGTCTCGGGGAGCAGCGGCTCGTGGACCCGCGCCCCGTCGGAGCTCTGCAGGGCCGCCCACTCCAGGAACGCCCGCGTCTCGCCACCGTCGGCCTCCTCGAACGCCCTGGCCTGGTCGAGGACGAAGCGCAGGCGGCGCCAGACCTCGGCCGGGCGGGGGTCGCCGTAGCCGAGCAGGAAGGCGCGTCGGTCGTGCATCACGCGACCGAGCAGGTCGGCTGGGCCGACCCACCACCGATCGAGCCACAGCTCGCGGAGGTGAGCGAGCGCACGCACCACCGGATGGCTGTCGTCGAGACCCTCGGGCACGGTGCCGCGCAGGTCCCAGCGACGGCGGGCCGCGTGATACGTGTACAGGTCGACGTCGGAGCACCCGTACAGCGGGGAACGCAGCGCGGCGATGAGACTGAGTGTGTCGTTGGGGTCGTCGACGGCGCGGAGCACGGCCAGCAGGTCGCGCACCTCCTGCGTGTCGTACACGAGCGTGCCGGTCGCCAGCCGGTACGGGACGTCGTCGCGGTCGAGCGCATCACGCAGGAACGGCAGCGACGTGCGCGTCGGGATCAGGATGGCGACGTCGCTGGGGCGGGCCGGCCGCCACCTGTCGAGTCGGCGGTCGAACACCGGCCACCGGTCGGGACGGTCGATGACGTCGCGGACGATCGCCCCGACGTCGGCGGCCTCGGCCTCACGCAGCTCCCCCGCCCGCACCTTCGGATCGGGATGCGCGCTGCCGAACACGAGCGGTCGGTGATCGTGGCCCGAATCGGCGGCCCGCGCGGCCACGAGCGGCTCGTACTTCGGCTGCGCGCCCGGGAGCTCCTCCGGCATCGCCTCGGCGAAGACGGCGTTGACCCAGTCGATGATCGGGGCGACCGTTCGGAAGTTGGTCCGCAGCCCGACCGGGCCGGATCCGCCGAACGCATCGCGGGCCGCCAGGAACAGGCCGATGTCGGCCCGCCGGAACCGGTAGATCGACTGCTTCGGGTCGCCGACGAAGAACAGCCGCCCCTGCTCGATCGGGAGGTCGCTCCAGCGGCCGGGCGGCTCGGCGGTGGGTTCCGCCGCGATCAACGACGCCAGCTCGATCTGGATCGGGTCGGTGTCCTGGAACTCGTCGAGCAGCAGGTGGCGGTAGCGGTCGTGGAGGGCCCGGCGGACCTCGGGGCTGCGGCGCAGCATCCGCAGAGCGAGCACGAGCAGGTCGTGGAACTCGAGCCCGCCGTTGGCGCGGCGCTCGTGCGCCGCGTTGCGGACCTCCGCCGCGGTCAGCCGCATCAACCGGTCGACGACCGCAGCGCCCGCCTCGGCGAGCGACGCCTGCGCTGCGTCGTTGACGTGCTCGATGAGCTCACGGATCTCGACGGCCGGGCACCCCCACGCGGCCTGGGTGCCGAACCGCGACTTCGGCCAGTTCGCTCGGCGGGTCAGGGCGCGCAGTTTGTGGTGCGGATCGGTGAGGTCGACGACCGTGCGCATCGACGGCAGCAGTCGGTCGATGTGCTCCGCGAGGCGGTCGGACGGATCGAGGCACGTCGCCCGGACCTCGGCGAGCGCAGCGACGGCGGCATCGAACGGGGCGAAATCCAATGCCGGCAGCGGAGCGGACTCGGCATCGATCAGCACGTCCAGCCGGTCCCAGTGCTGACCGAACGTCGCGGCGACGTCCTTGAACGATGCCTCGCCGTGATAGGTCGGGCTGAGCGGAATCCCGATCAGCGCGGCCCGGTACAGCAACTCCTCGTGTTCGGGAGCATCGTGCAGGCGGTCGACGAAACGCTCCCAGCGGCGCTCGTGGGCGAGTTGGGAGGACACCTCGTCGAGCACGGTGACCCGCGGCGGCAGGCCGGCCGCCACCGAGAACTCGGACAACAACCTGCTGGCGAAGCCGTGCACGGTGGAGATCGCCGCGAGGTCGGCGTCGGCGATCGCCCGCGCGCAGCGCTCGCGGTCGGCCGTCGGCGTGTCCGGATCGGCGAGGCGCGCCTCGAACGCGGCCCGGATGCGGGTGGTCAGTTCGCTCGCCGCGGCCTCGGTGAACGTGATCGCGACGATGTCGCTGAGTGCCACGTCGGCCCGCAGCACCGTGCTGACGATGCGCTCGACGAGCTGTTTCGTCTTGCCGGTGCCGGCGCCGGCTTCGACGAACAGTGTCCGATCAAGCCCGTCGGCGCTGATCAGCCGACGTTCGCCCTGGTCGAGAACGTCGAGCGTCGTCACGGCCCGCCCTCCTGCTCGGGCGGCGCGAGGACCACGCGCACCGCCAGTTCGGGCGCCCCGGCCTTGGCGACTGCCTGCTCGCCCCGATTGCGCACACACACCGTGTCGAACTCGCAGTACCGGCACGCCTCGTTCGTCATCCGCCACGTGTCCCACTCCCCCGGGTCGGCGGCGAACACACCCTGCTCGATGCCCGCCGTGGTGGCGCCGACGACGGTGGCGAACCGTTCCCGGAGCTCGGGCGTCCAGTCATAGCCCTGAAACGGCTCGTCGCCGCGCTCGACCAGCCAGTACGCCGCCTCAGCCGCATCCCGGCCGGTGCGCCGAAGGGCGCCCTCGGCATAGGTGCCGAGCTGCAGTGTGGTGCCGCCGGTGAAGGGGTCGTCGGCGAGCCGCCGGTACTTCTTGCCCGAGCCGGACTTGTAGTCGGTGACGATCACCCGGCCGTCTGCGGTGAGGTCGAGACGGTCGGCGGTGCCGCGCAGCGAGACGGTCGAGCTGTCAGGTCGGGCGACGTCGACCGGAGGCGACCCGTCGACGCCGAACGACACTTCGACGGCGTGGGGCGTGGCACGGCGGCTGCGTCGGAACTCGTCGTCGGCATCGAGGAACCCGTCGAGCACGCCCCGCAGGTCGTCGCGGCGGACACGCCAGTTGACGGCGCGACCGGTTCGCCCGCCCGCTTCGAACTCGGCGCACACGTCGTCGGCGATGTCGTGCAGGCGGGCACGGTCAGCCTCGGCCCAGCGATCGTCTGGCCCCGGTGGCCCCGCCGCGATCGCCTCGCCGACGAAGCGTTCGAGGATCGCGTGGATCAGCGACCCCCGATCGAGCGCCGAGATGTCGTCGGTGCGCTCTGGATCGTCGCGGTCGCTGACGTCGAGGACGTACCTCAGGAAATACCGGAAACCGCACGCGGCCCACTGCTCGAGACGCGTCGGCGACATCGCACCACCGGACGACGATCGGAGCAGGTCGGCGTCGCCGCCGACCTCGGCCAGGTTGCCGTCGAATGCCGTGAACTCGCTGCTCGCCCGTTGACGCTGCAGGTGCAGACCGGTGCCGGTCAGCGCGGCGAGCGGATGCTGTGCGGCGTCGCCGCCGTGATCGACGACGTCGGCCAGCGCCGCGAGGTCACGTTCGTTCAGCGAGGACGCGAGCCCGGGCTGCGTGACCGCGGACGCGAACGAGGCCACCACGTCGACGCCGTCGGCATCGAGATCGGCGAAATCGGTGGCGTGCACCTGGTGTCCGGCGAGCGCCGACGCCGTGTGCAGCATCCACCGGGACGGCAGCGAGTGGCGGCTGGACCGGAGATCGCCCCGCGGGAACGTGATCGTGCGGCCGCCGGCCGGGGCGGACGCGAGCGCCGCGAGGTAGGCCCGATGTTGGTGATCGATCCTGGCCGACTTGGACTCGAGCTGGTCGAGCGAGCTGATGCGGACCGCCTCGGGCAGGATCGCGTCATCGCGACGCGGGAGCGGGAGCAGGCCCTCGGCCGCCCCGACGACGAACACCGCGTCGAGGTCGAAGCCGACCGCCGCCGCGATCGGCCCGTACACGACCCCGTGCCCGAAACGACCGACTCGACCGCGGGACACATCGAGCTCGGCGCGCAGCGCGCGCACGAACGCGGGCGCGGAAGGTGTCGGTTCCACGTCCTGGAGGGCCGCCAGCCGCACGAGCGCGGCATCGACGCGGGCGAACGCCTCCTGCTCCGCCTCGGGCCACCATGCATGTTGGTGCTCGGGCCCGAGCAGATCGGTCATCAGGGCCGACGCGGCACCGCACTTGTCGGGCCAGGTCGCTGCCTGTGTGACGGTGCGGACCGACCTCGCCAGTTGCTCGACGAAGTCGAGCAGGGCACGTGCGTCCGCGATTCGATCGACGAGTCGCTGGGCCCGCCAGTCGGTGTCGCCCTCGGCTGGGGCGCTGAGCTGGTCGAGCCGGTGCTCGGTGACCGCGCAGTGATGCTGGATCTTGGCGCGCCAGTCGGCCAGGTCGGCGACCACCCCGGCATCACGCGACACGTCGTCCCACGCGGCGGGACGGACCCGCTCGCCGCGCATCCGCAACGGGCCGGCGCTGAGCAGCGACATCACCCGATCACGCCGCCAGCGCGCATCGGGCAGTTCGAGCGCCCGCAACAGTGTGCGGCCGGCCACCGAGTCGGCGAGCCGGCGCTGGTCGGGACCATTGGCAACGATGCCTGCGTCGCGGAACTGCTGCTCGATGATGCGGGCGTACGGGGCGGGCGCCGGGTAGAACACGCCGATCCGTTCGGGCGGCGTGCCCGCGGCGACCAGCCCGAGCACGCGCCGACAGACCTCGCGCACTTCCTCGGGGGCGTCGGTGACCGACACGATGCGGTCGCCCACCGGCCGAGACGCCGCCGACCGGTCGGCCGGCGACGCCGTCACCCCCGCCGCGGCACAGCTGCGCCACACCGGCTCGTCGGCGTCGGTGTCGCCGGTGACGCCGACGATCACCGAGCACGACGCACTGTCGGAGAGGGCGCGGCCGACGAACAGCCCGAGCGCAGGCGTGAGCGGCGTGGGGAGGTACCACACCAGATGGCCGAACGGACGCAGGCGGACGGCGAGATCGTCACGCTCGGCGGCGGCGATGGCCAGGTCGTGCTCCGTGTGGAAGCCGGCGAGCCGGTCCGCGATCGCACGGTAGAACTCGACGGCGGACCGGGCGGCGGTCGACCCCTCGTCGACGATCGCTTCGAGGCCGGCCTCGTCGACGTTCGACAACTCGGCGTACAGCGCCGCCAACGCAGCCTCGGTCGCCTCGTGGTCGGCGACCGGGGCGTAGTGGCCGGGCGCGGCCGCGAGCGTGCGGCGGACGGCGGCGCCGAGCACCGGGTTGGTGAGCGGTCGGGTGTGCGGCAACAGGTCGGCCGCCAGCGCCTCGACGAGCTGGAACGGGGTGACGAACGAAACGTTGGCGACGCCGCGGCGCGATCCGGGCGCCCCACCACCCCGGTCGGCGAGCAACCGCCTGACCGAGAGCCCGACGAAGTTGCTCGGCACGATCACCGTGACCGGCGCCAACGGATCGTCGTGCTGCGCGTCGGCCACGATGTCGGCGAGTGCCGTCGTCGCGGGCCGGCCGTACGGCACGACGCTGGTGGGGGCGGTCATCAGTCGAAGGGTAGACCGCGGGTGTCGCACCGAGCCGGCGTCCGCGTCGGTCGTGGGGCACCGCCCGACGGCGCGGCGACGTCAGCTCGCCTCGTCGGCGCGATGTCCTCTCGTGCGGACCGCGCGATGGTCGGGCGTCGGCGTGACCGCAGCCCGCCCCAGCTCGAAGATGCCCCTGAACGCGATCACGAGCACGTATCGCAGCAGGATCAAGGCGATCAGCACCGCAAACGCGATCGCCGTGGGGACGCCGAGCGTGGCGAGCAGCGTCCGCTTGTTGTCGAAGAGCGGGGTGAGCACGCCGGAGTCGACGCCGGAGCCGTCGGCATACAGCGTGCGAACGGGGTCGTCGAGATCCGGACAATCGATGTCGGAGTCGTTCAACCCGATCACGTCGTTGCCACCGAACAGCGGCTGAGGTGGCTTGACCGTCGAGAACATCTGACCGAAC
The DNA here is from genome assembly GCA_013002175.1 of Ilumatobacter sp. GTDB lineage: Bacteria > Actinomycetota > Acidimicrobiia > Acidimicrobiales > Ilumatobacteraceae > Ilumatobacter_A. The sequence goes on from JABDKP010000138.1 coordinate 9,694, forward strand.
TCCGGGTCGAAACGCGCCCCGACGAGGTAGTCGTCACCGATGTCGATGAACTTCACGTCTTCGAAGTACAGCACGTCGAGCAATCCGTCGATCGCGCTCCCGGTGGCCGACCCGGCCCGCAGCTGGACGATCTCGTACCGGACCTTCTCGAAGTCCTTGGCGACCGCGGTGCCCACGAACGCCACGTCGGCCGGCTCGGGTGAACTGCACCCGGGCGGCACGGCGATCAGCGACGACGACCCCTCCTGCTCGACGGGCTCGGGCGCAGGTACCGCCGATGCAGGCGCACCCCCGAGGGCCACCGCCCCCGCGACGGCGATGCCGAGCAGGCAGCGGCGGGCAATCGACGTCACCCCGTCAGCATACGAACGGTCCCGGCCCGCCGTGCGGCACCGCGACGCCTGCAGGGCCGGTCAGTGCCCGGCCGACACCGTGCCGGTCGTGCGACCGTGGAGGTCGGCCGCATGGCGATTGAGCCCCACGAGATGGGCGTCGATGCCACGTTCGGCGAACTTGGCGACGACGGCATCGAGCGCGACGACGGCAGACGTGTCCCAGATACGGGCATCGGTGCAGTCGATCTCGACGCGTGGCACGCGGACGGCGTCGTAGTCGAACGAGTGGACCAGGTCGTTCGTCGAGGCGAAGAACAGTTGGCCGCTGACGGCGTAGAGACGCTCGTGGTTGTCCGGGTCGACGACGCTGGTGACGGACACGACGTGGCTGACCTTGCGCACGAAGAACATCGCCGACATCAGCACGCCGGCGGCCACGCCGTACGCGAGGTTGTGCGTCACGACGACGATGATCACGGTGCCGGCCATCACGATCGTCTCGCTGCGCGGCATCGTCTGGGTGGTGATCGGCTTGATGCTGCGCCAGTCGAACGTGCCGATCGCGACCATGATCATCACCGCGACGAGCGCGGCCATCGGGATCCGGGCGACGAGTCCGCCGAGCGCCATGATCAGGATGAGCAGGAAGACGCCCGAGGCGAGTGTCGACAGCCGGGTCCGCCCGCCCGAGCGGTGGTTGATCATCGATTGGCCGATCATCGCGCAGCCGGCCATGCCACCGAGGAACCCGGTGGCGACGTTGGCGATGCCCTGCCCGCGCGACTCGACATCCTTGTCGGAATCGGTGTCGGTGAGGTCGTCGAGCAGCTGCGCGGTGAGCAGTGACTCGAGCAGGCCGACGAACGTCAGCGTCAGCGCGTACGGGAAGATGATGCTGAGCGTCCCGAGCGTGAGCGGCACGTCCGGCAGGCTGAGACCGGGCAGCGCATTCGGCAGCTCACCCATGTCGCCGACGGTCGGCAGCGACCACCCGAACCAGATCGCTCCGGTCGCCAGCACGACGATCGCGACCAGCGGGGACGGAACGGCCTTCGTCATCCGCGGCAGGCCGTAGATGATCGCCAGCCCGGCCGCGATGAACGCGAGGTTGAGCGGGAGCTGGCCCTTGTCGCCGTCCTCGAGGAAGATGTGCGGGATCTGGGCGAGGAAGATCAGGATCGCCAACGCGTTGACGAAGCCGAGCATCACCGTGCGCGGGATGAACCGCATCAGGCTGCCGACGCCGAGCCGGGCGAAGCCGATCTGCATGGCCCCCGCGAGAATGGTGGCCGCGAAGAGGTACTCGACGCCGTGGTCCTTCACCAGCGGCACGATCACCAGCGCCATCGCTCCGGTCGCCGCCGAGATCATTCCGGCCCGACCGCCGGTCATCGAGATGATGATCGCAATCGAGAACGACGCGTACAGCCCGACCTTCGGGTCGACACCGGCGATGATCGAGAACGAGATCGCCTCGGGAATCAGTGCGAGGGCGACAACGAGGCCCGACAGCAGGTCGGCCTTCGGATTCGCCAGCCAGGCCGCTCGGAAGCGGTCGGAACGAGCAGCGCGCGACGGCGCTTCGATGGTTTGCATGGACACAGGTGGGGGCTCCTGGCGTGGGCCGTCGGCACTCGACGGTTCGGGTGGGACACAACATCACCCGTTTCACGTCGGGCAGCAGCTGACGAGGTTACGGACGCCACGACCGTGACGACGCGATCCTCAGTGCATCATCGGTCACACCACGCGCGATCTGTAGCCGAATCGGCTCAGTATCGTCGAGTCGATGCTGCTCCCGGACGGCTCGGCCGCCACGGCCTACGTCGAGGTCGTCACCGCCCGCATCGAGGCCGACCTCGGTCGGTCCCTCGGTTCGGGGACCACGATCGTGCCCGCGGCCGATCGAGCGGGCTCGGGCGTCGCCGTTGCGTATCTGCTGCCGGGGAGGACGGCGGTGTGGTCAGACCCGACAGTGGCCGACCGGCTCGCCCCCATCGCCGGCCCCACGGCGCTCGACCGTGATGCGTTCGTCGCAGCCATCCGACCCCTCGGCGGTGATCTGGTCGGGGTCGGCAACAACCGGGTGCTGGACCGCCCGCCCGACGAGCGCGACGTCGATCGGTCGGTCCTGCGCAGCAGGTGGCTGCATCGCACCGACCCGGACGACGTCCAGCTGCTCGCCGAGTTCCTCGATGCGGTCAGCGCCGACGACGCCGACGAGGTTGAACTGTCCCTCGACGACCTCGACGCCGAGATCCTCACCTTCGTCGACGAGCAGGCCGCTCGCCCGAGGATCGTCGCCTACGCCAGCGGCAGGCCGTGGCTCGGTTCGGACCGATTCGACGACATCGGTGTGCTCACCCACCCCGACATGCGGCGGCGCGGCCTCGGTGGCGCCGTCGTCAGCGAGTTCGTGCGAGCGCGCCACCTTCACGGGGTGCATCAGCTCTACCGGTGCGACGCCGAGAACATCGGTTCGGATCGACTGTGCGACTCGATCGGCTTCGAACTGGTCCATCAGGTCGTCGGCGTCCGGTTTCCGCCTGCGGAGAGCGAGACTGGCTGACGTGGGCTACAACCCGTACCGGAAGTTCAACGCGAAGCCGTCCGACTACGTGATGGTCGTGGTGGCGATCACCGTCGCGATCGCGCTGGTCGCGTGGGCGTTCGTCGGATAGCGGCCATCACGCCGACCGGGCTCAGAACGCACCGTCGATCAGCGTGATCTGGTTTCCGGTGATCGACACGACGTCGAAGCGGATGTCGGCACCGTGCAGGTCGTGGGCGCGGAGCCACTCGATGGCGAGCCGGCGGATGCGGCGCTGCTTGCCTGCGCCGACGGCCCCCGCAGCGGGCCCGTAGCGGTCGGAGCGGCGGGCCTTCACCTCGCTGAACACGTACGTGTCGCCGTCGAGCACGACGAGGTCGAGTTCGCCGGTCGGCGACCGCCAGTTGCGGTCGATCACCCGGCAGCCGAGGCGGTCGTAATGGCGGGCGGCGAGATCCTCGCCCCACTGCCCGCGTGAACGGTTGCGTTGATCGGTGTGTGAGTCGGCCATGAGCGCGCTCCTCCAGCAGTTGACAGTGCTGGGGCCGCTCGGCCCGAGGGGGACGCCGAGACGCCCGATGTGGGTCGGTGAACCGACCCGGCGCTCAGAAGCTGCGCTTCTCGCGGATCTTGGCGGCCTTGCCCTTGCGGTCGCGCAGGTAGTACAGCTTGGCCCGCCGGACGTCGCCGCGCTTGACGACTTCGATCTTCTGCACGGTCGGGGCGTGCATCGGGAACGTGCGCTCGACGCCCACGCCGTAGCTCAGCTTGCGGACGGTGTAGGTCTCCTGGAGGCCGCCACCCTGGATCGCGATGACGTCGCCCTGGAACACCTGAATGCGCTCTTTGCCACCCTCGACAACGCGCACGTGGACCTTCAGCTCGTCGCCGGCGGCGAAGTCGGGGAGGTCGTCGCGGAGCGAGTCGTTGTCGATGAGGTCGGTTGCTTTCATGGCGTCTACCTGCGTTGTGGGGGTGAACCGTGTTCGGGTCGGCTCGTCGAGATCGATTGCCGTCGACGCGTGACCGCGCCGTTGGGGCCTGCCAATGATACGGGCAGATTCAGGAATATGGGACAGGCGGGAACTCTTCGAGCAGCCGGCGGTCGACGTCGGAGAGGCCGTCCGGGCCGGTGCCCAGCAGGTCGGGCCGGTCCCGGATCGTGCGGTGCAGCCGCTGGGCCCTCCGCCAGCGCTCGATCCGGGCATGGTCGCCGCTGCGCAGCACGTCGGGCACCTCCCAGTCACGGAACACAGCCGGCCGGGTGAACTGCGGCTCCTCCAGCAGGCCATCGGCCCCGAAGCTCTCGGTGATCGTGCTGGCGACGTTGCCCATCGCGCCGTCGCGCAGCCGGGTGACGGCCTCGATCACGAGACATGCCGCCACCTCGCCGCCGCTGAGGACGACGTCGCCGACGCTGATCTCGCCGTCGCACAGATGGGCGCGGACACGGTGGTCGACACCTTCGTACCGTCCACACAGCAGGCTGAACCCGCCGGACTCGGCCGTGGCGAGGGCGGCCAGTTCGTGAGCGCACGCCTGGTCGAACCGCCGCCCGCCGGGGCCGAGCAGGAACAGCGGCCGCGGCGGGTCGTGCGCCTCGACGGCTTCGAAGATCGGCTGGGCCCGCATCACCATGCCCGGCCCGCCGCCGAACGGGGCGTCGTCGACCGTGCGGTGGACGTCGGTGGTCTGCTCGCGGATGTCGTGGCAGCGCAGGTCGAGCAGCCCGCCCACGCGGGCCTTGCCGAGCAGGCTCTCGCGGCAGAAGTCGTCGACGAGCGCCGGGAACAGCGAGAACACGTCGATCCGCAGCTGCGCGGCCATCAGCCGTCGCCCTCGGCGAGCTCGAACAGGCCGTCGGGCACGTCGACGACGATCACGTGGCCCGACCCGCCCGTACCAGACGCGTCCGGGCCCGACCGGTCCTCGACGGTGTTGCCGACGATGAAGTTGCTGGGCACGAGGGCGCCGGTGTCGAGTTCCAGCAGGTCGGCCGCGGGGTTGGCGACGACGCTGACGCAGGTGCCGCGCTGTGTGCCGTCGACCTCCTCGACGCGGGCGCCGATCAGCTCGTGGACCCACAGGGCGTCGCTGTCGGCGAGCGGCGCGCCGTGCAGCGCGACGTTGTTCCAGCGTTCGGCCTCGGTGCGATCGGCGATGCCGTCGAACTTGACGACCCAGCGGCCGTTCGGCAGCAGCCGGCTCGCCTCGACGACGAGCTCGCCGCGCTCGGACACGAGAACTGAGCCGACATCGAGCCGCTCGCTGCGGTCGGTCACCAGCTGGACGAAGACGTCACCGCGCAGCCCATGGGCGCGCCGGATGTGACCGACTTCGAGGTGTCCTGGCGGGATCGGTCCGCGGGTCATCGAGGACTCCGCACCGGGGTGTCCTCAGTCGAGGAATTCGATGTCGATCTCGACATCGTCTTTGCTGGCGGCGGCACGGGTGACCGTGCGGATGCTCGCAGCAGTGCGGCCCCGGCGACCGATGACGCGGCCCAGGTCGCCGTCGCCGACGCGCACGTTGAGCGCGGGGCGGTCGCCGGACTCGTCGACTTCGACGGTGACGGCATCGGGGTCGTCGACGATCGAGCGGACGATGTGGGAGAGCACCGCGACGGCGGTGGGGGCGAGCTCGTCGCTCACTTGTCGGCTGCCTTCTCGGCTTCGAACTGCTCGGCGGCGCCGGACACCTTGAGCAGCTTGGCGACCCGCTCGGTCGGCTGTGCGCCCTGCTTCAGCCAGGCGACGGCACGGTCGTTGTCGACGGTCAGCGCGGACGGATCCTGGCGGGGGTCGTAGTGGCCGAGGATCTCGATGAAGCGCCCGTCACGCGGGGCGCGTGAGTCGGCCGCGACAATGCGGTACTGGGGCTGCTTCTTCTTGCCGATGCGTGTGAGGCGCAGCTTGACTGCCATCTTGAATCGTGACTCCGGGTTGTTGCAGGGTTATTCGAGAACGTCGAAAGGCTAACGGCGCCACGCTCGATCTGCTCCCGTTACATCTGGCGCCTGGCACCAGATGTAGCGCCGGGCGTTGTGCTGTGGTCAGCGGCCGGGCATGCCGGGCATGTTGGGCATGCCGGGCAGGCCGGGGAGATCGGGCAGGTCGCCGTCGAGATCGAGGCCGCCGGGCAGGCCCGCCAGTGCGCCGAGGCCGCCCTTGCCTTTCTTGCCCTTCTTGCCCTTGCCGGGTTTGCCGCCCATCCCCATCTTCTTCATCATCTTCTGCATGTCGGAGAACTGCTTGACGAGGCGGTTCACGTCCGACACCTGCGTACCGGAGCCGGCGGCGATGCGCGCCCGACGGCTGCCGTTGATGATCGTCGGCAGTGCCCGTTCCTCGGCCGTCATCGAGGTGATGATCGCCTCGATCGGCTTGAGGTCGTCGTCTTCGATCTTGGCGCCCTTCAGCTCCTTGGGCATGCCGGGCATCATCCCGAGCACGCCGCTGAGCGGACCCATCTTCTTCAGCGCCTGCATCTGCTCGAGGAAGTCGTCGAGGGTGAACTGGCCCTCCATCAGCTTGGACGCCGCGGCCTCGGCCTGTTCGGCGTCGAACGCCTGCTCGGCCTGCTCGATGAGCGTCAGCATGTCGCCCATCCCGAGGATGCGGCCGGCCATGCGGTCGGGGTGGAACTGCTCGAACTCGGTGAGCTTCTCCCCCGTCGATGCGAACGCGATCGGCCGGCCGATCACTTCCTTCACCGACAGCGCGGCGCCACCGCGCGCATCTCCGTCGAGCTTGGACATGATCACGCCGTCGATCTGCAGTGTGGCGTGGAAGGCCTCGGCGGTCTGGACCGCGTCCTGGCCGGTCATCGCATCGATGACGAGGAACGTGTAGTTCGGGTCGACGGCGCCGGAGATCAGGCGGACCTGCTCCATCATCTCGGCGTCGATCGACAGGCGGCCGGCGGTGTCGACGATGACGACGTCGCGGCCGAGGCGCTTCGCCTCCTCGATGCCGTCGGCGGCAGTGAGCACGGGGTCTTCCGGGTCGGAGAAGACCGGGACGTCAATCTGGCGGCCGAGCGTGCGCAACTGCTCGACCGCGGCGGGCCGCTGGAGGTCGGCGCCGACCATCAGCGGTTGGCGGCCCTGGGCTTTGAACCAGGCGGCGAGCTTGGCGGAGGCGGTCGTCTTGCCGGAACCCTGGAGGCCGGCCATCAGCACGACGGTCGGCGGCTTGGCGGCGTAGGTGATCTTCAGCGTCTCGCCGCCGAGTGCCCTGGTCAGCTCGTCGTTGACGGCCTTGATGACCTGCTGGCCGGGGTCGAGCGCCTTCGAGCGCGTGGCGCCGATCGCATGCTCACGGATGCGGTTGCAGACCGAGCGGACGACGGTGACGTTGACGTCGGCTTCCAGCAGCGCCGTGCGGATCTCCTTCATCACCTCGTCGACGTCGGACTCGGTCAGGCGGCCCTTGCCCCTGATCTTGGTGACGATGCCTTCGAGGCGCGAGGAGAGAGTGTCGAACATCGCCGTCGAGGATACCGGCAGGGTTGTCGGGGTGACGGGGTGGGTCCGATCTTCGATGTGACACCCCCTGCGTACGGTCGGCGGTATGGAACTGGCGGCGGTGGTCGAGCGGGCGGAGCGGGTGATCGTCACCCGTGCCGATCCCGCTGCGCCGCCGGCGGAGTTGAAGTCGGCGCTCGGTGACGTGCAGGCGTTGCGGTCGTTCTGTGCTGCGGCCGAAGCCGATCTTGGCCGCCGGTTGGCCGAGCGGGTGTCGTTTCCGGAAGCCGAGCTGTCCGAATCGTCCAAGGAGTCGTTGCACGCGTCGACCAGGACACTCGAGCGTGCCGCCACGTTGGACGCGGTACCCGGCCTGGCGGCAGCATTGGATCGGGCGACTGTCACCGCCGGTCATGTCGATGCCGTGACCAAAGCGGCGAAGGGTTTGGACGACGACGAGCAACGTTCTGATCTGTTCGACCGGGTCGACGAGCTGGTCGGTGTCGCCCAGGCTGCAACGGTCGCCGAGTTCGCCAAGCGGGTCCGTGACGCCGCGTCACGTATCGCGGCTGATGCCGGTGTCGACCGGCTGGAACGCCAAGTTCGGGAGACGACGCTGTCGACCTGGGTCGGCAATGACGGAATGTGGAACGTGCGCGGCCGATTCGACCCGGTCACCGGTCTCAAGCTCGCGGCGAAGTTGGATTCGACCGTCGAGGCGTTGTTCGCGGAGTCGGAACCCGATTGGTGTCCGGCCGATCCGGTCGCCAAACAGGGTCACCTCCGGGCGTTGGCGTGCGCCGGGCTGATCCACGGCGGCACCCGTGTCGGCCGGCCGGGGCGCCCCGAGTTCGTCGCCGTCATCGACATCACCGCCGGCCCGAACGCCCACGCTGGCGCCGGTGCGCCCGAGGCGGAGTCGGTGCTCGGCTCCGGCGACCCGGTGCAGGTCGACTGGCCGATCCCGATCGAAGTCCCCCACCGCGTGCTCACCGAACTCGTCGCCGACGCCGACGTCCACGCAGTTGTGGTCCGCAACGGTGTCGTGCTGCACGCACCGGGCGAACTGAACCTCGGCCGGATGACTCGGTTGGCGAACCGGGCCCAACGTCGGGCGCTGCGCGGCCTGTACCGCACCTGCGCGATCCCCGGTTGCGCCACCCACTACGACCGCTGCAAGCTGCATCACATCATCTGGTGGCGCCACGGGGGCCGCACCGACCTCGACAACCTGATCCCCGTCTGCGTGCACCACCACCACAAGATCCACGACGCCGGCTGGAACATCAGGCTCGGGCCGAATCGCGAGCTGACACTGACCCTGCCCGACGGCACGATCCACAACACCGGCCCACCGAACCGGCTGGCCGCCTGACCGACCGGCTTGGCGGGCTGTGTCATCGCACCATGAACTCCGCGTCGCCCCGGGGCGGACGCGACCGATCCTTCACGTCGACGCGGTACCGAGGCGCTTCCAGTGGGGCACGTCGCAGAACTCCCCGATCATCCCGTACGGGTACGGCGGTAGGCCGGGGGCGGAGACGGCGGTCAACTCGGCGACGTCGTCGGCGGTCAGCTCGATCGTCGCAGCACCGAGGTTGTCGCGGAGCTGCTCGACGGTGCGGGCACCCAGCAGCACCGACGCCACGGTCGGCCGCGTCGACAACCAGGCGATCGCGACCTGACCCATCGATCGGCCGTGCCGCTCGGCCACGGCCCGCACGACGTCCAGGATCTCCCAGGTGCGGTCGGTGTTGCGGGTGTCGTACGCCTCGACGCCGCGGTCGGGGTCCTCGCCCAGTCGGGACGCACCGGTCGGGCGGTCATCTCGGGCGTACTTGCCGGTCAACCATCCGCCGCCCAGCGGCGACCACGGGGTGGTCGAGATGCCGTGGTCGAGACAGCACGGCAGCACCTCGAACTCGATCCCCCGGTCGAGCAGGTTGTACTGCGGCTGCACGACGCACGGTGCGATCAGCCCGCCATGGCGTGCCTCGGTCAGGATCTCGGCGAGCTGCCACCCGGTGACGTTCGACCAGCCGATCGAGTGGATCTTGCCGGCCCGGACCAGGCTCGCCAGCGTGTCGAGCGTCTCGACGACCGGTGTGTGCTGATCCCAGCCGTGGATGAAGTACAGGTCGATGGCATCGACGCCGAGGCGGTCGAGGCTGGCGTCCACGCTGCGCACGATGCTGCGCCGCGACGCACCGGCGGAGCCGGCAGGCGGGCCGAAGCGGCCCTTGGTGGCGAGCACGACGTCGGCGTCACGATCGGCGAGCCAGCGCCCGACGATCCGTTCGGACTCGCCGCCGGCATAGACGTCGGCGGTGTCGACGAACGTGCCGCCGGCCCCGACGAACGCGTCGAGCTGGGCGAACGCCTCGTCCTGGTCGCTCTCGGCGCCGAACGTCATCGTGCCCAGCCCCAGCTGCGACACGATCGGCCCGGTCCGCCCGAGCGGCGCGGCGGGCAGCGAGGTGGAACTCGGCGATGCGTCGGTCATCGTCGAACCGCTCAGACGACGATTTCGCCGGCCCGGTTGTCGACCACGACCGGTGTGTCGTACCAGGTGATCGTCGGGGTCGATCCGTATGCATCGGTCACCCGCTCGAGCCACGCGTCGTCGTACACCGCCTCGGCCGCCTCGCGCGACTCCCACAGGTAGATGCCGCCGACCCGCAGCCCGTCCTCGGAACCGACGTAGTACTTGCGGATCAGCCCCGGCTTGTCCTGGTACATCGGCGCGTTCCCCGCGGACAGCTCCGCCAGCTTCGAACCCGGCATCGGGTCGGAGAGCGTGAACTGGACGACTGCGGTGATCATCACGCCAGTGTCGCGCACGTCGAACCGCTCAGTGCTCGAACAGCGCGTCGACGAACTCGGCGGGCTCGAAGTCGATCAGGTCGCCGAGCGATTCGCCGACGCCGACCAACTTCACGGGGATCCCCAGCTCGGTCTCGATCGCGAACACGATGCCGCCCTTGGCGGACCCGTCGAGCTTGGTCAGCACGACACCGGTCACGTCGGTCGCCTCCCGAAACTCGCGGGCCTGCGTCAGCCCGTTCTGGCCGGTCGTGGCGTCGATCACGAGCAACGTCTCGGTGACCCGGCCCGCACCCTTCTCGGCGACGCGACGCACCTTGCGCAGCTCCTCCATCAGGTTGCTCTTCGTGTGCAGGCGGCCGGCGGTGTCGGCCATCACGAGGTCGACGTTGCGGGCCGCAGCCCGCTCGATGCCGTCGAAGATCACCGAGCTCGGGTCGGCGCCTTCTGCCCCGCGCACGATCTCGACGCCCGCCCGGTCGGCCCACGTCGTCAACTGCTCGGCCGCCGCGGCGCGGAACGTGTCGCCCGCGGCGAGCAGCACGGTGCGACCGCCATCGACCTCGTGCTTGGTCAGCTTGCCGATCGTCGTCGTCTTGCCGACACCGTTGACGCCGACGAACATCCACACGTTCGGGCTGCCGGGCTCGCCCGGCTCGAAGTGCAGCGTCCGGTCCGCGCCTGCCAGCCGCTCGGTCATCTCCGCGGCGAGCGCGTCGAGCAACTCCTGTGGCTCGGTGACCTCCTTGTTGCTCACTTTCTCCCGCAGGCCGTCGATCAGCTCGGTGGTGATGCCGACGCCGACGTCGGCTCGCAGCAGTGCCTCCTCCAGGTCCTCGAACGACTCCTCGGTGATCCCCGTGCGGCCGAGCACGCCGGCGATCGCGCCCGCGAACGTGGAACGCGCCTTGGCCAGACGGTCGCGCAGCGACAGCGGTGCCTCGACGACCTCCGGCGGTGCCTCGACGACGGCGTCGGTGTCCGGCCGCTCCTCGACGAGCGTGCCCCCGGATCTGGGCGGCGGGGCATCGGGACGCGCCGTCGGCCGTTGCGGTGGCAGCGCGGACCCGGATCGGCGGCGGTTGACGAGAACGACACCGATCCCGAACGCGACCACGAGGACCGCGAGGATCAGAAACAGGACTTCGATACCCATCGCCCGGACGCTACCGGCGCCGCGATGGGTGCCGGACGGCTACCGGACGAGCTGGCCGGCTTCGCGGTGCTCGGTGACGACCTTCGACGAGCCGCCCGGCTGCATCGAGACACCCAGCAGCACGTCACCGGCCTCCATCGTGCGCTTCTGGTGCGACACGATGATCAGCTGGGCATCCTTGCGGAACTCGGACACGAGCCCGAGGAACCGGTGCAGGTTGACGTCGTCGAGCGCCGCCTCGACCTCGTCCATCACGTAGAACGGCGACGGCCGCGAGCGGAACACCGCGAACAGGTAGGCGAGCGCCGTCAGGCTGCGCTCGCCACCGGACAGCAGCGACAGCTTCTTGACGTTCTTGCCGCTCGGCTTCGCCTCGACCTCGATGCCGGTGTTGAGCATGTCGTCGGGTGTCGTGAGCTTCAGCTTGCCGACGCCGCCGGGGAACAGCAGCCCGAACAGCTCGCTGAAGTTCTGCGCGACGTCGTTGAACGCCTCGGTGAACACACTCTGGATCTCGTTGTCGACGGCCGTGATGACGCGGGCCAGGTCGCGGCGGGTGCTGCGAACGTCCTCGAGCTGCTCTTCCAGAAACGTGTGGCGCGTCTGGAGCTCGTTGAACTCCTCGAGCGCGAGCGGGTTGATCGGCCCGAGCAGCCGCAACTCGCGGTCGAGTTCGCGGACGCGGCCGGCGGCGGACGCCCCTTCGGGCAGCTCGGGCATCTCCGCCGCCTCGGCGATCGCCGGCTCGATGTCGAGTTCACGGCGCAGCGTCTCGATCGCCGCTTCCAGGCGCAGCTTCGCCTCGGCCTCCTCCAGCTCGGCCTTGCGGGCCCGCTCGCGGGTGACGTCGAGCTGCTGTTCCTTGTCGGCGCGCTCGCGTCGCCGCTCGTCGAGTTCGGCGCTGAGACCGCGGACCTCGTCGCTCTGCCGCCGCCGCTGCTCGGCCAGCTCGGTGTGCAGCTCCTCGACGATGTCGCGCCGGGCCTCGACGACGGCGGCGAGACGGTCGATCGCGTCGATCTGGCGCTGGATCACCAGCCGCTGCCCCTCGGCCGCGACGCGGGCCTCCTTGTCGGCTTCCAGCCGCCGCTCGGTCTCGGCGAGGCGGCGCTCGTTGAGCTGGTGCCGTTCCAGCAGGCCGGCACCGAGCACCTCGATGTCGCGGCGGCGCGACGCCAACGCGGTCGCCCGCGCCTCGAGCTCGGCCCGCAGTTCGCCGTGCGCCCTGGCGGCGTCGGCCTCGGCCTGCTCGTCGGATTCGAGTGCGGGCAGCAGGGCCTCGATCTCGGTGATCCGCTGCTGCTCGCGGGCGATGTTCGCCTCGGTCTCGGAGATCGTCCGCGCCAGCGTCTCGAGCTCGGCCTGGATCTCGCGCTGCTCGCCCTGGGTGCTGGCGAGGCCTTCCGAGGCAGTGCTGAAGCGGGCATCGTTGGCATCGAGCGCCCGGACCAGTTCGGCTTCGGCGGTACGTGCGGAACGCAGCGACTGCTCGGCGGCCGCCAACGCGTCGCGCGCCTTCACGAGTTCGGCGGCGGCGGCCTCAGATCGGGTCTGTGCTTCTTCGAGGGCCGCAGCAGTGGCGCCGCTGCTGGCCGCCCCGATCCGCCATCCGCTGATACCGAAGCGGTCGCCGTCGGCGGTGACGACGGTGGCTTCGGGGTGCCGCATCGCGGTGTCGACCGCCTCGGCGAACGCATCGATCCGCACCGCCCCGCCGAGCAGGCCGTCGAGCAGGTCATCGACGCCCGGCCGCGACGAGCGAGCGTGGGGGCGCACGTGATCGCCGACATCGGGAACGGCAGGCGCCGCCGGCCGCGTACCGAGCGCGATCACCGCGCCGCTGGTGTCGGAGCTGCGCAATGCGTCGAGCGCCCGCCGCCCGGCACCGGGGTCGTCCACGACCACTGCCGTGAGCGACTCGCCGAGCGCGGCCTCGACCGCCGCCTGCCAGCCGTCGTCGATCTCGATCAGGTCGAGCAGTGTGCCGAGCACCCCGTCGACACCCTGGAGCCGTTCCGCACCGGCCCGGGCCCGGGCCGCGTCGAGCGCCATCTGGAGTGCATCGACACGGGCTGCCCAACGAGAGGCTTCCTCGGCGGCATCGGCGCGCATCGACTGGCGGGCCTCGAACGTGGCGAGCGCATCGGCGAGCGCGGCCTCGGCCGCCTCGACCTCGGCGACGAGCGGCGCCTCGATCGCACCGGCCTCGTCACACTCGCGGCGGAAACGGGCCGCGTCCTCACGCGACGCCTCCAGCCGGGCCGTCAGCGAGTCGCGTCGGGCGACCAACCGCCGGAGCTCGCCCCCGGCCCGCTCGACCGACGCCCGGATCGAGCGCAGTTCGCCGCGCACCTCCGCCGCCGCGCTGGCGGCGCGGGTCGAGGTGGGTTCGGACTGGACGACGCCGAGGATCTGTTCGCGTTCGGCACTGAACGCAGCCTCGTCGAGCGTGAGCTGTTCGGTGGCCGGTTCGAGGTCCGCGAGTTCGACCTCGGCCCTGGCGATCTCGTCGCGGAAGCGCGCGGCGTCGGCCTCGAGGTTGGCGATCACGCCGGCGTCGAGCAGCTGACCACGGTCGCGTTCGAGCGAGCGCCGCCGCTCGACGAGCACCGCAGACAGGCCCCGCGCCCGCTCGCGCAGTTGCTCGACGCGCACGAGTCGGTCGCTGACGTCGCTCTCGCCGCGGGCCGACAGTTGGGCCTCGATCGCCATCACTGCGGTGTCGAGCGCGGCGAGCGCCGACTTGAGCTCCTGTTCGGCGTTGGCGCTGTCGAGCTTGGTGGTGGCCAGCGCTTCGAGCTTGATGCGCAGGCCGGCGATCTCCCGCCCGGCGACGAACGTCTTGAGCGCCTGGAGTTCCTCGATCAGCGAGCCGTGACGCTCGGCCGCCTTCGCCTGCCGTTCCAGCGGGCGGAGCTGGCGGCGCACCTCGCGCAGCAGGTCCTGGACGCGCAGCAGGTTGGCCTCGGTGGCATCGAGCCGCCGTTCGGCCTTCTCCTTGCGCTTGCGGAACTTGAGGACGCCTGCGGCCTCCTCGATGATCGCCCGCCGGTCCTCGGGCCGGGCGTTGAGCACGGCGTCGATCTGGCCCTGCGAGACGATGACGTGCTGCTGACGGCCGACGCCGGCATCGGACAGCAATTCCTGGACGTCGAGCAGGCGGCAGGCGACACCGTTGATCATGTACTCGGACTCGCCGGTGCGGAACAGGACGCGGGTGACGGTGATCTCGGTGAAGTCGAGGTCGAGCGTGCCGTCCGAGTTGTCGATCGTGATGCTGACCTCGGCACGGCCGAGCGCGGGACGCTTCGCCGTCCCCGCGAAGATCACGTCGTCCATCTTCTGGCTGCGGACGGCCTTGGGGGCCTGCGCACCGAGCACCCAGGCGACCGCGTCGACCACGTTCGACTTGCCCGAGCCGTTCGGACCGACGACGACGGTGACCCCCGGTTCGAGCACCATCATGGTGCTGTCGGCGAACGATTTGAATCCCTTGAGGGTCAGGCTCTTCAGGTACACGGCGCCCCAGAAGCTACTCGCGCGGACCCCGACTTCCCGAGACCCCCCACCGATTCCGCGGCGTCAAAGTTGTGCCTGGCACGACTTTGACGCGGGTCAGCGTTGACAGACGGGGCAGAAGTGCGTGGAGCGGCCGGCGGAGGTGGTGCGGCGGATCCATCCGCGGCCGCAGGTGGAGCAGCGTTCGCCGGCGCGGCCGTACACCCGGTGCTGGTCCTGGTAGGTGCCGCCCGCGCCCATCAGGTCGACGTACTGGGCGTCACCGAGTGTCGAACCGCCGGCCGCGATCGCGGCCGTCAGGGTGGCGACGATCGAGCCGTGCAGCCGCCATGTCGCCTTCGCATCCAGCGTGTTCGCCGGACGGTCCGGCCGCAGCCGAGCAGCGTGCAGGATCTCGTCGGCGTAGATGTTGCCGATCCCGGCGATCACGTGCTGATCGAGCAGCAGCGGTTTCAGGGCCCGGCTCGTCGACCGCACGATCGCCCGCAGCTCGGTGCGGGGGAAGTCGTCGGCGATCGGGTCGACGCCCAGCTCGGCGAGTGCCGGCACCTCGACAGCGACGCGATCGGGGGCGTACACGACGACCTCGCCGAACGTGCGCGGGTCGACGAACCACGCTTCGGCCCCGTCGTCGAGCGAGAGCACGACGTGGGTGTGCTTCGGGCGGACGGCGCCGGCCGGTGCGAGCAGCACCTGCCCGCTCATCCGGAGGTGGATCATCAACGAGTCTCCCGAGTCGAGCGGTGCCACGAGGTACTTCCCGCGGCGCTGCGCATCCACGACGACGGTGTTCGTCAGCCCGTCGATCAGCGCCTCGCGCGACGTGCGCCGCACGACGCGTTCGCGCCCGACCTCCACGTGGGTGATCCGCCGCCCGACGACGTGCTCGGCGAGACCCCGCCGGACCGTCTCGACCTCGGGCAGCTCGGGCACTGCTACGCCGATGTCAGCGCCGCCGCGGCGACTGCGGCGGCGGCCTGCTCGGCGGCCTTCTTCGAGCGGCCCGTCCCCTCACCCATCGGCTCACCGTCGACGGTGACCCGGGCGACGAACGACTTGGCGTGATCCGGGCCGGTCGACGTGACGACGTACGCCGGCGCCTCCCGGCCGACACGCGCACACAGCTCTTGCAGTTGCGTCTTGTGGTCGAGTTGATCGATGCGGTCGATCGACTTCGACATGCGCGGCGCGACCCACCGGTCGACCATCGCGTGCGCAGCCGGCACGCCCCCGTCGAGGTAGACCGCGCCGAGCACCGCCTCGAACGCGTCGGACAGGATCGACGGTTTCTCGGCCCCGTCTGCGGCTGCCTCGCCCTTGCCGAGCAGCAGGTACGGACCCAGCCCGATCTCCTCGGCGATCTCGGCGAGCGTGATCGCGTTGACGACGCTCTTGCGGAGGTCGGTCAGCAGCCCTTCGGGCAGGTCCTCGAAGCGGTGGAACGCGATGTCGGCGATGACCCACCCGAGCACCGCATCGCCGAGGAACTCGAGCCGCTCGTTGCTGACCGACCCGGGCGTTTCCGCACACCACGACCGGTGCGCCAGCGCGCGCCGGAGCAGGTCCGGATCGGTGAAGTCGTACCCGATGCGCGTTACGAGCGCTCCGAGCTCGTCGTCCGGTGGTACCGGATCAGCCACCAGCGGCGCGTTCGTAGACGTAGTCGACGGCATCGCGCACCGTCTTCAGCTCGACGAGGTCCTCGTCGTCGATGCGGAAGCCGACCGTGCGCTCGCCGAGTTCTTCCTCGAGCGTCTCGACGAGCTCGATCAGGGCGAGCGAGTCGACCTCGAGGTCGTCGGCGAACGACTGGCCTTCGGTGATCGTGTCGGGTTCGATCTCGAGGATGTCCGCCAGGCTGTCGCGGACGATCTTCAGGACTTCCTCGCGGGTGATCGGGTGCTGCTCGACATGTGTTTCCGCTGGCATGGCGGTGAGCCTACCGGCGGACGTCTCAGGCGTCGGCGGCGGCGATTGCGTGGCGGATCTCGCCGACCATGTCCTGGTCGACCATGTCGCGGGCGACCCGGATGCCGTTCTCGATCGCGCGGGCGCTCGACGAGCCGTGCGCGATGACACACACGCCGTCGACGCCGAGGAGCAGCGCCCCGCCGTAGGTGTCCGGGCTGAGCGCCGTGTACAGCGGCAGGAGCGACGGCATCAGCGCGTCGGCGTGTTCCTTCAGGTCGGGGTCCGCAAACGCCTCGAGGAGGGCGCCGATCACGGCCTTCATCCCGCCTTCGAGCGTCTTCAGCACGACGTTGCCGGTGAAGCCGTCGGTGACGCACACGTCGATGTCGGCGGTCATGATGTCGCGGCCTTCGACGTTGCCGACGAAGTTCAGGCCCGGCGCATCAGCGAGCAGTGGATGGGCCTCCTTGCGCAACGTGTCGCCCTTGCCGGGCTCCTCGCCGATCGAGAGCAGGCCGACCCGGGGCCGGTCGATACCGAACGCCCGGCGGGCGTAGACGGTGCCCATCAACGCGAACTGGACGAGCCATTCCGCCTGGACCTCGGCATTGGCGCCGGCGTCGAGCAGCACGGTCGGGGTGGTGCCGGGGACCGGGATCGGCGTGGCGATCGCGGGACGCTTCACGCCGGTGATGCGGCCCATCCGCAGCAGTGCGGCGGCCATCGTGGCGCCGGTGTTGCCGCCGGAGATCATCGCGCTGGCGGCGCCGTCGCGCACCGCTTCCGCGGCGCGGACCAGCGTCGAGTCCTTCTTGCGGCGCACACCCTGCGCCGGGTCGTCGTGCATGCCGATCACCTCGGATGCCTCGATCAGGTCGATCGTGGCTCCTGACTCGGATGTGCGGCCGTCGAGGTCCGGCGGGCCGACGAGGACGACGGGGATGCCCGCCGCGACAGCTGCGTGGGCACCGTCGAGAATCGGGCCGGGTGCGTCGTCGCCGCCCATGGCGTCGACGGCGACGGGGAGCATCGGTCGGCGGTCGTTTCCGGGGCGATCAGACGTCGACGACGACGCGGTCGCGGTACCAGCCGCAGCTCCCGCACACGGTGTGCGGCGTCTTGGCGTTGCCGCAGCGGGGGCAGAGGCTGCGGGGCGGCGTGGAGAGCTTCCACGCGCTGGCGCGACGGCTGCGGGTCTTCGACTTCGAGGTCTTCTTCTTGGGAACGGCCATCGTTCGCTCTTTCGTTACTGCATCGACCACGGTGGTCGACGGGAGATCGTCACACGCTTGGACCTGTGGTCGCAGCGGCGCATCACGTTATCGGCGTCGCCGCCAGATCAATACCGGCTCGCCACGGGCTCTGGGACGGCTCAGTCGTCGAGGACGAGACCGTCGAGAGCGGCCCACCGGTCGTCGGTGACGGTCGTGTCACAGTCGCACTGCGTCGTGTTGCGGTCGACGCCGCACAGCGGGCAGAGCCCCGCGCAGTCCGGCGCGCAGAGCTGTTCGTCGTCGAGTTCGAGCAGGGCGATCTCGCGCACCAGCGGCGCCAGGTGAATCTCGTTGCCCTCGAGCGCGTACGCGTCGGCGTCGGTCGGTTCGACCTGGTACCGCTCGTCCACCTCCGCCACGGCCACCCCGGTGATGTCCTTCAGGCACCGCCGACACGACGTCGCCCAGGGTGCCCTGACCTCGCCGGTGACGATGATGCCGTCGTTCATCGACTCCAGCGTGAGCGCGGCGGAGATCTCGCCGTCGAGGCGGTCGTGCACGACGCCGAGCGTGGCGCCATCGGCGCTGACACTCACCTCCCGCGTCGCGCCCGGCTGGCGCAGCAGCTCGATCGCGTTGACCCGCAACGCCCGCATCACCTCATCCATCCCCAAAACGCTACCGACACGGAACGCCGCGAGGCACGGACCGCACACCGCCGATCGCCACGACACCGGGAAAATCAAAAGACCCCTGAGCGGGAGCCAGGTTCGGTGCTCGCCAGGCGCGTGGCGACGACGTTGACCGAGGTCAACGAGGAGCTCACGGAACGCCGCGAGCGCCGAACCTGGCCCCGCTCAGCTCAGTGGTCTTGGTCGAAGAAGGTGTTCGAGGAATCGACCTCGTCGATTGCACCGATCGCGCCGGTGACGTCGATCGAATCCGGCTGTCCGCCACCGATCGAGAGACGTTGCCGCCCGGCATGCACCGTCTTGGCGAGCTTGTCGAGCAGGATCTCGAAGCTGCCGAGCCGCTGGTCGAGGAAGTCCTCGGTCTCGTGCTTCAGCCGCCGGGAATCGGCCTCGGCCGTCTCCATCACGGTGCGCGCCCGCTGCTCGGCGGCGCGCACGACTTCCGTGCGCTGCACCATCCGCTCGGCGCGCACCCTGGCCGCCTCCAGCAGTTCGTCGGCCTCGCGCCGGGTCTTGGCCACGAAGTCCTGGCGTTCCTTCAGCATCCAGCGCGCCTGGCGGAGCTCGTCGGGCAACCGGTGCAGCGACTCTTCGAGCAGCTCGATGATCTCGTCGCGGTCGATCCGTGGGGACGACGACAGCGGCATCGTCGGCGCGGTCGACACGATGTCGATCGCGCGGCGCAACAGCGTCTCGGCATCGCCGACGAATCCCTCGGTCGCCCCCTCGTCCGGGTAGTCGTCGTCGATGTCGTCGTAGTCGTCGTAGTCGTCGTTGCTCATTGGTGGGGTCGCCCGTTCATGATGGTTCGTCAGCGAAGACGGCGCGCAGCGCATCCGCGATGGGTTGTGGCACGAGATGACCGACATCTTCACCGTAGTTCGCGATCTCGCGTACGAACCGGCTACTGATGAACCCGGTTTCGGGCCGGCAGGGAAGATACACGGTCCGGATGCCGGTCACCGCATGGTTGTTGTGCGCCATCTGTTGTTCGGACTCGAAATCGGCGGCGGTCCGCAGGCCCTTGACGATGAAGTCGGCATCGGTGCGCGATGCGGCCTGCACCGCCAGCCCGGTGTGGGCCTCGACGGTGACGCCCGCGAGGTGCGCAACGGCGCCGCGGGCCAGTTCGAGGCGTCGCTCGACCGGAAACAGCCCCGACGACTTCTCGTGATTGTGCATCACCGCGACGACCACCTCACCGAACAGCTCGGTGGCCTGCTCGATGACGTCCAGATGGCCGTTGTGGATCGGATCGAAGCTGCCGGGATAGAGCACACGCCGGGCAGACACTGCAGTGACCATGAGACGTCAACCCTAGTTCCCGGACACCACGCCGCCGGGGTGGGTGCGTTCGAGGAAGGTCAGCGTCGTGCGGCCGTACCGTTTGGCCCGGATGGCAGTCCAGCCCGGTGGCGCCTCGACGGCCCGGCCCGATTCGGCGATCACGACGTCGGCCCGGACGAGACCGAGCAGTCGGTCCCACGCGTCGAAGTCATAGGGCGGGTCGGCGAACAGGAGATCGCAGTCGAGCGTGGCCGCGGCCGCCATCGCGTCGCTGGTCAGCACCTGCGACCGGTCGTCGAGGTCGAGCGTTGCGAGGTTCTCGCGGAGCGAACGGAGGGCGTCCCGGTCGCGCTCGACGAACACGCAGTGCTCCGCGCCGCGAGACAGCGCTTCGATCCCGATCGCACCGCTGCCGGCGAACAGGTCGGCGACGAGCGCTCCGTCGAGCAGGCCGGTGCTGCCGAGTGAGTTGAACATCGCTTCACGGACCCGATCGGTCGTCGGTCGCGTCGCGACGCCATCCGGCGCGACGATCCTGCGTCCGCCGAGCTCACCGGCCACCACTCGCATGCGGCCAGGCTACGGGTGCGGTGGTCGGGTGCATTGCGCGTCTCGGGGTGCGGTCGACCACACTGGGCGGATGCTGGCACCGGACGCCCAGATCACGTGCATCGACTGTGGTGGCCGCTGCCACCTCCTGACCCCTCCCAGCGAGGACGGCATCTGGGAGCCGGGCGATGTCGTCGCGTACCGCTGCGAGGACTGCCTCGACCGTTGGGACCTGGTGCTCGAAGACGACGATGACGTCCGCCGCGGCGACGGGCCGAACTGAACGAGCGGGCGACCCGCGCTGGTCAGCGGAGCTGCCGTGCCGGACCGGTCCGACCCAGCCGCAGCAGCGCGAGGCCGGCGAGCAGTGACGCGCCGGCGATCGTCAGTGTCACGGTCGTGCCGCCGGTCGCCGGCAGTGTCGGGGCCGCCACGACGACATCGAACGAGACGGTGGCCGCATTGCCCGAAGGGTCCACCGCAGTACAGGTGACCCGGAGCGACCCGATCCCGATGACGGAACCGGGCGGCGGCGTGCATTCGACCCGCACCGAGCCGGAGTTGTCGGAGCCGATCGGCAGGACGTAGTCGAGCGGGCCCCGTGGCGGCGCCGGGATCCAGGCTTGCTGGTTTCCGGGGTCGGTGATCGCCGGCGACTCCCGATCGACGACGACGACCGCGAACGTGCCCGTGGTGGCGAGCCCGACGGTATCGGTGGCGACACAGGACACGAAGGTCACGCCGATCGGGAAGAACGAGCCGGACGGGGGCGTACACACGGGCTGTCCGGCGGCGAGCACCGGGGCGTCGGAGCCGAGGGCGCCGGCCGGCGTCCCATCGTCGGTCGCGGTGACGGCGTAGTTCACGATCGCTCCGTCCCGGCCCGGATCGGTGTCGACCGTGAGCGTCCCCGGTGTCGTGAGCACCGGTCCCGTCACGTCGTAGATGACGACGTTGTCGACCGATGTCGATGCGAGGCTCTCGTTGCCGTCCATGTCGACCGCGGCGCCGGCCGGCACGCTCGCGGTCACGGTCCCACTGCCGGCGATGCCCGACACGGCGACGTCGAAGACCGTGCCGTCGGTGCCGGTCGGGGTCACCGTCGCGACGGTGGGTGCGGCCGTGCCGCCGAGTGCCACGTCGTCAGCGTCGAACCCGAGCACCGGTTCGGAGAACGTGACCGTGAACGAAATCGGTGCCACGCCGGTCGGGTCGGCCTGGCCCGTCGACTGCTCCACCATCGTCGTCGGTACGTCGTCAGCGGCGATGTTGGCGAGAATCCAGTCGGCGTAGGCTGCGACCTCCGTGTACACGGCCGGGATTCCCGGGGCACCACACGTGGCCACGCCGAAGCTGACGATACCGATCACCGTCCAGGGTCCCGCGCCGGCAGGGACGACGAGCGGGCCGCCACTGTCGCCGAGACACGAGTCCTCGCCGAGTGGACCTGGACCGGCACAGACGTCCTCGGCTGCGATCAGGAGCGCCCCCCACACGGCCGCGCAGTCCGCGTCGGACACGAACGGCACGTCGACTTCCTGCAAGGTCTGCGATTCGTTGTACGGCGCGGTCGGCAGCGTCGAACCCCACCCCAGCACCGTGCCCTCCTGGCCGGACGCGTACCGACCGATGTCGGCCGGTGTTGCCAGCGCGATCGTTCCGCCGACAGTGACGGCGTCGGTCAGCTCGAGCAGTGCGATGTCGTCGTCGGAGTCGAGCGCATTCGGTGGAATCAACCAGTTCGGGTGGATCACGATCTGGGCGACATCGACACGTTGTCCATCCGTCGTCCCGAGGTCGTCGCGGCCGACGATCGCGTCGACGTCGCCCGGCGTGGTCGTCGGCACACCGTTGCCGTCGGTGAAGCAGTGCGCGGCAGTGAGCACCCACGTCGGAGCGATCAGTGCGCCGCCGCAGAACTGGAAGTCGCCCGGCGTCACCAGCGCCACCATGAACGGATAGCTGCCCGGCGGGTCGACGTCGGAGCCGCCGACGATGCGCGGCGTCGGGGGCTCGGGGTCCGACGGTGGCGGAGACGCCGTACCCGCGTCGGTGGTGCCGGCCGCACCCCCGATACCGACGACCCCGGCGGCTGCCGCGACGATCACCACCCGTCGGATCCGGCCCGCCCAACCGCTGGTTCTGGTGATCATGATCTCCCCGAGTTCGACGCCACGCGACCCGTCGCCGGCTACCGCGCGACCCGTCGGGCGACCATAGCAACCCGGGTTGCAGTGGTCGCCACGGACCGCGGTCAACTCTTGGCCAGGAATTCCTCGTCGCGGTCGCTGAAGATCAGATCCAGTTCGTCTGCGAGGTCCGGGCGCTCCGCGAGGTGAGGGTCGCCGTCGACGATCCTGAACGCAGCCGCGCGCGCGAGTTCGACGAGCGCCCGGTCGCGTCGCAACGACGCCAACTTCAGGTCGCTGCGGCCCTTCTGGGCGGTCGACATCAGCGTGCCCTCGCCGCGCAGTTCGAGGTCGACCTCGGCGAGTTCGAAGCCGTCGGTCGTCGCGACCAGCGCCTCGACACGCGGATGGTCGGCCGTCGTGTCGTCGTCGCTCTGTTGCGTCACCAGCCAGCACGTCGACGCGCCCTCGCCACGCCCGACGCGCCCGCGCAACTGGTGCAATTGCGCGATCCCGAAGCGGTCGGCGTCGAGGATCGCCATCACGGTTGCGTTCGGGACGTCGACGCCCACCTCGATCACCGTCGTCGCGACGAGCACGTCGAGCTCGCCGGCACGGAACCGGTCCATCGTGGCTTCCTTCTCGGCGGGACTCAGCCGGCCGTGCAGCAGGCCGAGCCGCAGCTCCGCCAACTCGTCGGACGCAAGACGCTCGAACGTCTCCTCGGCGGACGCCACTTCCAGCTTCTCACTCTCGCCGATCAGGGGGCAGACGACGTACGCCTGATGCCCCGCCTCGACCTCCGCGCGGATGTCGCTCCACACGCCCCGTTCCATCAGCGGACCATCTGCCCACATCGTCACGATCGGCGTCCGACCCGGAGGCATCTCGTCGAGCACGCTCACGTCGAGATCGCCGTACACCGTCATCGCCGCGGTGCGCGGGATCGGTGTGGCGGTCATCACCAACGTGTCGGGAATCGCGCCGTCGACGGTCTTGGCCCGCAGCGCGGCGCGCTGCTCGACGCCGAAGCGGTGCTGCTCGTCGACGACGACGACGCCGAGGCTCGCGAAGTCCACGGCGTCCTGGATCAACGCATGGGTGCCGATCGCGATGTCGACCGACCCGTCGGCGAGTCCGGCGAGCACGTCCTTGCGCTCCGCCCCGGTGACACGGTTGGTGAGCAGCTCGACCCGCAGCGGCCGATCGCCGAACAGGTTGCCGGGGTCGGGCACCGTCACGTCGCCGAGCATCGCCCGCACGCTCGCCGCGTGCTGCTCGGCGAGCACCTCGGTCGGTGCCATCAGCGCCGCTTGATGCCCGCCCTGGACGGCGGCGAGCATCGTCGCGACCGCCACGACCGTCTTGCCGGAACCGACGTCGCCCTGGAGCAGCCGATGCATCGGGTGAGCGCCGGCGAGATCGGCGTTGATCTCCGCGATCGTCCGCTGCTGCGCGCGGGTCAGCGGGAACGGCAGCGAATCGTAGAAGCGCTCGACGAGGCCCCCGTCGACGATGTGGGCGATGCCCAGCGACTCGCGCTCCATCGTCCGCTTGCGCAGGACGAGAACCAGTTGCACCCGCAGCAACTCGTCGAAGGCGAGCCGATACCTCGCGAGTTCCTTCTGGCGCATGTCCTCGGGGAGGTGGATGCCGGTGAACGCCGCGGACCGCTCGATCAGCCCGTGTTGCCTGCGGATCTCGGCGGGCACCGGGTCGGCGATGCCGCGCTCGGCACATCGTCGGAGGGTTTCCTCGACCCATCCGGCCATCTCCCACGTGTTGATCTGCGCCTTCTCGCTCTGCGGGTAGATCGGCACGATCTTGCCGGTGCGGTCGCCGATCAAGTCGACGATCGGGTTCGACATCTGGAGTCCGCCGCGGTACACGTCGACCTTGCCGAACAGTGCGACCTGCAGCCCTTCTCGAAGCTGCCGCTCCCGCCACGGCTGGTTGAAGAACACGAGGTCGAGTCGACCGGACCCGTCGCCGACGTTGACGTTGACCATGCTCCGTCGGTTGCGGGTCTGGCGCTTGCGGACCGTCCGGACCGTGACGAGCACGAGGGCTTCCTCGCCGGGGACGAGGTCGGCGATTCGCGCCTCGTTGGTGCGGTCGACCCAGCGACGCGGGTACGTGGTGAGGAGGTCGAGCAGGTTGGTGATCCCGACGGCGTCGAGTGCGGCACGCTTCTTGTCGCCGACGCCCTTCAGCCGTTCGACGCCGATCTCGGCGAGGTCGCGGAGCGTGATCGCAGTCACGACGGTGCCGACGACGCCGCGAGGTGTCCGGCACCGATCGGCATCACTCGACGCCGAAGAGGTACGGGTACAACGGTTGGCCGCCGCGCTGCATCTCCACGGCGACGTCGCCGCGATTGTCGGCGAGCCAGCCCTCGATCGCCGCGTTGACGTCGGGTGTCGCGTCAGCGCCCATCACGACCGTGACCAGCTCCGCATCGTCGGTGATCAGATGTTCGAGCAGTGCGATCGCCGCATCCTCGAGCGTGTCGGCGACGGCGACGATGCCGTCGCTCTTGACCAGACCGATCCAGTCGCCGGTCTTCACCGGGCCGGCGTCACTGCCGGCATCGCGAATGGCCTGGGTGATCTCCCCGGTCGCGACCGACTCTGCGGCCTCGACCATCGCGACGCGGTTGGTCTCCGCCGAGCCCTCGGGGTCGTAGACGACGAGGGCCGCCAGCGCCTCCGGCATCGAGCGGGTGGGGACGACGACGACCGACTTCGACGTCAACTCGTGGACCCGTTCGGCGACGGCGATGATGTTCTTGTTGTTCGGCAGGATGACGACCTGGTCGGCGTTGACGTGTTCGACCGTGTCCAGCAACTCCGCCGTGGACGGGTTGAGCGTCTGCCCACCGGTCACGACGCCCTGCACGCCGAGTTGGGCGAACAGCTCGACGAGCCCGTCACCCGAGCACACCGCGACGACTGCGGTCGTCACCGGGGGCAATCCGGCACCGGCTCGGGTCGTCGTCGCATCGGTCCCGCCGACGACGCCGGCGGCCATCGCGGCTTCGCGTTGGGCGTGCTCCTCGTCGACTTCCTCGAACAGGTCGGTGACCCGGATCTGGCGCGGCCGGCCGCCGAGTTCGAGCGGCACCTCGATCGCGGCGCCGATGTCGTTCGTGTGGACGTGGCAATTCCACAGTCCGTCGCCGCCGACGACGACGATCGAGTCGCCGATCGCCCCCCACCCCTGCTTGAAGTCGTCGATCCGCTCGTCGTCGAGGTCCATGAAGTACATCACCTCATAGCGCTGATCGCCGACGTCCAGCACATCGGCGCCGCCGACGACCGACCCGGATGCGCGGTGCGCCACGGCAGCGAACGCGGCCTCGACCGCGCCACCGCTGCCGTCGTCCTCCTCCGGCTCGGGGATCGGTTCGCCGGCGACGACGTGCAGCGTCGCGTCGAGCAGCAGGAGGAACCCCGCTCCCCCGGCATCGACGACACCGGCGTCCTTGAGCACCGGCAGCTGCTCGGGTGTGTTGGCGAGCGCGACCCGACCCCCGTCGCGGGCGGCGCGGACGACGTCGACGAGTTCGCCGCCGGCGTCGGCTTCCGCTCGCGCTGCATCGGCGCTGAGCCGCACGACGGTGAGGATCGTGCCCTCGACCGGCGTGAGCACCGCCTGGTAGGCGCCCGTGGTGGCGGACTCGAGCGCGTCGGCGTACAGCGCGCCCGCGTGGCCGTCGGTCGCCTGCTTGAAGGTCGACGCGATCCCGCGCATGATCTGGCTGAGGATCACGCCGCTGTTCCCGCGGGCGCCCATCAGCGACCCGTGGCTGATCGCGTCACACGTCGCATCGAGGTCGTCCTCGGCGGCGCCGTCCAGCTCGTCGACGACTGCGTCGAGCGTGCGGGCCATGTTGGTGCCGGTGTCGCCGTCGGGAACCGGGTACACGTTGAGCCGGTTCAAGCCACCGGCGTGGGCCCGGACGGCGTCGCGAAACGTCTGCACCGTGGCGCGGAGCGCAGCGCTGTTCAACCGTTCGAGTGTCGGCACGGGGCTCGATCCTAGTGTCGGGGGGCGTGGGTCGGTCGGGCCGCGACCCGCGACGACCACCTGCAGTCAGGGCTCGCCCCCACGTCCTCACCTCTGGCATCGACCTGCTTGCCGCGCACGTACCGGAGAACTCGGCATCCGGGCACCTGTACCTCAGCGTCGGGTTCGGGCCCGACGCTGAGACCGACGTCCTGTCCCGCCCGACGAGCAGACAGCGCCCAGTTCGGGGCATCGCGACCGGTTCGGTCGATCACCTGGGTCGCAGGCCGCGACGGCGTGTTGCTGCCAGGGTCGCCGCACCGAGCGCCACGAATGCCGCCGCCGAGATCGCCGTGTTCGAGCTGCCCGAACCGGTCTCGGGGAGCACGTCCATGGGGACGGTCGGCGCCGGCGTGGCGACGATGGTGGTCGGTGTGTTCGCGATGATCGTGGTCGTACTCGTGGTCGCCGGCGTGGTGGTTGTCGTGGTGGTCGCCGGCGTGGTGGTGGTTGTCGTCGTGGTGGTTGTCGTTGTTGTGGTGGTTGTCGTTGTTGTGGTCGTCGGCGGCGGCGGCAGCTTCGAGTTGGTGAAGGTGCAGGTGATGTACCGGGCAAAGAAGTCGTCGATCTGGACCGTGACGGATCGGGCGGCGGTGTCGACGTTGATCGTCGTGCTGTCGACTTGTTGTGGATCACGGATCGGACCGGGATCGCACACGATGCTGTCGAGTTGCCAACCCGCTGGTAGCGCCTCGGTGAATGTCAAGGGGGTTCCGGCCCCGAGGCCGACGAGCGGTGCGGGAAACACCCGTGAGGCACCGAAGGCGTCACCGTCGTCCGGCTGGGCATCGTCGAGGACGAAGGCGCCGGACGTGCCGGTGAAGTTGAAATCAGTCCCGTCCGCGATGTCGGCGTCCTTGACGATTTCGATCTGGTGCTGAACGTTGACGAAGTCACACGTGACGAAGGCGCCAGGTATCACGGTGAGCGTGAAGGAGTTCGGGCCGAAGACGGCCTTCCAGGTGGGGTTACCGCCGGCATCGTTACCGCTCCCATCACACGCAATCGGGAACGAGCTGATTCCTGGCACCGCCGCCTCGGTGATCGTGTAGGTGCCGGGCTGGACGTCGGTGAACTTGATCAGTGCGTTCGGCCCGAACGGGAGTGCCCCTGGCGCTTCTTCGCCGACCAACTGGAACGCCGCGCCATTCGGGATGTCGCTCGTGAAGGCACCGACCAGACCGG
The DNA here is from genome assembly GCA_013002175.1 of Ilumatobacter sp. Classification (GTDB taxonomy): domain Bacteria; phylum Actinomycetota; class Acidimicrobiia; order Acidimicrobiales; family Ilumatobacteraceae; genus Ilumatobacter_A. The sequence continues at coordinate 37,578 of JABDKP010000138.1, forward strand.
CTGGCGAGGAGAATTTACCGATGGAGATGCACGGCAGTTGCGTCCGCGGGTTGACGTCCGCAACGTCGCATCGATTCGATGGCACTTGGGCCATCGACGGCGTCGCAACGACGACCGTGGTCAGCACGGCAGTTGCCCCAAACACGATCCGAGCCCACATGACAATCGTCCTCCCGAGTCACTGCCACAATAAGCCTGCGCCGGCTTTGACGTCACGCGAAATCTTCCCGGCGCAACCGTCGCACGCTGCGACGAAACGGCCGGTTCACGCGCCGATGACGTCGCCGGATCGGCAACCCGATGATCCCGGATGGAGTTGCCGGATGGAGTTGTCCGACGGAGTTGGTAGCCTCACATGGCTGTTTCACCGCCGCCCCGCTGCGGTGCGACCCCAATGATCTGACCTTGCCGGGACATCGCCTGGCACCGTTGCAGGAGAAACCCAATGGCATCGAAGTGTGAAATGTGTGGCAAGGGCCCGTCGTGGGGCATGTCGGTCTCGCACTCGCATCGTCGTACGAAGCGGCGGTGGAATCCCAACATCCAGCGTGTCCGGGCCCTCGTGAACGGCTCGACGAAGCGGGTCAACGTCTGCACCGGCTGTATCAAGTCCGGCAAGGTCGTCAAGGCCGGCTGACGGTCTCGGACCGCAGCGCGACGTGGCCCGGCCGACGAGCTCGAAGAGGATCTCATGCAAGGCGTGATCAAGGCATACGACCCGATGACCGGCGACGGTCTCGTGATGTGCGACACCGATTTCAACGACTACGAACTGGCCGCCGACGCCCTGGCTGGTTCGATCTTCCGGATGTTGCGCCAGGGTCAGCGGGTGGTGTTCGATCTCGACGACGCCGGGCGGGCAACCAAGCTGCGCATGGGCTCCGAGGTCGACATGGGGACCCCCGGCCACTGAGCCACCTCCGCTCTCGCGCCCGTTCCTCGTAGCGGTCACCGCGCGACACCGCAGGCGACGTATCTGCATGACAGATGACGCTCGATGTGTCATCTCCATGAACGATGTTCCATTCATGTTGGAGATGGAAACGCTTGCAGTACGCACGAAGGTGTCCGTCGGCGGCCCCGTCGCCTACGGTGGCTGAGACCGACGAACTCAACGAGGAGTCACGGACGATGAGCGGAACGACGAGCAACCAGCGCCTGAAGGACTGGGTCGCCGAGTGGGCGGCGATCATGCAGCCCGCCGACATCTACTGGTGTGACGGCACCGCAGAGGAATACGACCGTCTCTGCCAGGAACTGGTCGACTCGGGCACGTTCACCAAGCTCGACGACGCGAAGCGTCCGAACAGCTACTGGGCCCACTCCGATCCTGGCGACGTCGCCCGTGTCGAGGACCGCACGTTCATCTGTGCCGCCACGCCCGAGGAGGCGGGGCCGAACAACAACTGGCGCGAGCCGGCCGAGATGCGCGCCGAGATGAAGAAGCTGTACACCGGCAGCATGAAGGGCCGCACGATGTACGTCGTGCCGTTCTCGATGGGCCCCCTGGGTTCACCGATCGCCCACATCGGCGTGCAGCTCAGCGACTCCGCGTATGTCGCCACGAACATGCGGATCATGACCCGGATGGGTCAGGGCGCACTCGACGCGCTCGGCGACGGCGACTGGGTGCCGTGCCTGCACTCCGTCGGCGCCCCGCTCACCGACGGCGCCACCGACGTGCCGTGGCCGTGCGATGCGGAGAACAAGTACATCGTGCACTTCCCCGAGACCCGCGAGATCATGTCCTACGGCTCCGGCTACGGCGGCAACGCGTTGCTCGGCAAGAAGTGCTTCGCGCTGCGGATCGCCTCGGTGATGGCCCGCGACGACGGCTGGCTGGCCGAGCACATGCTGATCCTCAAGTTGACCAACCCGCAGGGCGAATCGAAGTACATCGCTGCGGCGTTCCCGTCGGCGTGCGGCAAGACGAACCTGGCGATGCTCGTCCCGACGATCCCCGGCTGGAAGGCCGAGACGATCGGCGACGACATCTGCTGGATGAAGCTCGGCGACGACGGACGGCTGTACGCGATCAATCCCGAAGCCGGGTTCTTCGGCGTCGCACCGGGCACCAGCCACGAGACCAACCACAACGCGATGGAGACGCTGTGGGGCAACTGCATCTACACCAACACCGCGCTCACCGACGACGGTGACGTGTGGTGGGAGGAGATGACCGACACCCCGCCGGCGCGCGCCACCGACTGGCGCGGCAACCCGTGGACGCCGGCGAGCGAAACCCCGGCGGCGCACCCCAACGCCCGGTTCACAGCGCCTGCGTCACAGTGCCCGTCGATCGCACCGGAGTGGGAGGACCCCGCCGGCGTGCCGATCTCGGCGATCCTGTTCGGTGGTCGGCGCCGCACGACCGTACCGCTGGTGACCGAGGCCACCGACTGGGACCACGGCGTGTTCCTCGGTTCGATCATGGCCTCGGAGAAGACGGCCGCGGCCGAGGGCTCGGTCGGCGAACTGCGCTTCGACCCGATGGCGATGCTGCCGTTCTGTGGCTACAACTACGGCGACTACTTCGCCCACTGGCTGTCGATGATCGATCGGACCGAGCAGGCCAAGCTGCCGAAGATCTTCTTCGTCAACTGGTTCCGGCGCGACGTCGACGGCCGGTTCCTGTGGCCCGGCTTCGGTGAGAACAGCCGCGTGCTGAAGTGGGTGTTCGAGCGCATCGACGGCGACGCCGAGGTGGTCGACACGCCGATCGGCGGACTCCCGACGAAGGATTCGCTCGACCTCGACGGCCTCGACATCGACGACGACGACCTGGACACGCTGCTGTCGGTCGACGCCGAAGGGTGGAAGAAGGCGATCCCGCAGATCCGCGATCACCTCGACCGGTTCGGTGACCGGCTTCCCAAGCAGCTCGTCCACGCGGTGGACCAGCTGGAAAACGCCCTCGGCTGAGCCGAGCAACGTGGTACATCTGGTGCCTGGCACCAGCTGAAACGGTCAGTCGTTGGGGACGACTTCGACGGCCTTGCGGCCGCGATGGGTGCCGAACTGCACCGTGCCGTCGACGAGGCTGAACAAGGTGTCGTCCTTGCCCTTGCCGACGTTGTTGCCGGGGTGGAACTTCGTGCCGCGCTGGCGGACGAGGATGGTGCCGGCGGTGATCTGCGTGCCACCGAACGCCTTCACGCCGAGGCGCTGGGCATTGGAGTCACGACCGTTGCGGGTTGAACCGCCACCTTTTGTCTTTGACATGGCGTTGTCCCTCAGCTCTTCTTGATCGAGGTGATTTCGACCACGGAGTACTTCTGACGGTGGCCGTATCGACGGTGGTTGTTGGTGCGGCGCTTGAAGGTGAAGCCGTTGATCTTCGGGCCCATCGTCCGGCCGACGACCTTGCCGGTGACGGTGGCCTTCGAGAGCTGGTCGGGCGTGGCGAGCACGGTGTCGCCGTCGACGACCATGACCGGGGTCAGCGACACGTCGCTGCCCTCGTCGGCGTCGAGCAGATCGACCCGTACCTGCTGGCCTTCGGCCACCTTTTCCTGCTTGCCGCCTGAGGCGATGACTGCGTACATAGCGAGGGACGATGCTACCGGCGAAATCGAACAGACCCATCTCCCCAGAAATTTGGCGCCCCGAGCCCGCTGGGCGCAGCGAGAGCGCCAGATTTCAGGCTGGGCCGGGTCGCGGCGCGGCGACACCGTTCAGCCGGCGAGCGGCTGGACGGTGAAGGTGCGGAAGATCTCGTCCGCAGCGGCGAGGTCGGCGTCGGTCACGGCGACGATCTGCACCGATGCGATCCACGTCCGATCGGCCGGTTCTGCGATCACCTGGAAGAGCACGCTGCCTGCCGACCCGCAGTCGTAGTACAGGTCGTACAGCCCGGTGTACACGCCGTCGTCGTACATGTACCGCCCGTCGTAGAGGCAGTCGCCGGTGAAGTCGTACGAGTCGAGCAGCTCCTCGACCGACATCGTGATCAGCGGGGACGCACCGATGAACACCCCTGGGGTACCCCAGGTGCTGCTGAACAGGTCGACATCGGGACTCGCACTCAGCGCCGGGCCGATGATCTCGTCGACACCGGTCGCCAGCGTGGAACTCCACCCTCTCCCGTCGATGTCGAACCACTCGACCGGGACGCTCGTGGAGATCAGCGTCGAGTCGTCGGTGACCATCATGTACTCGAGGTACTCGAAGCCACCACCGTCGTCGGCGACGACCTCGTCGAACTCAGTCGCGAACGAGGTCGTCACTTCGAGCGCTCGACCGTTGAGCTGCCCCTCGAGCAGTTCGTCGGTGCTCGCCCGGTACACCTCGACCGCCATCGTGTCGGTTGCCATGTGGCTGCGCAGGACATCGCAGTAGTCGGCCATCGTGCCGTCGGTCGCGAGCTGCAGTGACTCCATGGACAGCAGCAGGTCACCGGGCCGGACACCGGCGACGTCGGCCGGCGAGCCCGACTCGACCGAGTAGACCCAGATGCCCGACGAGAAGCCGTCGAACAGCGCCTCGCCGTTGATCCCGATCGACTCGACGTCGGTGCCGCCCGTCAGCAGGTCGACCACCGGGCGGGCGACGTCGATCCCGATCGCGAACGACTGCCCCAGGTCGTTGCCCGCGTAGTTCACCGCGACGACGCGGGCGTCGGCGGTCACGAGCGGACCGCCCGAGCTGCCGGGCAGCGTGTCGGCACTGTGCTCGATCACCGCGTCGACCGAAGCCCACGATGTCTCGCCGGCCGCACGCTCCTTGGAGACGATGCCGTCCAGCACGGTGTACTCGACGTCGCCGAGCGGGTACCCGGCGGCGTAGATCGACGCACCGGCGGTGACCGTGCCCTCGTACCAGTCCAGGAACGGGTAGCCGTCGCCGGCGATGTCGATCACCGCCAGGTCCGTGCACTCGGACGCCGCGACGACCCGCGCGTTGCGCGGGGTGTCCTCCCCACCGACGTACACATCGAGCAGCGCCGCGCCGGTGACGACGTGGTTGTTCGTCACCGCGAGGCCGGACGGGTCGATGATGAACCCGCTGCCGCTGCCGGGGACATTCGCCTGGATGCCGCCGACCGGGTCCGCGAACGTGCCGGTACCGACGATGCGGATCGTTGCGTCACGCACGCCGGCGAGCTCGCCGATCGCGACCGGTCCGGCCGGCGCCGTGCTCGGTGGCGCCGTGCTCGGTGGCGCCGTGCTCGGTGGCGCTGGTGCGGTGGTCGCCGGAGCGGGCGTCGTGGGAGCCGCCGTTTCCGCCGTCGTCACCGCCGGCTCGGTCGTGGCCGGCGACGGCGCAGATCGTGTCCCGCTCTCCGCACCGCACGCGGCGGCAACGCCCAGGCCGATCGCGCACGCCAGCGCTGACATCGATCGCCGGACCCTGGCCCTGCCAGTCCCTCGCATGAGTCCATCGTCGGTCTGCGTCTCCCCGTCGACAAGAGGAAAACGTCACTCCGCCCCAGCTCAGCCAGGGTCTGCGATCGCCTCGGACTCACGCGCGGCCCCGGCGAAGATCCCCTTGCTCATCAGCGACGTCTCGGTCTTCCGGCGGGCCCGGTAGATCGCCGCCCGCGCCCGGTGCACCCCCGCCTCCTGCGGCGCGGCCCACCCCGCGAGGTCGGCGAGGTGGCATGCCAGCCGGAAGTCGCCGGCGTCGGCGAGGGCCTGGGCCCGGTCGATCAGCGGGCCGGCGCCGCCGACGAGGTCGGCCAGCTCGGCGGCGAGCTGCGCGTCCGGCGCCGGTTTGAGGCGGCTCGGTGCACCGTCCCACCAGCCGCCGAACTGCCGCCACACGTTGCGCACGACGAACTCGGGCTCGTCGTAGAGCGGTCGCAGGTAGGGCTTGGCGAGGAGGTCGTCGGGGACCTTCACGCTCTGCACGATCGTGTCGAGCACCTCGCCCCCGTTCATCATCTCGATCACGTCGTGCACCAGCGTGTCGAGCGCGTCGGCGATGTCGGTCAGCACCATCGCAATTCGTTCTGTGCCCTCGATCGGTAGGCCGTGCGCCGGCAGGAGCAGCTCGGGCTCCTTCGCGATCATCGCCCGCAGCGCGGCCGCCCACTCGATCGGGTAGCGCTGCACCTTCTGCGGGTTGCCGGCGTTCGGAAAGTTCCAGATCATGAAGTCGCCCGACGCGATCCACTTCTGCTCGGGCAGCCATGCCCACAGGTGGTCGTCGGTCTCGCCCCTGGCGTGGTGCAGTTCGATCGTGCGGTCGCCGATCGTCAGCACGTCGTGGTCGTCGACGACGAGGTTCGGTCGAGCGGTGTCGGCGGGGATGAACTCCGGGTAGTCGCCCATCCCGAAGTCGCCGCGCACCCCGCCGAACTGGCGGGCATTGACCGCGACGTTCCAGTCGTTGGTCATCGCGTAGCGCTCGAACCGGCGCTCGACGTTGCGGTGCCCGACGACGTCGAGTTCTCCGTACGCCGCCGTGAACGCGCCGCTGCCGCCGACGTGGTCGGCATGGCCGTGGGTGTAGACGATGTGGGTCACCGGATCGGTGCGCCAGCCCCTGATCGCCTCGACGATCTGCTGTCCCGTCAGCGCATGCGAGGCGTCGAACGCGACGAGACCCTCGCCGGTGTCGAGCACGACGCTGTGGCTGAAGCTCTCGACGATCGCCAACCCGTCGGCGACCTCCGACAACTCGTTGCTCGTCCGGTTGAACGGGCGATCGGTCAGCCCGCCGTCGATGATCTCGGTGGAGAGCGCGAGCAGATCGTCCATGCGCCGACGTTATGCCCCCGTCGCACGGGTCGCTCGATCAGAGCTCGCAGGCGTCGTCGTCGATGGTGCCGGCCGCGGCCTGGAACTCCACGCGCAGCGACTTGCTCAGCGTGCCCTTCGTCGCGATCCGCATCGTCTCGGCCATCCCGACGAGCTGCGGAGTGATCAGGATGCGGAACTCGTCGTGACGCAGCGTGCGGTACGGCGCCAGGTTCTTGCCCTTGACGTTGGTGTCGACCGACACCTCGGCGACCTTGCCTCAACCGGTCGGGCGGATGAAGTCGATCGACATCGTCCCGCCCTTCTTGTCGAGCA
>JABDKP010000160.1 GCA_013002175.1 Ilumatobacter sp.
GGCTCGACGCGGGGGCGTCGCTGACAGTACCGCCACCGGCGTCACCCGCGTCACCGTTGCCGCCCCCGTCACCGTTGCCGCCCCCGTCACCGTTGCCACCACCACCACCGCAGGCCGCAAGGGTTGCGATCGCCGTGACGGTCAGTGCCCACCGGGAGCGTCGAGGTCCGTGCACGGCGTCAGTGTCGCGCACTCACCCCGACGAATTCATGCGGCCTGGGCAATCGACCGCCGGAACACCGCCGTGCCGCGCCGCCCGATGACGGCGCCCACCGGAAACGACGCGCACACTGCCGCGATGCACTCGACGTGCTCGTCGACCAACTCATCGGCATCGGCGGGGTCGATCAGGTCGAACCAGCCGTCTCGCTCGAGCGCACCCTCGATGACGTCGCGCACGTCGCGCTCGGTGAGGTGGGCGAGGTCGACGACCTTGGCCGTGGTTGTCGCACGCGAACTCGCCAGGCCGGGGAACCCGGCCGCGCAGCCGCACGAGTCAGGCGTGCAGCATTCGGCCACCACGGGCGTGACCAACTCGCCCTCGACCGTCCAGCAGTAGTCGCCCTCGGCGGTGCCCTGCAGCTCGGTTGTTGCCACCAGTACCAACATCTCAGCTCCGATCTCGTTGACTGTCACGAGTGTGACGTGGGGGTGTCACAACGGCGTACGAGGACGCGTCTGGGCGCGAAGAGGCCTCGAATCCGGCGAGAATGGAGCAATGTCTCCGCGCAACCAACCGATCCAGATCATCAGTGTTCCGCTCGACCTCGGGGCCTCGCGCCGAGGGACCGACGGTGGGCCCTCTGCGCTCCGCGTGGCGGGTCTCGGCGAGGGGCTGCGCCGCCTCGGCTACGAGGTGCTGACCGACGTCGACATCGAGGTGCCGGCGATGGAGACGCGTGAGACCGCCAGCAAGGACGCCCGATTCAAACCCGAGATCCTCAAGGTCTGCATCGAGTTGGCGGCACGCACCAAGGAGGCGATGGCCAACGGTCGCACGCCGCTGGTGATCGGCGGCGACCATTCGATCGCGATGGGCACCGTGGCGGGCGTGGCGTCGCACCTGCGCGCGCACGATGACGACCTCGGGCTGATCTGGTTCGACGCCCACGGTGACATGAACCTGCCGACGACGTCGCCGTCGGGGAACATCCACGGGATGCCGCTCGCCCACCTCCTCGGCCGTGGCGACCCGGACCTGGCGGGGATCGCCGGGTTCACGCCGGCGGTCAAGCCCGAGAACGTGGTGCTGATCGGTATTCGCGACATCGACGCGGGCGAACGCGAGATCATCAACGAGTCCGGGATCACGACGTTCACGATGCGCGACATCGACGAGCTCGGGATGCGCGACGTCTGCAAACGCGCGATCGAGGTCGTCACGTCCGGCACCGGCGGTTTCCACGTCAGCTTCGACGTCGACGGGTGCGACCCAGCTGTCATCCCCGGTTCCGGCACCCTCGTGCCCGGTGGCGTCAACTTCCGCGAAGCGCACCAGCTGCTGGAGAACTGTGCTGACACCGAGCTGATGACGTCGATGGAGGTCGTCGAGTTGAACCCGTTCCTCGACCAGGCGAACGTGTCGGCCGAGCGCACGGTGATGCTGATCCAGAGCGCGTTCGGGCGCAGCATCCTCTGAGCGCCGCCCCTGCGAACGTTCGTCTTTGTTCACCGGCGCGCGGTGGTACGAGGGCAGCGAGCGTGGCTACGGTCGACTCATGAAGCGCGCGCTCTTCGCCGTCACGCTGGTGTCTGCGGGCCTGCTCGCGCTCGGGCCGGTGTTCGCTGCGCCCCCCGGCGTCTCCACGGGTGCGTCCGCCACCGAGACCGCCGGCCGCAGTGCCCGCCAGAAGCAGGTCAACCCGCCACCACCGCCGCCGGCGCCGACGGCCGTCTACCGCATCACGATCAACATCGCGTTCGACACGTCGACCCATCCCGGCACCGCCCCTGGCAATGCGCATGTCTCCAACCCGGTGATCGCCACCCACAGCATCCCGGGGGCGATGTTCGTCGTCGGCGGGTTCGCCTCTCCGGGGATCGAGACGATGGCCGAGCTCGGCCGGACCGACACGCTCGTCCCGGAACTGAACGCCAAGCCGCAGGTCGGCACCGTGCAGGTGACCGGCGGGTTGTTCGGGATCGGCACCCGCGTCGTCGACGTCACGCTGACCCACTCCGACGACATGATCTCGATGGTCACGATGCTCGCGCCCAGCCCGGACTGGTTCATCGGGTTCGCCGACCTCGACATGCTCGGCTACGGCGGCTGGCGCCAGTCGGCCTCGTTCCCGCTCAACAGCTACGACGCCGGCACCGACAGCGGCCCCAACTTCAACTCCAACGACGCCGACACCCAGCCCTCCGAGACGATCAGCGGGCCCCGTGATCCGGCGTTCATCGCGTCGGCGGGCCAGAACCCGTTCGGCACCGTCAGCATCACCCGGATCGGCTGAGCCCGTCCGCCGGCGCGGGCCGCCGGGTGGAGGAATCTCGAGGAGGCGCATAGGGTCGGGAGATGTCCGAGATGACGACCGTCGACGGCCCACCGGTGTACAACCCGCTCGACCCGACGTACATGGCCGACCCCTACCCGCACTTCGGCGAGATGCGCGACGGCGACCCGGTGCACCTGTCGCTGATCGATCTGTGGGTGCTGTTTCGCCACGACGACGTGTTCCGCCTGCTCCGCGACCCGTCGCTGAGCGTGCAGGACGACAACATCGAGGTCCGCGACGAGGAGCGCTATGCGGAACTCGTCGACGCGGCCGGCGGCGAGCTCGAGCGCAGCACGAGCATGCTCAACACCGACCCGCCCGACCACACCCGGTTGCGGCGACTGGTCAGCAAGGCGTTCACGCCGGCCGCGATCCAGGCACTGCGGCCCCGCATCCAGCAGCTCGTCGACGACGCGCTGGACGCGATGGCGGCGCGGGGCTCCGGCGATGTCGTCACCGAACTCGCCTTCCCCCTGCCGTTCGACGTGATCTCGGAGATGCTCGGGATGCCCGAGTCCGACAAGGAGCAGATCGCAGCGTGGTCCGGCACGCTCGTCAAGTCGCTCGACCCGATGATCTCGGCGGACATCTTCACCGAGATCGTCGCCGCGAGCGACGCGATGAACGCGCACATCGACGAGGTCGTCGCCTGGAAGCGCGGCCACCCGGCCGACGACCTGATGACGGCGATGATCGCCGCCGAGGAGGACGGTGACCGGCTCTCGTCGATCGAGCTGCGCGACCAGATCGCCCTGCTGTTCGTCGCCGGCCACGAGACCACGGTCAACCTGATCGGGACGGGCATCTACGACCTGCTCCGGCACCCGGACCAGGCTGCGATCCTGCGCGACGACCCGTCGCTGGACGCGACGGCGATCGACGAGCTGCTGCGGTTCGTCAGCCCGGTGCAGTTCTCGCGCCGGATCACGCTGGCCGACATCGAGTTCGGCGGGACGACGATTCCGAAGGGGATGTTCGTACTCGCCGGGCTGGCATCGGCCAACCACGACCCGGCGAAGTGGGGTCCCACCGCCGATGAACTCGACGTGCGACGCGAGGGTGCGGGCCAGCACCTCTCGTTCGGCAGCGGCGCGCACTACTGTCTCGGCGCATCGTTGGCGAAGCTCGAGGCGCAGATCGCGATCGGCACGTTCCTCCGTCGCTTCCCGGACGCATCCGTGGCGGGCGATCCGGAATGGAACGGCCGGATCAACCTGCGCGGGCTCGAACATCTCCCGGTGACGCTCGGTGGCTGAGGCGCCTGACCGCGCCGACTCCGAGCCGCACACATCGCCACATCGCCGATCGGTGATCGCGGCGATCTCGGCGACGGCGGCCCGCCGCTGGCAGGTCACGTTCGCGCTGCTCGCCGTCGTCCTGGTCGCGGGCGTGTCCGCGTTCGGGTTCGGCCTGGACCGGGAGGGTTTCCCGCCGATCAACACGCCGATCTCGGTCGTCACCGGGACGTATTTCGTCGACGATGCGGCGCAGGTCGACGCCGATGTCGTGCAACCGCTCGACGCCGCGTTCGGCGACGTCGAGGGCGTCGTGACCACCGAGGCATTCGCGCAGCCGAGTTCGTTCACGATCGTCGTCGAGTTCGAGAGCGACATCGGCTCCGACGTCGGCACGCAGCGCCTGATCGATCTCGCTCAGCCCGTGCCCGATGGGGTCCAGATCCTGTACAACCCGGTCAATGCTGCGAAGCTCGTCGGCCGGTTCGACGTGCTGGTGTCGATCGTCGGGCCGCCGGGCACGGCGCCGCAGCAGTTGCAGGAACAGGCCGGTCTGCTCAGCAACCACCTCGAACAGAACGAGCACGTCGCCGAAGCGGACGTGCGCGAGCTGGTCACCGAGTCGATCGACCCCGCCACCGGTGAGGAGGAGGTGCGGCAGACGCGCTTCACCCGCGTCGCGCTCGACAGCAGCGGGTACGAGGACGCGATCGCGATCGGGCTCGTCAGGTCCGCCGGGTCAGACCTCGACGTGCTCGGCTTCAGCGACATGATCGACGAGGAGCTGGCACCCGAGCGGGCGGGCCTCGACGACGGATTCGCCGCCACGATCACCGCCGACTTCGCGGTCAGTGTGCGGCAGCAGCTGTCGTCGCTGACGACCAACCTGCTCACCGGCCTCGTCGCGGTCGCGATCGTCAGCCTGCTGCTGATCGGCTGGCGTGTCGCCGCGATGACGGCGGGCTTCATGGTGATCGTGATGATGGGGGCACTGATCGGTCTGTGGGTGTTCGGCTACTCGTTGAACACGATCACGCTGTTCGGGTTGATCCTCACGCTCGGCCTGCTCGTCGACGACGCGATCGTGATCTCGGAGTCGATCGACGCGAGCCGTGACGATCCGGACGAGATCGAGGAGACGCGCTCGCTCGGGGTGGTGCGCACCGCGCTGGAGCGGGTCGGGTCGGCGTCGCTCGCAGGCACGCTGACGACGGTCGTCGTGTTCTCGCCGATGCTGTTCATCGGCGGCATCCTCGGCGAGTTCATCCGGTCGATCCCTGCGACCGTGATCATCACGCTGTTGCTGTCGTTCACGTTCTCGATCGTGTTCATCCCTGCGGTCGCGCGGGTGTTCCTGCTCCGTGCCGGCCCGAGCCGCAACCCGATCGTGCGCGGCGAGAAACGGCTCTCCCAGGCGGCCGGCCGGCTCGCGGCGTATCCGTGGCGGAACGGGTGGAAGGGTCGCCTCACGGGGATCGGGCTCGTGCTCGTCGCGCTCGTTGCGATCATGACCGGTGGCCGTATCGCCGGCACGCTGCCGTTCTCGATCTTCCCAGCCGGCAAGGACGCGACCGGCCTGTTGATCTCGGCCGAGTTCCCCCCGGGGACGACGATCGAGCAGGCGCAGGAGATCTCCGACGGGATCGACGACGTCGTGGTCGGTGTGCTCGGCGACGAGCTCGTCCGGTCGCAGTACGTGCGGGGCAACGAGCGGGTGATCGAGACGTTCCTCGATCTGTCGCCGATCGGCTCGCGGTCGACGACCGCGCCGACGTTCGTCGAGCGGATCGAGGCCGGGGTCGAGCCGATCCAGGGTGCGCGGATCACCGTCGGTCAGCTCGAGAACGGCCCGCCGGTGCTGGAGTTCCCGTTCGCGATGCAGATCGAGGTCGGTGGCGAGTCGACGGTCGCGGCGGGCCAGGAGCTCGCGGAGGAGGTGCGCGACTTCCTGCTCGGACAACAGATCGGTGACGCGACGGTGATCGATGCGATCGTGTCGACCGACGGCGAGATCGCGCGGGTCGACGGGCAGCGGATCATCGAGGTGCGCGCGAAGTACGACGAGGACCAGGGTTTGTCGGGGATCCTCAACGACACCGAGGCGCTCGTCCAGGAGGCCTTCCCGCCCGTCGCCGTCGAGGCGCGCGGCCTGCCGGCCGACGCGGTGGGCTTCGACTTCGGCCTCGAGTCCGACAACCAGGACGACTTCGCCGCGCTCGGCGTCGCCGGCATGGTGGCACTGTTCCTGATGCTGCTGTTGATCACGATCCAGTTCCGTTCGCTGGCGCAGTCGCTGCTGATCTTCCTCGCCATCCCGTTCAGCTTCTTCGGGGTGTTCGGCATCCTCTCGGCGACCGACAACCCGCTGTCGTTCCTGGCGGTCGTCGGATTCATCGCGCTGATCGGCGTGGCGGTCAACAACACGATCCTGCTGATCGACTCCGCCAACCGCCAGCGCCGCGAGGGGGCGTCCGCAGGCGAGGCGATCCAGTACGCGATCACCAACCGGTTCCGGCCGCTCGTCGCCACGACGCTGACGACGGTCGTCGGCCTGCTGCCACTGTCGTTGAGCGACCCGTTCTGGGAGTCGCTCGGGTTCACGCTGATGGGCGGCCTCGTCAGCTCGACGGTGCTCGTGCTGCTCGCGTTCCCGGCGTTCTACCTCGGCCTCGAATCCGTCCGAACTCCGCTGCGCAACGTGGTTCGCCGTCGCCAGGGCCGGGTCGAGCTGACGTGATCGACTTCGACCGGCGCCGCCTCCGCAGCAGGCTCGAGGCGTGGCTGCTCGACGTCGGGGCGGCCGACATCCACGAGGCGTACGGCGAGCGCAAGGCTGCGGTGATCGGGTCGATGGCCGGCACGGTCGTCGAGCTCGGGCCGGGGACCGGTGCGAACATGCGGTACTACGCGCCGGGCACGCAGGTGATCGCCATCGAGCCGAACCCGGTGATGCACGACCGGTTGCGCGCCCAGGCGGAGCGGCACGGCGTCGACCTCGAGATCCGCACGCTGCGCGGCGAGTCGATCGACGTCGACGATGCGTCCGCCGACGGCGTGGTCGGCACGTTGCTGCTGTGCGGCGTCGACGACCCGGCGCAGGTCGTACGCGAGGTGCACCGCGTGCTCAGACCCGGCGGCGTGTACTTCTTCATCGAGCACGTCGTGGCGCCGACAAGGACGATCACGCACACGGTGCAACGCGTCGTCCGGCGGCCGCACCACTGGCTGTTCAACGGTTGCCGGACGAACCACGATGCGGCGTCGCTGCTGCAGGCCGGACCGTTCGCGGGCCGTGTCGAGTTCGACGACGTCGACCGCGGGTGGCGGGCGGCGTGGGTCCGCCACCAGCTCGTCGGCACCGCCACCAGAGCCGACGCCGGATGACGATGTTCGGCACGTCCGGCTCGGTACGGTTCGGGAATGTCACGGACCTCACGTGCGCTGGGCCTGCTGCTCGTCCTCTCCGCCTGCGGCGGGACGACCGATTCCAGCGCAGTCACCGGCGTCGAAACGACGCTGCCGCCCGTTCTCACGACGTCGACCGAGCCGGCGCTGGCGCCGACACCGTCGACCACCACTGCCCCGGTCGAGACCTCCGCAGAGACGACGACCACGACGTCGGCCGCGCCGCCAGCAGCGACGACGCCGGTGACGTCGACGACTCCACCGGCGACGCCCGCGCCGAGCCCGACCGACCCGTCCGAGGCACCGACCAAGGGTGAACTCGTGCTGCGGTCCGGCGGCGTCGGCCCGTTCACGTTCGGCAGTGTCGGCCCGACGGAGTTCATCGCGGCGGTCACCCCGGCGCTCGGTCCGCCGACCGCCGACGGTGAACTCGCGTACCCGGACGATGCCGGCGGGTACTTCGAGAACGTGGGCGCAGAGGCCGGCTTCGCGTTCCCGTTCGGTCGGACCACGTGCTTCTCGAACGCCTTCTGCGCGCACTTCGGAGGCTCCTCGGCGGACGCGCTCTCGCTCGTCGGCTACGACCAGGACGAGAACGCGGGCGCGCTGGCCACGCCGTCCGGGGTCACCTCCGGTTCGATCTGGGCCGATTTCGCGCCGGTCATCGAGATCGGGGAGGGCGGCTGTTTCACCGCCGGTTACGGCACCGCCGATGGTGTCGGCATCACCGTGCTGTCCCTCGGCGACTGGTTCCAGTTCTACGACGACGAGACCGGCGAGTACGTCAACCAGGTCCCGGCGCAGACCGATGTGAAAGTGATCTCGCTCCGCAGTGGAGAGCAGCCGTTCTTCCTCTACGACGACTGCTGAGGCGCTGCCCCGGCCGGCGGCCGGCGGCCGGCCCACGGATGGGCCGCTTCGAGCTGGCTCGCGACCGCCAGCAGCAGGTCTTCTCGGCCGTAGGCCGCCACGAGTTGGACGCCGATCGGCAGCCCGTCGTCGTTCCAATGCAGCGGCAGGCTGATCGCCGGCTGTCCGCTCGCGTTGAACGGTGGTGTGAAGGACACGAACTTCGCAGCGCGCTTCATCCCGGCCATCGGGTCGTCGTCGCGGGCGTCGTGTTCGCCGATCCGCACCGGTGGTTCGGCCAGTGTGGGTGTCAGGAGGAGGTCCCACCCGTCGGCCCACCAGCCCTGCAGCGCACGGCGGTACTCGGCGACCGCGGCCAGCGCCTCGCCGTACTGCACGCCCGTGATCTGCTTGGCGAACTCCGCCTGCGCCCAGTTGACCGGCTCGACGTCGCCGGCGGTGAGCGGACGCCCGAGCCAACTGCTCATCGTGTCGATCCCGATCGCCATGTTCGTCGCCCACATCGCCATGAACCGTGGGGTGAACGAGAGGTCGCCGAGCACGGATGGGTGCTCGGTCGCCACGTCGTGACCGAGCCCGTCGAGCATCGCAGCCGCCGAACGCACCGCGGCGACGCAGTCGTCGTGGAGGAACCCGTCCTGCGGGTGGGCGTCGAGCAGGCCGATCCGCAGGCGGCCGGGATCGCGGCCGAGCTCGTCCTCGTACGGGCGGCGCGGCGGGGGCGCGATGATCGTGTCGCCGACCGCAGGACCGTGCACCGCGTCGAGCAGCCGGGCGGTGTCGCGCACGCTGCGGCTGACCGCGAGCTGCACACTGAGGCCGACTTCGTCGCGATCCGGCCCGGCCGAGATCCGGCCCTGTGACGTCTTCAACCCGACGAGGCCGCAGCACGACGCCGGGATGCGGATCGAGCCCCCGCCGTCGCTGGCATGGGCGAACGGCACCATGCCGGCCGCGACCGCGGCCGCCGATCCGCCGCTGGAACCGCCCGGCGTGTGGTCGGTGTTCCACGGGTTGCGGGTCGGGCCGTGGGCGATCGGTTCGGTCACCGGCAAGCTGCCGAGTTCGGGCGAGTTCGTCCTGCCGACGTTGACCAGCCCGGCCTCCCGGAAGCGGGCGACGAGTGTGCTGTCGTGGTCGGCGATCGCCGGCTCGGCGGCGAGTGCGGCGTTGCCATTCGTCATCGGCATGCCCTCCTCCGGAGCCCACAGATCTTTCAGCGCGAAGGGCACGCCGAGAAACGGTGGGCGGTCGCCGCTGCCGTCGCCGGCCGGTGCGGTCGCCGCGCCGCTGACGTCGATCACGCCCGCCTGGTCGCAGGCGCGGTCGAACCATCGCAGCACGAACGCGTTGATCGGCGCGTCCGATCGCTCGATCCGCTCGATCGCGGCTTCGACCAGCTCGGTTGCCGAGACGTCTCCCTTCGCGACGAGTTCGGCTTGGGCGGTGGCGTCGAGCCACTGCGTGTCGTCGGCGATGCTACGCATCCCGCGTTGATAGCAGATGCCGTGTCCTACATTCTGAGGGGGACCCGAAGGAGGACAGATGGCGGACACCGAACGTGTGATACGGCAGCTGCAGGAAGAGCTCGCGGAGCTGCGGGCAGAGGTGCGCGAGCTGCGGGAGGCGCCGCACCGGCAGCGGGAGACGGGCGCGGTG
>JABDKP010000189.1 GCA_013002175.1 Ilumatobacter sp.
CAACGGTGTCGGGGGCGGCAACGAGGGTGACGCCGGTGGCGGTACTGTAAGCGACGCCCCTGCGTCGAGCCCGGCACCGGTCAACACCCGGCCGGCGACCGTCGTTAAGACGCCGGATTCCGCGACCCGCGAGACGACGGTCCCGCCCACCGCCGCACCGACGACCACGACGATCCCACCCGACCCGCCGCCCCCGAACGAGCAGTTCGCCGCCGTCGAACTCGACCTCGAGTTCGTCGCCGAGGTGGACAAGCCCACCGCCGTCGCCTGGCGCGACGGCGACCCGGCGATGTACATCAGCACCCAGCCGGGCCCGGTGCTGCGGGTGGTCGGCGGCGAGGCCTCGACGGTGATCGATCTCACCGCGGAGACGTTCGAGGACCTGCCCGGCTCCGAGCGCGGCATCCTCGGCATCGCCTTCGACCCGCGAGACGGCCGGATGTTCATCAACATGACCGACCTCGACAACGACACCAGGGTGTTGTCGTTCGAACTCGACGGCGGTGTCGCTGTACCCGATTCGCGTCGCGACGTCCTGTTCATCGAGCAGCCGGGGGTCGGCCACAACGGCGGGCGACTGCTGTTCGACGCGGCCGGCAACCTGTACATCGGGTCCGGCGACGGCGGCGCCAGCAACGGCCGCGACGCCCAGGACACGACGAAGCTGCTCGGCGCGATCCTGCGGGTCGTGCCGAACCTCGACGGCCCCGGCTACACCATCCCGGACGACAACCCGTTCGCCGACGGGGTGGCCGACCGGCCCGAGATCTGGGCCCGCGGCTTCCGCAACCCGTGGACGTTCTCACTCGACGACGACACCGGCGACCTGTGGATCGGCGACGTCGGCAACAGCGAGTTCGAGGAAGTCAGCGTGATGCGCGGCGGCGAGCGCGGTCGCAACTTCGGCTGGTACTGGTACGAGGGCAACAACCGACGCCACAGCGGTGCGCCCGAGGACGTCGTGCCACCGGTCTACGACTACCCCCACAGCCAGGGCGTCGCGGTGATGGCCGGCCACGTCTACCGCGGCCGGGCGATCCCCGAGCTACGCGGAGCGTTCCTGTTCGGCGACCTGACCGGTCCGATCTGGGCGATCGGCGAGCAGGGCGTCACCCGATTGGACGCGCCACCGGTGCGCACGATGACCGGCTGGGCCGAGGATCCCGATGGCGAGGTGTACGTGCTCAGCCTGCGCGACGGTGTCGCCAGGTTGATCCACGCCTCGTGAGCACCGGGGCGTCGTGACCACCGGGCAGCTGGCGATCGTCCTCGCCGCAGTCGTCGTCGGCTCGATCGCGAAGGCAGTCACGGGGATGGGGCTGCCGGTCATCGTCATCCCGATCGCTGCGCTGTTCGTCGACATCGGCGACGCCGTCGTCGTCATCGCGCTGCCGAACATGGTCGCCAACGCCATGCTCGCCGCGCACGAGCGCCACCACGTCCGCGACACCCGCGACCTGCCGGTCCTCGCGACCGTCGGCATCGTCGGCGCCATCGCGGGGACGCTGCTCTTCGTCAGTGTCCCCGACGAGCCGCTCGTCGTCGCCCTGCTCGTCGCGATCGCGGGCTACATCACGATGTTCTTCCTCAAGCCCGACCTCGTCACGTCCCCTGCCCAGTCGCGGCGATGGTCGCCGGTCGTCGGTGCGACCGCCGGCGCGTTCCAGGGCGCGATCGGGATCTCCGGGCCGATCGTCGG
The DNA here is from genome assembly GCA_013002175.1 of Ilumatobacter sp. Classification (GTDB taxonomy): domain Bacteria; phylum Actinomycetota; class Acidimicrobiia; order Acidimicrobiales; family Ilumatobacteraceae; genus Ilumatobacter_A. The sequence goes on from JABDKP010000189.1 coordinate 1,700, forward strand.
GTCGTGGATCCACAGCTATCGCCTGCCACGGGGTGCGCACATCCTGTCGGTCACCGTGTTGTTCCTGATCACCGGCGCCACCCAGTTCGTCGTGCTGCTGCTGCACGGCGAACTCGACGGGCGGGTGACGGCGACCCTGCTCGCCTGCATCCCGGTCGCCGCGTCGATTCCGTTCGGGCGGCGGCTCCGCGACCGCTTCTCGATCCGCGGGTTCGACCTCGCAATCGTCGGCATGCTGGCGCTGTCGTCGGTCGCCCTGTGCATCCGCACGTTCGCCTAGGTACGGTGGCGGTCACCGATACGGGGAGCTCACGGCAACAGTGGGCTGAGAGGGTGACTCGCCGTCACCGACCCGAGAACCTGATCCGGGTAATGCCGGCGGAGGAATCGAGTGAACGAACCAATTGTGATCATCACGGGGGCCAGTCCGATTCCCCCCGATGTCGTCGCGACCGTCGACGAGGCGGCGATCGTGCTGGCGGTCGACGGCGGTCTCGACCATGCCCGTGCCGCCGGCCTGTCCCCCTCGGGACTGATCGGCGACCTCGACTCGATCAGCGAAGCCGGGCTGGCGTGGGCCGAGGAACACGCCACGATCGCCCGCCACCCGACCGACAAGGATCGCACCGACACGGAGATCGCGCTCTCGTTCGCCGCCGCGATGATGCCGAGCGCGATCACGCTGATCGGTGGCGGGAGCCGCATCGACCACACGATCGCCGCACTCGGTGCGCTCGGCGCCGGTGACCTCACCGACGTCCCACGGCTGCACGGCTGGTGGGACGGTCAACACGTCGACGTCCTCCACGGACCCGGCAACACGACCCTGCACCTCGAACCGGGGTCGACGCTGTCGCTGCTGGCTCTCGGCGGGCCGTGCGAGAAGGTCACGGTCACCGGCGTGCGGTGGGAACTCGACACGGCCGAGCTCGAACCGGTGTCGGGCCTCGGCGTCAGCAACGAGGTGGCCGCCGACCGGGACGGCGTCGTCGACGTGCGGCTGTCCGCCGGCGTCCTGTTCGTGTTCGATCACCCGGCCCGGGGCGCCGCGTCATGAACCGGCACACGGTCGTGCGGGTCGCGGTCGGGCTGGCTGCTGCGCTGGCGCTCGGAGGCTGCAGTGACGACGACGGAGCAGCGGAGATCACACTGGTCGCGTACGACTCGTTTCCCGAGTCGGACACGTCGCTGAACGACGCGCTCGCCGAGTTCTCCGCGGAGACCGGGATCGGCGTCGAGTTGCTGATCGCCGGCGACACCGGGACGATGCTGGCGAAGGCCGCGCTCACCGCCGGCAACCCCGAGGGCGACGTGATGTGGGGCATCGACAACACGTTGCTGTCCAGGGCGATCGACGACGAGATCTTCGACCCGTATCCGGACGCAGCGGTCGGCTCGCTGCCCGCTGAGTTCGTTGCACTCGCGGGCGGCGCCGCGGTGCCGGTCGACTACGGCGACGTCTGCGTGAACTACGACATCGGATGGTTCGCCGACGCCGGTCTCGCCGTGCCGACGACCCTCCAGCAGCTCGCGGAGCCGGTCTACGCCGACCTGCTCGTCGTCGAGAACCCCGCAACGTCCTCGCCGGGGCTGGCGTTCCTCCTTGCGACGGTCGACGAGTTCGGCGCCGATGGCTGGCGGGACTACTGGAGCGACCTCGCAACGAACGGCGTGCAGGTCGTCGACGGGTGGACCGACGCCTACTACGGCAGCTTCAGCTGGGCCGGCGGCGGGGACCGACCGCTGGTGGTGAGCTACGGGTCGAGCCCGCCGGCCGAGGTGATCTTCGCCGACCCGCCGCGCACGGATGCTCCGACGGGCGTGATCGAGTCGACGTGCTTCCGCCAGATCGAGTTCGCCGGCGTGCTCGCCGGCACCGACCATCCCGACGAGGCCCGCCGGCTCGTCGACTACCTCGTCGGCGAGACGTTCCAGGCCGAACTGGCCCTGAACCTGTTCGTCTACCCGGCCAACACCGAGGTCGCGCTTCCGGCCGCATTCACCGAGCACGCCGTCGTTCCCGACAGCGCGCGCACGCTCGATCCCGACGTGATCGCCGCCAACCGGGCCACCTGGATCGACGAATGGACGACGATCGTCCTCGGCTGACCATCGGTCTCCCCCGCCGCCAGGTGGCGCTGCTCGCGGCCGGCCCCGCGGGTGCCCTGGTCGTGTTCTACGTCTGGCCGTTCGGCAGTCTGATCGTCGAGGCGATCGACGCGACGGTGATCGGCGACACATTGCGTCGCTCGGCGACATGGCGTACGGCGTGGTTCACGTTCTGGCAGGCGGTCGTCTCGACGCTGGTCACCGTGCTCGTCGGCCTCGCCCCTGCGCACGTCGTCGCCCGGTACCGGTTCCGCGGACGTCGGGCACTCGTCGGTCTGCTGACGGCGATCTTCGTGCTCCCCACCGTCGTGATGGGCGCCGCATTCCTCGCGCTGCTTCCGGCGTCGGTCGACCGGACGGTCTGGGCGGTGATCGGCGCTCACGTCGTGTTCAACCTCGCCGTCGTGATCCGGATGGTCGGGGCGGTGTGGGAGCACCTGCCGCCGGACATGGAGGCGGCGGCCGCGACGCTCGGCGCCTCGCGCTGGCGGGTCGTGCGCGAAGTGTCGCTTCCGCTCGTGCGCCCCGCGGTCACCGCCGCCGCGGCGATCGTGTTCCTGTTCACGTTCACGTCGTTCGGTGTCATCAGGGTGCTCGGCGCGCCCGGCACCAGGACGATCGAGGTCGAGGTGTGGCGGCGGGCGACCCAACTGGGAGACGTCGGTGGCGCCGCGGTGCTGTCGATGCTCCAGCTCGGGTTCCTCGTCGCCGTCGTCGGCTGGTCGAGCCGGGCCCAGCGCCGGTTCAGTCGCGCCGTCGACCTCCGGCCGGCGGCACCTCGCCGTGTCGCGCGCACCGGGTCCGAGCGGGCGACCGTGTTCGCGATCGCGGGCGTCACCGCGGCGATCGCGACAGCGCCGCTGGTGGCACTCGCCGTCCGCTCGTTCTCGACGCCCTCGGGGTGGTCGACCGCGGCGTGGTCCGACCTGGGACGCTCCGAGGTGCGCCCGGGGATTCGTCTCGGCATCGACCCGCTCGCCGCAGTCACGAACTCGATCCAGACCGCGCTGTGGGCGACGGCATTCGCCGTCGTGCTCGGCGGCCTCGCCAGCCTGGCGATCGCGAGCGCCGGACGGGCCGGGCGGGTCCTCGATGTCGGGCTGATGTTGCCGATCGGCACGTCAGCGGTCACGATCGGCTTCGGCATGTTGATCGCGTTCGACACCGCACCGTTCGACTGGCGCGCATCGTGGTGGCTCGTCCCGGTCGGTCACGCACTGATCGCGATCCCGTTCGTGATCCGCACCACGATCGGCGTCCTGCGGTCGATCGACCCGATGCTGGGCGCGGCCGCCGCGACGCTGGGGGCATCGCCCACGCGAGCCTGGGCCGCAGTCGTGGTGCCGATGCTGTGGCGACCCCTTGCGGTCGGCGCTGCGCTGGCGGCGGCGATCTCGCTCGGCGAGTTCGGCGCGACCAGCTTCCTGTCACGGTCGGGTGGGGCGACGATCCCGATCGCGATCGAGCGGCTGCTCGGCCGGACCGGGTCGCTGCTCCAGGCCCAGGGCTACGCGCTCGCGACGATCCTCGCCGCGACGACGATCGTGCTCGTGACCGCCGTCGACCGCGTCCACGACGTCGTCGGGATCGGCACCGAACGCTCATGAGCCGGCTCGACGTCGCCGACGTCACCGTCTCCTTCGACGGCACGACCGTGCTGGACGACGTCACGATGACCGTCGGCGACGGCGAGGTGGTCGCGCTCCTCGGCCCGTCGGGGTCGGGGAAGAGCACGCTGCTGCGGGTGATCGCGGGCATCGTGGCCCCCGACGCGGGTGCGGTGCTCCTCGACGGCGTCGACGTCACCGCTCTGCCGACACACAAGCGCGGGATCGGAATGGTGTTCCAGGACAACCAGTTGTTCCCGCATCGGTCGACGCTCGAGAACGTGGCATTCGGGTTGAAGATGGCCGGCGTCGGACGAGGCGAGCGGGAGGCGACCGCCGCCGACATGCTGGCCCGGGTCGGCCTGGCGGGCTTCGGGGACCGGCCGGTCACCGACCTGTCCGGGGGCGAGGCGAAGCGTGTCGCACTGGCCCGCACACTGGCGACACGCCCGGCGGTGGTCCTGCTCGACGAGCCGCTCACCGGGTTGGACCGCGAGCTGCACGACCGCCTCACCGGTGAGCTGCGGGCGATCCTGCTCGACGTCGGGGCGACCGCGATCATCGTGACCCACGACCGGCACGAGGCGTCCGCGGTCGCGCATCGCAGCGTCAGCCTGACCGACCTCCAGGGCGATGGCCCGCACGTCGTCGCACTCGCCGCCGAGGCAACCCATGATCTGCGGCGCCGGGTGCTGCGCGACGGCGCGGAGGTCGTCGCCTTCGACGGCGACGACCTCGACGGCACGTTCCACCTCGGCGTCGAGGAGGACGGCCGGGTGGTCGCGATCTCGACCTGGGTGCCCCATCCCGATGGTTGGCAACTGCGCGGCATGGCGACCGATGCCGACCGGCGTGGGCACGGCTTCGGGTCGATGCTGCTCCGGGCCGGGATCGCCCGGCTGCGCGACGAGGGCGCGACGCGGCTGTGGGCGAACGCCCGCAGTAGTGCCCTCGACTTCTACGTGGCGCGCGGATTCCGGGCGCTCGGCGACGACTTCGTCACCGACGAGACGGGGCTCCCCCACCGCCTGGTCGAACTCGACCTCGACTGACCGTTCCGCCGGTGCGGTCGCGTCGCCCACTGCTGGTTGATGTCGCACGCCGCCGCCGATCACTACCGTCGCCGGGCTCGCCGTCTGCGCTCGCTCGCGCTGCGGATCGAGCACTCGTTCGCGATGCAGCTCGACTCGTTCGCCGGCGACGACACGTGGCGCGGCCGCCGCCCCGGGCTGTGCCGCACCACCCTCCGCTCCAACCAGCGCCAGCTGCACCATGCCGCGGATCAGTTGCGATGGCAGGCGTTCCTGTTCGACCGGCGGGCCGACCAGCTCGACGCAGCCGCGGCACTCGCGGCCAGGTTCTGACGTGCTGGTCGGCTATCACCCGGGCCGGGTCAGGGCGCTCGCCGCCCAGACCTCGGCCGCAATCGACGACCTCGGTGCGATCGACTGCTCGGAACCCGCAGCCGGCGACGCGCGCCAGGCAATCTGGTTGGCCCGTCGCAATCTCGCCGAGCTCTGGATGCCGCTGCTCCACCGGCTGATGTCGAGCGACGCGATGACGGCCTGGACCGCGCCGCCGCCGGGCGTCGAGTCGCTCCGCGTCGAATGGGCGCACACGTCGGCCTGGCTGACCGTCACCGACAACGAAACCCATGACTGGTCCGACGACCGGCTGATCGCCGCAGTGATCGCGCACGACGGCAGTTGGCGCAGCGACGCCGACGGGCGCCCGGTCGACCCGTTCACCGTGGGAGATGACCTGTTCGTCGACGCGATGCAGGAAATCGCCCGCCGCGCCGCGGCCGACACCGACTTCGCAGCACAGCTCCTGGCCGACGCGGGCGCCACGGCGACCCTCGGCATCATGGTCGCCGGCGGTGCGTTCGACCCGTCGTTCACCGCAACCGTGGGCCGCCGCCTGCTCGGGCCGGCGTCGGCGCCGGTGCTGCCGAGCGAGCGGCAGCGACATGCGTACGCGACCAGTGCCGTGCTCGACCGGCTGGCGTCGTGGCCCGACGTCGCACTCGACATGCTCGCCGACGCCGATGTCCGCGACGGTCTCGTCCGGCGGGCCGACCTGCGGACGGACGCCGTGCGCGAGTTCGTCGGCGCCGGGCTGCACCTCTCGGTGCTCGCCGATCCCACGCAACTGCAGCACAGCCTCGACGCGCTCACGTCGTTCGTGCCGCTGTCGCACCAGGCGCAGTTTCCCCCCGGCCTCGCCCAGGGCATCGCCGCCGCGGTCGGCACGCACATGGACCACCTCGGGCGGCTGCTCGACGCCGGCGCGGGATCGTTCTTCGATGTCGACGCGATCGGGTCGCTCGACGTCGCCGGTGACCCGGTGACCTACGCCGATCTCTCGTCGCTGTACGGCCGCGTCGTCCGCGATCCCGACGCCCAACGGCTGCTGGAGGTCGGTCTCACCGACTTCCTGGAGGCGCAGCTGGAGATCGTGCCTGCGGCGATCGAGAAGTCGGCCGCCGCCGCGCACCCGAGAGATCTCGGCGACATCATCCGGACCCAGGTCGAGCCCGTCGTCAAGGCGTTGACGCTCGTGTTCGGCGACGCCGCCGCATTCGAGCAGCGCCGAATCGACGAACTGCTCGCCGCTCGACGGGCGGACCGCAACCGGGCGATCGACGTCGGCTTCACCCTCGCGGGCGCACTCGCCGCGACCCGCCCGATCACGACACTGCTGAAGGTCGGCGAAGACGTCCGGCCCAGCGCACCGGGCGGCGACGACCGGGTGCCCGAGAACGACGCGCTCGCCCGGCTCGACGGTGTCGTGGCGCGCGAGGCGCTGCGTCTGGTTGTCGCCAGCGACGAGCTGCGTGTCGCGGCCGGGCTCGATGTCGTCGACGACGACACGTGGCGGCGCCTCACCGAGGCGGCGGACGACCCGTCGGTCGACTTCTCCAACCGGGGGGCACTGATGCACCAGCTCGCCATCGACGGCCCCGACGGGGTGCTGGTCGAGACGTTCCTCGCGGAGGCGACCGGCACGGTCGACGCCACGCCGGGCTGAAGGGCACCGGGCTGACGGTCAGAACACGCCGGCCGGTTCCAGCCCGTCGATCGAGGCGCGGCCGGTCAGCCACGCCAGCCGTAGCGGTGGGTCGAGGGCCAGGGCGGCGTCGGGCAGCGGGGTCATCCCCATCGGCTGCCGGGCGGCCCACGTCATCTCCAGCCGCTTCAGCTCGATGCGGACGTACTCGTCGGCGAGATCCGAGAAGTCGTGTCCGATGTCGAGGTCGATGTGGTGGATCGCCACTTCGCGCAATCTCAGGAACGGCAGCTCCGTGAGCGCGACGACGCCGCCGCGCGGGGTGATCCCACTGCCGTCCCAGTTCGACGTCGCCCACGTCCCCTCGAGCTGCCAGATCGAGCGCCGCAGCGCATCGCGCTGCTCTGCGAACGGCCGCGACGCACCGGCCTCGATGTCGGCAGAGCGACCCTCGGGGCCATGGGGGTACTGCGCGACGATCTCACCGCGCGCCGCCGCGTCGAAGATCGACGCATGACCGTCACCGCTGTTGACCAGATGGGCGAGGACGTGACCCTTCGTCCAGCCCGGGAGACGTGACGGCGCCGCGACGTCGATGATGAGCCGGTCGAGATCGGCGAGCAGCTGCTGGTGGGCCTGTGCGGCGAGCTCCACGTGGCGATCGAGATCGCTCGTCATGTTCAGAACGTAGCGAACCGTGGCAACCTGTCGGCATGGACACGGAAGCGGACCGACAGCAGCTGGGGATGATCGGTCTCGGCCGGATGGGCGCCAACATGGTCCGGCGCCTGATGCGCGACGGTCACCGATGCGTGGTCCACGACGTGAGCGAGGCGCCGATCGCCACGCTCGAGGCCGAAGGGGCCACCGGTGCGCGCAACCTCGATGAACTCGTCGCCGGCCTCGACACGCCGCGCGCGATCTGGATCATGGTGCCGGCTGCGTTCGTCGGCTCGACGCTGGAGCAACTCGCTCCGTTGCTCGACGCCGACGACACGGTCATCGACGGCGGCAACTCCTGGTACCACCTCGACATCGACCGCTCGAAGGAGCTGCGTCCGCTCGGCATCAACTACGTCGACGTCGGCACGAGCGGCGGCGTGCACGGCCTGACCCGCGGCTACTGCCTGATGATCGGCGGCGACGACGGCCCGGTCTCCCGGCTGACACCGATCTTCGACTCGCTCGCCCCGGGCCTCGGCGACGTGCCCCGCACTCCGGGGCGGGACGGGCCGCCCGCGCCCGAGGAACGGGGCTGGCTGCACTGCGGTCCGAGCGGCGCGGGTCACTTCGTGAAGATGGTGCACAACGGCATCGAGTACGGCTTGATGGCCGCGTATGCCGAGGGCCTGAACGTGCTGGCCAAGGCGAACATCGGCGCACTCGACCACGAGGCCGACGCCGAGACCGCACCGCTGGAAGACGCTGAGTACTACCGGTACGACCTCGACATCTCGAAGGTGACCGAGGTCTGGCGGCGCGGGTCGGTGATCGAGTCGTGGCTCCTGGATCTCACTGCGGAGGCGTATCTCCGCGATCCGCAGCTGAGCGCGTTCTCGGGTCACGTCAGCGATTCCGGCGAGGGTCGGTGGACGATCGCTGCGGCCATCGACGAGGGCGTCCCGGTGCCGGTGCTGTCCGCTGCGCTGTACCAGCGGTTCTCGTCGCGCGGCCGCTCGGACGTCGCCGACCAGGTGCTGTCCGCGATGCGCGCCGGCTTCGGCGGCCATGCCGAGAAGACGGACAGTTCGCGATGAACCCGACCCACATCGACACGGCCCAGATCGAGACCAATCAGCCCGAGGCCGACGCCCTGGTCCTGTTCGGCGCAACCGGCGACCTCGCCAAACGCAAACTCTTCCCGTCCCTCTATCGGCTGCAACGGGATGGAGCGCTGCACGTGCCGGTGATCGGCGTCGCCCGCAGCGACTGGACCGACGACGACTTCCGGATGCACGCCCGTGAATCGATCGAACAGCACATCGATGATGCCGACCCGACGACGATCGACGCCCTGTGTGAACGGCTCGACCTCGTTCAGGGCGACTATTCCGATGCCGCGACCTGGAACGAGTTGAAGGACACGCTCGACCGCCACGAGTCGTGCGTCGGCGTGTTCTACATGGCGATCCCACCATCGCTGTTCCCGATGGTGGCCGAGAAGCTGCAGTCGGTCGACCTGCACACCCGGGGGCGGATCGTCGTCGAGAAGCCGTTCGGCCGCGACTACCAGTCCGCGGTCGAACTCAACGAGACGCTGCACTCGGTCTTCGCCGAGGATCACATCTTCCGGATCGACCACTACCTCGGCAAGGAAGCAGTCGAGGATCTGCTGGTGTTCCGCTTCGCGAACACGTTGATCGAGCCGGTGTGGAACCGCAACTACGTCCGCAGTGTGCAGATCACGATGGCGGAGACGATCGGCGTCGAGGGTCGCGGCTCGTTCTACGACTCGGTCGGCGCGATCCGCGACGTGCTGCAGAACCACTTGTTGCAAGTCGTCGCCCTGCTCGCGATGGAGCCGCCCGCCGGAGCCGACGCGGGGTTCCTCCAGGACGAGAAGGCGAAGGTGATCACGGCGATGCGGCCGATCGACTGCTCCGCGATGGTGCGGGGGCAGTACGTCGGCTACCGCGACGAACCGGGCGTCGCCGAAGAGTCCGACGTCGAGACGTTCGTCGCCGCCCGGCTGGAGATCGACTCGTGGCGGTGGGCGGGCGTGCCTTGGTACGTCCGGGTGGGCAAGGGCCTCGCGGAGTCCGCGACCGAGGCGGTGATCGAGCTGCGCGAGCCGCCACGGATGCTGTTCGACGAGGCCGGCGGCCCGCCGCCGGGACGCAATCTCATCCGGCTGCGCCTCGGCAAGCACGACGGCGTCACGTTCGTGCTCCAGGCCAAGACGCCCGGCCCGCAGATGGACAGCGAGGACATCGACGTCGACGTCGACTTCGCCGCCGCGTTCGGCGAGCGGCAGGACGCGTACCAGCGGCTGCTCGGCGACGCGCTCCGCGGTTCGCTGCGGCGCTTCGCCCGCCAGGACGTCGTCGAGGGCACGTGGCGCGTGGTGCAGCCGGCACTCGACGACCCCGGCGAGGTGCTGCCGTACTTCCGCGACACGTGGGGCCCGGCCGAGGCGGACTCGATCCTGGTCAACAACGACACCTGGTACCCACCGTCGAAACCGGCAGCATCGAAGTAGCCCCACCGGATGTGGATCCCGATCACGTTGGCGGCGGCCACGTTCCAGATCCTCAGAACCTCGCGTCAGCACCGGCTGCGATCGGTCCTGACCGTCAACAGCGCCGGCTTCGTCCGGTACGCCTACGGCTTCCCGCTCGCGGCCGCCGCCGCCATCGCCACGTTCGGCATCGCGGGCGAGCCGGTGCCGGCGATCCCGTTGCGGTTCTGGCCGATCGTCGTCGGTGCCGGCGCCGCGCAGATCGGCGGCACGCTCGCCCTGCTGCGATCGTTCGACCTGCGCGACTTCGCGATCGGCACCGTCTACTCGAAGACCGAGGTGATCCTCGTCGCCGTCGTGTCGGCGGTCGCCCTCGGCGAACCGCTGGAACCGTTCGGGTGGCTGGCGGTGCTCGTGTGCATGGGCGGCGTCGCCTGGCTGGCTGCTCCGCAGCGGCTGCGCGACGCGGTGGGTAGCGCCGCAGACCCAGCGGCGCTGATGGGCGTCCTGGCAGCGGCCGGCTTCGCAGTGGCCGCGGTCGGCATCCGCGCCGGTTCGACGTCGCTCGGCGACGGGCCGACCTGGAACCGGGCACTGCTCACCCTCACCGTGATGCTCGGCATCCAGACCCTGCTGAACGGCGCACAGCTCGCATCGTCGAGCCGGGGCGAACTCGCGTCCGTGTTCCGCGAGTGGCGCGCGGCGTGGCCGGTCGGTGTGCTCAGCGTCGCCGGCTCCACCGGGTGGGCGGTCGCGGTGACGCTGACGAACGCAGCGAAGGTCCGCACGCTCGGGCAGATCGAACTCGTGATCGCGTTCGCGATCTCGGCGTGGTGGCTGCATGAGCGGCACCGGCGCAGCGAATACCTCGCCAGCGCGCTGGTGCTGGCGGGGGTCGTCGGCGTCATCGCCTTCGGGTGACACGGTTTCACCTGCCGGTCCTGCGACACTGAAGCCGTGACCAGGTCGAAAACGACGTCGATTCAACGGCCGAAGCGTCGGCCCGCGTCCAAGGCCGGATCCTCGCGGCTCGGCGACATCACCCGTTCGATCCCGATCGACCGGCGGATCTCGCGGCGTCCGAAGGTGGCATTGTTCGCGGGGCTGGGCGCGCTCGCCGTCATCGGCACGATCGCCGCTGCGGTGTTCGTCCTCCCGATCGGCACGTGGCGCGGGCAGGACGTCGATCTCACCCAACGGCAGGAACAGCTCGACGAGTTGCGCCGGGTCAACGGCCAGCTCGCCGCCGAGGTCGACCGGCTGAAGACCGACGAGGGCATCAGCGAAGCCGCCCGTGAGGAGATCGGCTACGTCACCGGCGGCGAGCGACGCACCTCGCTGCTGCCGTTCCCGCCGCTGCCCGGCGAGTTGCCCGACGGCTGGCCGTACAACGTGGTGACCGAGATCATCTCGGCCCGCACGGCTGGGCCCGCCCCCGCGCCGACCGACTAGGTTGCTCTCCAGTCGGCGACGCCAGCAGCGGCGCTCGCCCTGACCTACGACAGGGGTTCACGTGGCCGGTGGAAGCATTCTTGGAAACCGCGTCGAGCGCAAGGAGGACCCGAAGTTCCTGACCGCCGGCGGTGCGTACACCGACGACATCGTCGATGCTCGGCTCGACGGCGCCGCGCAGGCGGTGTACGTCCGCTCGTCGGCCGCGCACGGCACGATCAGTTCGATCGATGTCGACGAGGCGAGCGGCATGCCCGGTGTTCTCGTCGTGCACACCGCCGAGACGCTCGGCCTGGAGCCGGTGCCGTCGCCGTTCAATCCCGCGTCGGCGCGCACGTTGCTGGCCAGCGACAAGGTGCGCCACGTCGGCGAGCCGGTCGCGGTCGTCGTCGCCGAGACGTGGCAGCAGGCCGCGGACGCTGCCGAGATGGTGTTCGTCGACATCGACCCGCTGCCTGCGCTCGTCGACATGGAGGCCGCGCTCGCCTCCGACACCCACATCTACGATGCGGCCGGCTCGAACGCCGTCTTCGACACCACGGCCCTCGGCATGCCCGAGAACTCCCCGGCCGAGGAGTTCTTCGCCGACTGCGAGGTCACCGTGACGGGCCGCTTCCTCAACCAGCGGGTCGCTCCCTGCCCGCTCGAGGTACGCGCATCGGCGGCGGCGTGGGTCGACGGACGGCTGATCCAGTGGATCTCCAGCCAGGGCGTCCAGGGCGCGAAGGCCGCCTTCGTGGCCGCCAACGGCGTCGACGCCGACGCGATCCGCCTGATCACACCCGACGTCGGTGGCGGTTTCGGGGCAAAGATCGACACCTACGCCGAGGAGCTGCTGCTCGGGCCGCTCGCCACGGCGCTCGGTCGGCCCGTGCGGTGGCGCGAGACCCGCAGCGAGTCGATGATGAACCTCGGCCACGGCCGCTCCCAGCTGCAGTACGTCACGATCGGCGGCACCCGCGACGGCAAGGTCACGCACTACCAGCTGCATGCGATCCAGGACTCGGGCGCGTTCGTCGGCATGGGCACGATCCTCGCCCCGTTCTTCACGCGGCCGATGGCGTCCGGCGTGTACGACATTCCCAACATCGAGGTGCGCGCCACGTCGGTCGTCACCAACACGACACCGACCACCGCCTACCGCGGGGCGGGCCGTCCCGAGGCGACCGCCGCGATCGAGCGGGCGATGGACATGTTCGCCGCCGAGATCGGCAAGGACCCCGCCGACGTGCGGCGGATGAACCTCATTGCCAAGTTCTCCGAGCCGCACACCACCTCGATCGGCCAGACCTACGACGTGGGCGACTACGAGGGCGCTCTCGACCGCGCGCTCGAGGCCGCCGGCTACAGCGACCTCCGGGCCGAGCAGACGGCGCGCCGCGAAGCGGGTGACGTCAAGCAGCTCGGGATCGGCGTGTCGATCTACGTCGAGGTCACCGGTGGCGTCGACCCGAAGCAGGAAGCCGCCAAGATCGAGGTCGGCGACGACGGGACCGCCACCGTCTACACCGGCACCTCGTCGCACGGACAGGGCCACGAGACCGCATGGACGATGCTCGCCCACGACGAGACCGGCATCGCGATGGACAAGATCACCGTCGTCTGGGGCGACACCGACCGGGTGCCGGTCGGCGGCGGCACGATGGGGTCGCGCTCGCTGCAACAGGGCGGCGCGGCGGTTCACCAAGGCGCGGTCGAACTGGTCGAGCAGGCGAAGAAGTTGGCCGCGAAGCTGCTCGAAGCGGACGAAGCCGATGTCGTGCTCGACAAGGACGCCGGTGCATTCCACGTCACCGGGACGCCCGCGGTGTCGAAGACGTGGGCCGATCTGGCCGTCGCCGCGAAGCAGGACGGCGCGGACCTCACCGTGGAGACGACATTCGTCGCCGAGATGGCGACGTTCCCCTTCGGCGCCCACGTCGCCGTGGTCGAGGTCGACACCGACACCGGCCAGGTCACCCACCTGCGTCAGGTCGCGTGCGACGACGCCGGCCGGGTGATCAACCCGCTGCTGCTCGACGGCCAGATCCACGGCGGCATCGCCCAGGGCGCGGCCCAGGCGCTGCTGGAGGAGGTCCGCTACGACGACGACGGCAACCCGGTCACGTCGAACCTCGCCGACTACGGCATGATCTCGGCGACCGAGCTCCCCAGCTTCGAGGTGATCCACATGGAGACCCCGACGTTCGTCAACCCGCTCGGGGTGAAGGGCATCGGCGAGTCCGGCACGATCGGCTCGACCCCGGCCGTGCAGTCCGCGGTCGTGGACGCGGTGAGCCACCTCGGCGTCCGCCACATCGACATGCCCGCCACCGCCGAGCGGGTGTGGCAGGCGATCAGGGCAGCAGGAGACCACTCATGACCGACACCCAACAGCGCGCGGCGTTCACGACGTTCGAGGAATCGACCGCTGATGACTGGGCGATCATCGCCCCGCAGCTCAACATCACCCAGGGGATGGTCGCCGACCGCGTCATCGGCCTGCTGAACGACCTGCAATTCGACCACGGCGGCTTCCCCGTCGACCGGCTCGAGCACAGCCTGCAGACCGCGACGCGCGCCGAACGCGACGGCCGCGACGACGAGTACGTGTTCTGCGCGCTGATCCACGACATCGGCGACACGCTCAGCCCGTTCAACCATCCGGACATCGCAGCCGGCATCATCAAGCCGTTCGTGTCCGAGGCGAACCACTGGATGGTCGCGCATCACGGCATCTTCCAGGGCTACTACTTCTGGCACCACCTCGGCATGGACCGCGACACGCGCGAGCGGTTCCGCGACAGCGAGCACTTCGGGTACACCGAGGAGTTCTGCGCGAAGTACGACCAGACCGCGTTCGACGCCGACTACCGCAGCAACCCGCTCGAACACTACGAGCCGCTGATCCGCCAGTTCCTGCGTGGCTGACGAGTCGCTGCCGATCGCCGCCGAGGGTCTCAAGCGATACTTCGGTTCCGGCGACGACATCGTCAAGGCGGTCGACGGAGTCGACCTCCGGATCCAGCCCGGCGAGATCTTCGGGTTCCTCGGGCCGAACGGCGCCGGCAAGTCGACGACGGTGCGGATGCTGACGACGCTGCTGCGCCCCACCGGCGGCCACGCCCGTGTCGCCGGCTACGACGTCGTGTCCGAGGCCGCCGACGTCCGCCGCAACATCGGTGTCGCGCTGCAGGACGCGGCGATCGATCCGCTGATGACCGGCCGGGAGCTCCTGCGCCTCCAGGCGGTGCTGTACGGGCTGCCGAAAGCCAAGCACGGCGAGCGTGCCGCCGAGCTGCTCGATCGCGTCGGGCTGACCGCCGCCGCCGACCGCAGGGTCGGTACGTACTCCGGCGGGATGCGCCGCCGGCTCGACCTCGCCCTGTCGCTGATCCACGAACCGTCGGTGCTGTTCCTCGACGAGCCGACGACCGGGCTCGACCCGATGAGCCGGATCGCGCTGTGGGAGGAGATCAAGCGGCTCAACCACGATGGGACGACCGTGCTGCTGACGACGCAGTACCTCGAAGAGGCCGACCAGCTGGCGGAGCGGATTGCGATCATCGACAACGGTGTCATCGTGCGCAAGGGGCGCCCGGCCGAACTGAAGGCGGAGGTCGGCTCACCGACGCTGTTCATCGGTGTCGAACCCGACGTCGCCGATCGCGCCTCGGAGATCCTCGCCGAGTTCGGCGAGCTCCGGCCGACCGCCGAGGGCACGCTCGGGGTCGGCCTACCTGGCGGGTCGGCGCAGATCTCCGCCGTGGTGCGCCGGCTCGACGAGGCGGGCATCGGCGTGCGCGACCTCGAGCTGCACGAGCCGAGCCTCGATGACGTCTTCGCCGAAGCGACCGGGTACCGGCTGGAGGGCGCCGAGTCGTGACGCTCGCGACGGCGACGGCGCAGACGTCCGGCGTGGCGCAGACGTGGGCGCTGTCGCGGCGCTCGATGCTGGCGTTGTTCCGGCAACCGTCGCTCGTCATCCCGTCGCTCGTCTTCCCGCTCTTCTTCGCCGCGCTCGGCACGGCCTCGTACTCGCGGGCGACGGCACTGCCCGGCTTCCCCGAGGTCGACTCGTACCTCGACTTCGCCCTCGCCGGCGCGGTCGTGCAGGGCATCCTGTTCGGCTCGACGGTGGGCGCAACCGCACTCGCCACCGACATCGAGAACGGCTTCTTCGACCGGCTGTTGGCTTCGCCGTCGACACGGACCGGGATCATCGTCGGCCGGATGGCGGGCGGGATGGCGTACGGCGCGTTCCAGACCGCGTTCTTCGTCGTCGTGCTGCTGCCGTTCGGCCTCACCGTCCAGGGCGGTGTCCCCGGCGTCCTCGGCCTGGTCGTCGCCGGCATCTTCCTCGCGCTCGCGGTCGGCGCGCTGATGGCGTCGATGGCGCTGCTGACCGGGTCCTCCGAGGCGGTACAGGGATCGTTCCCGCTGCTGTTCATCGCGCTCTTCTTCTCGTCCGCGTTCTTCCCGCGCGAGACGATGTCGGGCGTCTATGCCGACCTCGCCGACCTCAATCCGGTGTCGTACCTCGTCGAGGGCATGCGCGACCTCGTGATCGAGGGCGTCTCGGCCTCCGCGCTGGCCAGGGCGATCCTCGTCCCCGCCGCGATCGCGATCGCCACCGTCGCCCTCGCGCTGCGGACGCTCGACCGGCGGCTGGGGGCGTCGTGAACGTCGCCACGACAGGCGTGCGAGCGGCCTCGGTGGGCCTCGCCAAGCGCAGCGTCGTCAACATCACCCGGTTGCCGTCCGCGTTCCTGCCGTCGATCGCGATGCCGGTGTTCCAGGCGGTGTCGTTCGCCGGGACGTTCTTCGCGATCACCCGGATCCCCGGCTTCCCGACATCGCGCTCGATCAACTGGTTCCTCCCGCTCGCCGTGATGATGGGTTCGGGCTTCGCCGGGATCGGGATCGGGTTCACGACGATCCGCGACCTCGAATCCGGCTTCTACGACCGCATCCGCCTCTCACCGGCACCGCGCGCGTCGCTGCTCGCCGGGCCGCTGCTGGCGGCGCTGGTGCGCGCCGTCCTGATGACGACGATCGTGCTGATCATCGGTGCCCTGTTCGGCGCCCGGCCCACCCACGGAATCGGAGGCGTGCTGCTGCTGTACGTGGCGGGCCTCGGCGTCGCCACGCTCGGCACCGGCTGGGGTCTGGCGATCGCCTACCGCTTCCGCGACATGCGGGGAGCGGCGGTGATGCAGCTGACGTTGTTCCTCGTGCTCTTCCTCAGCGAGGCGCAGACCCCGCTGAGCATCATGGACGGGTGGTTGGAAGGGGTGACCCGGATCAACCCGTTCAACAACATCATCCGCCTCGGCCGGCTCGGTTTCGTCGACGCCCCGATCACTTGGGACAACACCTGGGGCGGGCTCGTGGCAGTCCTGGTGCTCGGCGCGCTCACCCTGCTGTTCGCCCACCGTTCGCTCGACCGACTCGCCGACGTCTGAGTCCCGGCCGCACCCGGAACGGAGGTCACCGCAGGGTGGTACCGTCGAACGACGGGCGGTTCGGCTCGTGAGGGACACGAGAGGGCCACATGACCGCACACGACGCCACCACCGACCTCGACGCGCTGCGCACGCTCGTCGACGCCCAGCAGGCACAGATCGAGGACCTCGCTGCCCGGCTGACGTCGCTGGCCCCGAGGGTGGAAGCAGCATCGGCTGTCGAACTGCGGTCGACGGCGACCACGCGACGAAACATGCTGACCAAATCGCTCGTCGCCGGAGCGGTCGGAGCCGTCGGTGCCGCAGTCGCGACGCGGCCCGTCGCAGCAGCAGACGGAGACAACATGAAGCTCGGCGAGACCAACGAGGCCGCGAGCACGACGATGCTCAACCAGACCAGTTCGACCGGTGACACGACGCTCGACGTCCGCGCCAACGGCACCGGTCGGGCGGTCCAGGGCATCTCCCCATCGGGCGTGGGCGTCAACGGCCGTTCCACGTCCGGCGACGCCGTGTTCGGCCAGGTGACGACCGGCCGTGGGCTCGTCGGCAACGCGACGACATCCGGGATCGGTCTCAGCGCGTTCAGCGACGCGGGGATCGGCGCTGTCGTCGGCTCGACGTCGGGCACCCCGTTGCAGATCCAGGCGTCGTCGACCGTGTCCGGAGCGCCGACCTCCGGTTTCCATCCGGCGGGTGCGCTGTTCGTCGATGTCGACAACCGATTGTTCTACAACCGGGTCAGCGGCTCGCCGGGTGTTTGGATTCAGCTCGACACGCCGTCGGGCGTGTCGTTCACCGCGACACCGGAGCGGGCGTACGACTCGCGGCCGGGTGAGCCGGGGAGTGGCACGAAGGGCAAGTTCGCGAAGGGCCAGACGCGCATCATCGACCTGACGCTCGACACGTCGGTGCTCTCGAGCCATATCGGAGCGTTGCTCAACGTCACGGTCACCGGCACGACCAACGGCGGGTTCGCCGCGATCTACTCCGCCGCCAACGCCACGCTCAACCCGCCCGCCTTCTCGAGCGTCAACTGGACCGCGACCGACCAGACGATCGGCAACAACGCGCAGACGGCGATCTCCGAGGGGAAGATCAAGGTCTTCGCCGTCGATGCGACGCACGTCATCATCGACGTCATCGGCTTCATCATCTGAACGCCACCCCGGCCGGGCGCGCCGTGCCCGCTACGGTCGCGGCGTGACATCCGCGATCAGGCGCCTGCAGCTCGCGATGGGCATGGTCGCAACGGTCGTCGTCATCGGCGTCGTCGGATACTGGATGTTCGGGTTCACGCTGCTGGATGCCGCCTACCAGACGATCACGACGATCACGACGGTCGGGTTCCGCGAGCTGAAGGAGTTCGACGCCGCCGAGAAGTGGTTCACGATGTTCATCATCGTCACCGGTGTGTCGACGGTGCTGTACACGTTCACCCTCGCGGTGCAGGTCGTCGTCGAGGGACAACTACGGGAATTCGTCGGGAGGCGACGCATGGATCGGGAACTCGCCAAGCTGAAGGACCACACCGTCGTGTGCGGCTGGGGCCGGGTCGGGCGGGCGGTCGCCCACGACCTCAACGCGTCGGGCCACGAGGTCGTCGTGATCGACACCAACCCGGAGCGGATCAACGACGTGCCGTTCCACGCGGTCGTCGGCGACGCGACACTCGACGCGACGCTGCGGGAGGCCGGCATCGAGCGGGCCAGGGCGCTGGTCGCCGCACTCGAAGGCGACGCCGAGAACCTGTTCGTCACGCTGTCGGGCCGGGCGATCAACCCGGGCCTGTTCATCGTCGCCCGGGCCCGCCAGGACGAGAGCATCCCGAAGCTGTCCAATGCCGGTGCCGACCGGGTCGTCAACCCGCAGGAGCTGGGCGCGGCCCGGATGTCGTCGTTCGTCGTGCGTCCGAACGTCGCCGAGTTCGTCGACGTGGTGATGCACGAGCGGTCGCTCGAGTTCCGGATGCAGGAGTTCGACGTCGGCCCGAAGTCCTATCTCGCCGGCCGGACCCTCCGCGAGGCGAACCTGAGCGAGGAGACCGGTGCGCTCGTGCTCGCCCTGCGCTCACCGGACGGAAGTTTCACCACCATCCCGCGCGGCGACACGCTGATCGAGCCGCACCACATCATCATCGCCGTCGGCACCGACGAGGACCTCGGGCGGCTCGACGACCTCGCCAACCGATGACCGGCCCGCCGATCGGCAGCAGCGGCCACGTTGCACCTCCCGGCTTCGGGCCATACCGTTGCCCCCCGACATGAGCGCGACCGTCGAACCGACCACGACCCGCCAGCCGGCCGCGCCCAAGCGCTCGTCCGCGGACCAGTTCATGCGCCGCCTGCTGCGGCTCCCCGAGGGCCGCACCTCGACCGCGGCCGAGGCCCGCTCGGCATTCCAGAAATCGCTCGCGTTCACCACCTGCCGCTGCCTGCTGATGTACATCGTGCTGCCGTTCGTGCTGCCGGCGGTCGGCATCGCGCGGGGCGTCGGGCCGGTCATCGGCATCGTGATCGGCATCGTCGCGATCTTTTCGATCGTCTACTCGATCCGTCGATTCTGGCGGGCCGACCACTCCAAGCGCTGGCACTACACCGTCTTCGGGGGCGCCATCATCGTCGTCCTCGTCTACCTGACGATCACGGACACGTTCGACCTCTTCGACTGAGCCCGGCATTCGGCGCGGCGGCATCGGCTGCGCTACGGTGGCCGACCCGACGACCGAACGAAACGAGCCGGCATGGCCGCGAAGAAGAAGACGACGACCCGCTGGTACGACGGGAGCACACCACTCGAGGAGTTGTCCGCCAGCGAGCAGGTGGCTCACGAGATCGTCCTCGAATTCGGCGATCTCGCTCCGTCGGTCGGCCGCATCATGGACGCCGATCTCGACGAGGACCAGCGACTGACCGCGATGGTCTCGTTCCGCGACTCGCTCGACGAGCCCGGCGATCCGAACCGCGACCCGCGCGTCGCCATCGCCAACGCCGGCACATAGTCGCCCCCGACGCTGCCCTCCCCCGGCCCGCGCAGGCTCGGCAGCTGCGTGACGACCGGTGCTCGGAAATGAGGCATGATGTTCTCCCGGCCGGTCGCACTCGACCGGCACATCGATCACATGGGGGGTCACCGTGGAAGTCACCGTCACCGTCAACGGCACACAGCACACGCACGACGTCGAGCCGCGCACACTGCTCGTCCAGTACATCCGCGAGCACGTCGGGCTGACCGGCACCAACATCGGCTGCGACACGTAGTCGTGCGGGGCGTGCTCGATCCACCTCAACGGTGAGGCGGTCAAGAGTTGCACGGTGCTCGCCGTGCAGGCCGACGGCCAGGACATTCGCACGATCGAGGGGATGGCCGCCGCCGACGGAACGCTGCACCCGATGCAGCAGGCGTTCATGGAGAACCACGGCCTCCAGTGCGGCTACTGCACGCCGGGCATGGTGATGGCGGCGACGAGCCTGCTCGAGGAGAACCCCAACCCGACCGAGCGCGACGTGCGGATCGGGCTCGAGGGCAACCTCTGCCGGTGTACCGGGTACCACAACATCGTCAAGTCCGTGCTCGCGGCCGCGAGCGCCTGACACGGGAGGTAGGTCATGACTGTCACCGACAACATGGCGACGAGCGACGCGTCGATCGCCGCCGGCAACGGGGTGCTCGGCCAGCGCATGCTCCGCAAGGAGGATCCGGCGCTGCTGACCGGCGAAGCGATCTTCACCAACGACATGAAGGTTCCGGGCGCGCTGCATCTCGCTGTGCTGCGCAGCCCCCACGCCCACGCCCGGATCGCGTCCGTCGACGTCTCGGGCGCGTTGGCGATCGACGGTGTCCACAGCGCCTACAGCGGCGCCGACCTCGCTGACGCGTGGGCCGGTCCGATGCCCTGCGCCTGGCCGGTCACCGACGACATGAAGAACCCGACGCACTTCCCCCTCGCCGTCGGCAAGGCGGCCTACGTCGGCGACGGCGTGGCGTGCGTGCTCGCGACGTCGGACGCAATCGCCCACGACGCGCTCGAGGCGATCGACGTCGAGTACGAGCCGCTGCCGGCGGTCATCGACCTCGAGGCTGCGCTCAGCGACGACGTGATCATCCACGACGACCTCGGCACGAACGTCTCGTACACGTGGCCGCTGCTGATCGAGGAGAACGAGGGCGACTGCCAGAAAGCGATCGACGAGTCGGCATTCGTCGTCACAGAGCGGTACATCCAGCAACGTCTGATCCCGATGGCGATGGAGCCCAGGGCAGTTGTCGCGATGCCGCAACCGTTCGGCGGCGACATGACGCTGTACTCGGCGACGCAGGTGCCGCACATCCTCAAGGTGATGACCGCGCTCACGCTCGGCATCCCCGAGCACCAGATGCGCGTCGTGTGCCCGGCCGTCGGCGGCGGCTTCGGCTCGAAGCTGAACGTCTACGCCGAGGAGCTGCTCTGCGTGCACCTCGCCCGCACACTCGGCACCCCGGTCCGCTGGAACGAGGACCGCAGCGAGAACGCCCAGGCGACGATCCACGGCCGGGGCCAGATCCAGGACATCGAGCTCGCCGCGGACGAGAACGGCAAGATCACCGGGCTGCGGGTGCGGCTGATCGGCGACATGGGCGCCTACCTGCAGCTCGTCACGCCCGGCGTCCCGCTGCTCGGCGCGTTCCTGTACGGCGGTGTCTACGAGATCCCGAAGGCGTTCGACTTCTCGTGCACGTCGGTGTTCACGACGATGACACCGACCGACGCCTACCGCGGCGCCGGCCGGCCCGAGGCGACGTACGCGATCGAACACGCGATGGACGCGCTCGCCCGGAAGATGGACATCGATCCGCTCGAACTGCGGCGACGCAACTTCATCCCCAAGGACGCATTCCCGTACGAGGCGTTCACCGGCCTCGTGTACGACTCGGGCGACCACGACAACGCGGCGACCGTTGCCGAGGGCTTGCTCGACTACGGCGCGATGCGGGCCCGGCAGGCCGAGCAGAACGTCGAGGGGTCCACGAAGCGCCTCGGCATCGGTGTGTCGACGTACTTCGAGATGTGCGGCCTCGCACCGTCACGGGTGCTCGCGTCGCTGAACTACTCCGCCGGCGGCTGGGAGTCCGCCACGGTGCGGGTGCTCCCGACGTCGAAGATCCAGGTCGTCACCGGCACCGCGCCACACGGCCAGGGCCACGAAACCGCATGGTCGATGATCGCCGCCGACAAGTTCGGGGTCGACCCGGCCGATGTCGACGTGCTGCATTCGGACACGGCGATCGCACCGCTCGGCCTCGACACGTACGGGTCGCGGTCGCTTCCGGTCGGCGGTGTCGCGATCGGGATGGCGTGCGACAAGGTGCTCGACAAGGCGCGCAAGATCGCGGCCCACCAGATGGAGGCCAACGAGGAGGACCTCGGCTTCGCCGGCGGGATGTTCTCGGTCAGCGGCTCGCCGGACAAGGAGATGCCGCTCGCCGCGATCGCGTTCGAGGCATTCACCGCGCACAACCTCCCCGACGGCCTCGAGCCGAACCTGGAGGCGCAGGTGACGTACGACCCGCCGAACTTCTCGTGGCCGTTCGGTACGCACATGTGTGCCGTCGAAGTCGACACCGAGACGGGCCAGGTCGACGTGTTGCAGTACGTCGCGGTGGACGACTGCGGCAACAAGGTCAACCCGCTGATCGTCGACGGGCAGGTGCACGGCGGCGTGATCCAGGGGCTCGCCCAGGCGCTGTACGAGGAAGCCCGGTTCGACGACGACGGCAACCTGCTGTCATCGTCGCTCGCCGAGTACCTGGTACCGGCCGCCAGCGACGTCCCGCCGATCACGCTCGGCGAGAGCGTCACCCCGTCGCCGACCAATGCGCTCGGCGTCAAGGGGGTCGGCGAGGCCGGCACGATCGGTGCCGCCCCGTGTGTGATGAACGCCGTCGTCGATGCGCTCGCCGGACTCGGCGTGCCCGACGTCCAGATGCCCGCAAGTCCGCTCAATGTCTGGAACGCCATCCAGCAGGCCAACAAGGAGACCAGCCAGTGATCCCCGCACAATTCGACTACGTCCGAGCCGAGAGCGCCGAGGAGGCGATCAGCCTCGTCGGGCAACACGGCGACGAGTCCAAGTTCATCGCCGGCGGGCACAGCCTGTTGCCGCTGATGAAGTTGCGGCTCGCACAGCCGAGTGTGCTGATCGACATCGGACGGCTGACCGATCTCTCCTACATCCGCGAGGAAGGCGACCAGATCGCGATCGGCGCACTCACCCGGCACATGGACGTCGAGAACTCGACGCTGCTCACCGAGCACGCACCACTGCTGGCACATGCGGCGGGACACGTCGGCGATCCGCAGGTCCGGCACCGCGGCACGATCGGCGGTTCGATCGCGCACGCCGACCCGGCGTCCGACCTGCCGGCGACGACACTGGCGATGGGCGCGACCTACGTCGCCCAGGGCCCGAACGGCCGCCGGGAGATCCCGGCTGCGGATTTCTACAAGTCGTTCCTGGAATCCGACCTCGCGGCTGACGAGATGCTCGTCGAGATCCGTGTCCCGAAGATGACCGGCGCCGGTTGGAGCTTCCAGAAGTTCAACCGGCGGGCCCAGGACTGGGCGATCGTCGGCGTCGCGGCATGGCGCAGCAACGGCTCCTCCGGCGTCGGGCTCGTCAACATGGGCTCGGTGCCGATCCTCGCCTCGAGCGTGTCGGCTGCGCTGTCCGGCGGCGCGTCGGTCAGCGACGCAGCCGAGCAGGCGACCGCGGAATCCGACCCGCAGTCCGACCTCAACGCGAGCGTCGAGTACCGCAAGCATCTGGCCAAGGTGCTGACACGGCGCGCGCTCGAACAGGCTTCCGAGTAGCCGGCCCGACTTCGAGCGTCAGCCGGCGGGCGATATCGTCGGCGTGAATGGTGCTCGCCGTGTCGACCTCGGGTTTGTGGCGCGTCCTGTGGTATTCGCTGATCGGCGTCGGCGCCCTGACGGCCTACTCGGCTGCGCTCCGCGCGGCGGGCGTCCCGTGGGTCAGGATCCGCTGGTCGGTGATCGGCGCGTACGCCGCGGTCTACATCTGGTGGTTCTTCGCGAACGGCGTGATCATCGACCGCATCTCCGTGCTGTGGTCGTTTGCGATCTTCCTCGGCATCGCCAGCATCGGCAGACCATGGCGGGAGTGGGTGCGGATGGCCGGCGACCTCGGCATCTTCGTCGCGATGTGGATCGCGTACGACGAGAGCCGCGGCATCGCAGACGGGTTGGGCATGCCGATCCAGGTCGAGTCGGTACGCAACATCGACCGGTTCCTGTTCTTCGGCACGGACCCCGTCGTCGATCTCCAGCGGCGGTTCTACCGCGGGCCGGCCGACGTCCAGTGGTACGACGTCGTCGGGTCGGCCGTGTACTACTCGCACTTCATCGTGCCGCCGGTCGTGATTGCCATCCTCTGGTTCCGGAACCGCCACCAGTGGGTGCGCTACATGCGCCGGTTCGCGACACTGCTGTTCGTCGCGTGCTCGATGTTCATCCTGCTGCCGACCGCGCCACCGTGGATGGCCGCCGGCGGACGGAATCGGGTCGGTCTCGACCTCGATGCGCTCCCCCCGCTCAGTCGGCCGACCGGGAACGGATGGCGCCACATCGGCCTCGACGGCTTCGTCGAAGCATGGGACACGGGACGCGACTGGGCGAACCAGGTGGCCGCGTTGCCGTCGCTGCACTCCGCCTTCGCGTTGTTCGTCGTCGTGTTCTTCTGGCCGTGGATCACGAACCGGTACGTCCGCTGGGCACTGCTGCTCTACCCGGCGGCGATGGCACTGGCGCTGGCCTATTTCGCCGAGCACTACTTCGTCGACGCGTTCGCCGGGTGGGCGATCGTCGGAGGCTCGTTCTGGCTGTGGAACGAGATCGAGCGGCGCACCGAGCGCCGGGACGGCGCTGAACCGGCGGACGCCGAGGGCGACTCCCCCGACCGCGCGCCCCGCACCGCGGACGAGATCCTGCAACCGTCCTGATCGTCAGCACGGCGCCGCATGGTCTTCTCCTCGCTGACGTTCCTGTTCCTGTTCCTGCCGGTCGCCCTCGGCGTCGTCGTCGTCCTCCCGGCCCGGCTGCGCAACGGGTGGCTGCTCTGCTGCTCGCTGTTCTTCTACACGTGGGGCAGCGGCGCACTCGTGCTCCTGCTCGTCGTCTCGACTGCGGTCGACTACCTGTGCGGGCGCACCGCCGCCCGGGCACGTTCGGTCGGCAACCAGTCGCGACTGCGCGTCGCGATCGCCGCATCGGTGCTGGTCAACGTCGGCCTCCTCGGATACTTCAAATATGCCGACTTCCTCGTCGAGCAGCTGAACTCGCTCGGTCTCGGGGACATCGCGCAGCCGTCGGTGACGCTCCCGATCGGCATCTCCTTCTTCACCTTCCAGTCGATGTCGTACACGATCGACATCGCCCGCGGACGCGCCGACCGACTGCACAACCCGATCGATTTCGCGCTGTACGTCGCACTGTTCCCGCAACTCGTCGCAGGACCGATCGTGCGGTTCCACGAGATCGCCGACCAACTACGGCACCGCCGGATGACCGTCGAGGGATGGTCCGACGGCGTCGTCCGGTTCACCCACGGGCTCGCCAAGAAGGTGATCGTCGCCGACTCGGTGGCGCCGATCGCCGATGCGGCGTTCGCGCAGCCGGGCAACCTGTCGACCGGTGCGGCCTGGGTCGGCGTGCTCGCCTACACGGTGCAGATCTATTTCGACTTCAGCGGGTACTCGGACATGGCGATCGGCCTCGGCCGGATGCTCGGCTTCACGTTCCCGGAGAACTTCCGCCGGCCGTACTCGGCGGTTTCGGTGACCGACTTCTGGCGTCGCTGGCACATCACGCTCAGCACGTGGTTCCGCGACTACCTGTACATCCCGCTCGGCGGCAGCCGTGGCGGCCCGGCCCGCACCTACGTCAACTTGTCGATCGTCTTCCTGCTGACCGGGCTGTGGCACGGCGCAAACTGGACGTTCGTGGTGTGGGGCCTGTTCCACGGCTCGTTGCTGATCATCGAACGGGCGACCGGTCAGCGCCCGGTCGATCCGCGTGTCGCCCACGCCGTCGTGCGGCGCGTCGCGGTCTTCTTCGCCGTCGTCGTCGGCTGGGTGGTCTTCCGAGCCCCCGAACTGTCCGACGCCGCTGCCTACCTGGGCGACATGTTCGTCCTCGATGTCGGCGGGGCGATCTTCGAC
>JABDKP010000190.1 GCA_013002175.1 Ilumatobacter sp.
TCGCCGGTTCGTTCGTCGGCTACGAGAACGTGATCGTCGTGGCGAAGTCGGGCGGCGACTTCACAGCCGTGTCGGCGGCGGTCGACGCGATCGGCACCGACCCCGACTACCCGGCGGCGTCGTCGACACAGCGCTACCTGGTGTGGGTGGCGCCCGGCTTGTACGACGACGAGCACGTGGTCATGAAGCCGTTCGTCGACATCGAGGGTTCGGGACAGGGCGTCACCGTGCTCCGATCGATCGGCGGGGACACCTGGATCGGGGCTTCGTCGGCCACCGTGGTCGGCGCCGACGATGCGGAACTCCGGGACCTGACCGTCGAGATCGAGCCGGCCGTGGCAACCCACATGACGCACGCGATCTTCACCGAGGGTTCGACCACGCTGCGGAACGTGACGGCCAACGCCGTGGGTGGCAACTACGCCCGCGGGCTGATGATCCACACCGGAGCCTCTCCGCTGATGATCGACGTGATCGCCAGGGCGTCGGGCGGGTCGCAGTCCAACTTGGGCGTCGACGTCTATCGAGCGACCGCCTTTGCAGACGGCCTGTTCGTCGAAGCGTGGGGCGGCTCCGAGGCGACCGGCGTCTTCATCAACGAGGCCTCGTCCGAGGTCCAGCTCGAGAACGTGACCACCCGTGTCTCCGACGGGACGAGCCAGACCCACGGACTGAAGACGAACCTCAGTGACGTCACCCTCGAGGGGTACCGCACGACGGTCACGTCGAATGCGACGAGTTCGATCGGGGTGTGGTGCGACGACCAGGGACGAGTCTTGAAGGTGATCGACGCCACGATCTTCGTGTCGACGAGCGCCGGGAGCGGCGCCGCACGTGGCGTCTACGGCAGCTCGTGCCACCTCGACGTGCGCAACGCAGTGATCGATGTCGTGACCGCCGGCGGCAGTGCCCGGGGCATCCAGCACCACCAGGTCACCGGGACGACGACGGCGGCCGACGTGACGATCGCCGACGTCGAGGCGCGCGCCGAGTCCGGTTCGTCGGCGGCGTACGGGATCCTCACGTCCGCTGCGCTCGGCGCCGCGGAGACCTACGGACGGGTGACCGACGCCAACGTGCGCGCGACCGGCGGGAGCACCGGCCAGAGCACGTGGGGCATCCGGCAAGACGCGCCGGGCGGGCTTCACTACCGGGGTCTCTCGATCGCCGTCGGTGGGGAGGCCAACTTCCTGTACGGCATCCAGGCGCCGCGTGGCGCCTCCCGCTTCGACGACGTCGTCATCGATGCCGACGGCGACGCCGAGGCGACCGTGGTCGGCGCCGAGCTGTACGGGGCCGACTCGGCGATGACCAACGCTCGGGTGCGGGCGGTGAACAACGCGTCGGGCACGGGCCACGACGCCGTCGGCGTCAAGTCGAACAGCGCCACCGGCGTACGCTTCGCCGAAGTCACCGCGTTTGCGCAGGCGGAGACGAACGTCTGGGGCGCGGACTTCTTCAACAGCGAGACGACGGCCACCAGGATCGAGGCCCGGGCGGTCAGCACCGATGCGGCCCTCGGTTTCGCGTTTGGCGTCCGCTGCATCGGCGGCTCGGCGAACATCCATGACTCGATCATGCACGCTGCCTCGGCAACGGGGACCTCCTATGGCTATCGCGTGGACCGCTGCGACAGCTCGGTCCAGGGTTCCGAAATGGTCGCCGATGGTGGCGTCTCCAACTACGGGCTCTCCTTCACCACCACGACTGCACACACGGCGATCGTGAAGCAGAGCGTGCTCGTCGGATCGACCAACGTGGTCGTCACCGCCGGAACGGGCACGCCGGACCTGATCGTCCAGGACGCCACGTTCAGTGGTGGTGCGAGCGTGCTGACGTCGGGAACCCAGTCGTGTACGGCGATCGTCCACGACAGCGCCGGGATCGTGTTCACGCCGGGGCCGGTCAGCCCGTGTCCGTGATGCCCCGCTGGCCTCACAGCTAGCCTGGCGCCCGGCCCCCGCCGGTGGGGTCGTCGGCCCCAGTAGCTCAGTGGATAGAGCGTCGGTTTCCTAAACCGTGCGTCGCAGGTTCGATCCCTGCCTGGGGCGCTCCAAGGCCCGGCTGGATCGCACTGTCCGGCGACCGTCTCGGCGCAACCGGCTGCGCGCCTCGCAGCGCCCGGAGCGGATTTCGACGACGCCAGGGCCCGCACCGTCACCTGCCCGACGGGGTCCACCTCCTGGCCACCAACCGGCAGCGTTGGCGCGCCACCCCGGACCTCGTCGCCCACCACCGGCAACACCGGCCGCTGATCGAACGATCCATCGCCCGACTCACCCGCGACGGGCGCCGACGATGCCGCTACCGCGGCGTCGAACGCAACCACCTCGCACTCACCACCCGAGCCGCCACCAGCAACCCGTCACTGCAGGTCGGGCACCAACGCGCACCGCGCCAGCACGATCGTCCGATCCATCACTTCGGGTGCCGACGGGCCGGTTCGAGGCTTCTCGGACCGGGCGGGAGCGCTACGTCTCGTGGACTGTCGACAGCGCGTAGCTGATCAGTGTGCCGTTGAGGACGACGCCATGGTCCCGCTCGGCGTGTTCGGCGACCTTGGCCAACAGCTCTTCTCTGGTGTCAGCGGTTGTGACGGACTTGCAGTCGGTGACACCGACCCGATGGCAGGCGAACTCGAGTGTCATGGGATCCCCTTGGTCAGGCAACGGATGATCGGTCGAGACCCGCAGCGACCGATTCGAGGGTGTCGGCGACCGCCTCGAGATCGGCCTTGATGGGCGTGAGCAACTCGCCGAGCGGTGCGGTCTGGTGCGCGATCGCTCGTACGCCGAAGGTGACCTTGCCGAGTGTGTCGTTGACCGCATTGAGGATCAGGACGACACGAACGAGGTAGGAGGCGACAGCGAGCGCGATCACGATCGCGAGGACCACGGTCACGATGCCGGCGAGTGGCATCAGGTCTTCCCTTCGTGCAGCAGCATCGTCACAGCAGCGGTCCCACGGCACCGACGTACGCGACCGACAGCGACTTGGCAGCGCCCACGAACTCGCGCGTGTCGACGAGTGCCGGCACCGGCTCGAGTTGCTCGGTGAGCAACACCCCGTGTTCGAGGATGTCGTCGGCGTATCTCCGCACCTCGACGGCAGGGCGGATGACGCGATTGGCGAGCAGGAGGACGACCGGAGTGACGACCAGGAGGAGAGCAGCGTTACCGACCCACCAGAGCCACATGTCGGTCACCTCTTTCGATTCGATTCGATCGTCACCCGTCGAGCGCGATCGACCGTATCACAGCTACATGTAGTGCGCATCTAGAGAGGGGGGAGCTCCACAGGACCCACCCGAAGGACCCTCTAGCCCCGAACGGCGTCGGGGAGACCCAGTCCGTCGATGATGTGTTCGATCGCCTGCACGCCGGGTGCGTCAGGGGCGTCATCAGACGGTGACGTACCCCGGCGGTCGGCCGCGTCGATCGCCGGATCCTCGGGGACGAACACCGTCGGCCGATCACCGAAGGCCCCGATGATCCGCTGCCGGTCGGCGTCATCGGAGATCTTGTTGGCCACGATCACGACACGCCCCTGCCCACGCTCGTCCGCGACGTGGAGGCCGCGCCGAGCAACGTCGATCGAGCGGGGCGTGGGCTCGACGACGACCAGCGTGACGTCGATCGCCGACTCGCCGAGTCGGGTCAGCGAGCCGATGCCTGCTTCCATGTCGGCGACGATGACGATCTCATCGTCGGGTACGGAGCCGAGCAACTGCTCGGCGGACAGTCCGCATCAAGGTCAACCGGGCTCGGGATTCTCGATCCGGGTGATCACGGAGAGCCGGACCCCGTCAGGAGCGTCGGTGCCGTACGTGTCGAGGATCTCTGCCCACGAGACCGCATGCTCGGTGTCGCTCTCGCCGACCTGCTCGCGCAGCGTCACGAGGCGCTGCGTCTCACGATCGCCGACACCGAGCGACAAACCGAGATTGGGGTTCGTGTCGCAGTCGAGCGCCACGACCCGATGCCCGTGGCGTGCGAGCCCGCGCGCCAGGACCGCGCTCGTCGTGGTCTTCCCGGACCCGCCCTTGCCGACAACTGCGATCTTCACGATGGCTCCCGCATGTCGCGAGGGTAGTCCAACGATTCGACATGGTCGATCAGGGCCTCGACCCCGTGTGCGAACGCACCGTTCGGTGCAACGTCGAGCGGTGCCGTCCCCAAGCGGTCGCCATCGGCCAATGCCGCATCGAGGGGGAGGCCGCTCGCGACAGGTCGGCCGAGCCGCGCTCCGATCGCCTCGATCTCGGCGGGATCGGTCACCTTGTTGGCGACGATCACGAGGTGATGTGGTGCCCAGGTCGCCGTGGACAGGTTGAGCAGTCGTGCGGCGGCGTGCAGCGACTTCGCCGTCGGTTCGACGACGACGCAGACCGTGTCCGCGTATCTCGCCCACCCGAACATCGCCTGTCGGGTGCCGCCGGGCAGGTCGCCGACAAGATGCCACCGGTCGGGATCGACCTCGCGCACGACCTGGCTCCACGCATGCTGGGCGCGTTGGAGCGTGGAGGCATGACCCCACAGGTTGCCGAACTGCAGGTACTTCACCCCGTCGGGGCCGGTGGCGGCGTACTGCTCGATGACGGCATCGGCGTCGCAGCGAGGGTCGAGCACCCAGCGCGGACCGCCCTCTGGGCCCTCGACGACGACGTCGTCCGGAATCGGACCATCGTCGATCGCCACCCCGAGCGCGTAGGGCATCCCGGGCAACGGGTCCGAGTCGAGCGCCAGGACCGGCTCGCCCCGGCGCGCGAGCAACCGTGCGAACGAACCGGAGATCGTGGACTTGCCCGAACCGCCCTTGCCGACGAACGCGACCCGGAGTCGACGGCTACCGGTCATCCGACGTCGTCAAGAAGGTCAATGTGCGTCGGCTCATGCGGTCAGGCTCCTTGTCTGCCGTGAATGTACTGCCCCGCGCGGCCCTCAGGAGCAGCCGGGTCTCGTCGTGCGAGGGCTCGGGTATCACCGGCTCGTGACATCATGGTCGCTCCATGTCACCACGTCTCGAACGTCGTCGCCTCCGCGTGCGGGGCACGGTGCAAGGAGTCGGGTTCAGGCCGTTCGTCCATCGGCTGGCGACGAGTCTCGGGCTCACCGGAGCCATCGGCAACGACCACGCCGGCGTGTGGTGCGAGGTGCAGGGCCCCAGCGATCGGCTGGACGAGTTCGTGCAGGCCGTGTCGAAGGACGCGCCGCCGCTCGCCCGGGTCGAATCGGTCGTGGTCGAGTCGATCGAGGTCGTTGACGACGATGACGAGTTCGTCATCCGGCGGAGCGACGTCGACGGCAGTGCGGCCACGATCTCGATCCCTCCGGACGTCGCGATGTGTCCCGGTTGTCGTTCCGACATCGACGACGTGGACGATCGACGGTTCCGCTACGCGTTCACCTGCTGCGCGGACTGCGGGCCTCGCTACACCGTGGTGCAGACCCTTCCGTACGACCGCGAGCGGACATCGATGTCCGAGTTCCCGATGTGTCCGGCGTGCGGCGAGGAGTACGCCTCGCCCGGTGACCGGCGGTTCCATGCCCAGGCCACGTGTTGTCCGAACTGCGGGCCCACCTTGACGCTGCTCGACCTCGACGGCCGTGACGTGGCGGGCGATCCGCTCGAGACGGTGGCCCACCGGCTCGGGTCCGGGTCGATCGTCGCCGTCAAGGGTGTGGGTGGCTTCCAGCTGCTCTGTCGCGCCGCCGACGACGCCGTCGTCGCCGAACTCCGGGGGCGCAAGCACCGCGACGAGAAGCCGTTCGCGCTGCTCGTCGACTCGCTCGACGCCGCCCGTGAGCTGATCGAAGCGGATCCGATCACCGAGCGGGCGTTGTCGGGGCCGGAGGCGCCCATCGTCCTGGCCCCACGGGTCGCCGGCGCGCCTGTCGCTGCGTCGGTGGCGCCCGGCAACGAGTTGCTCGGCGTGATGCTCCCGGCGACTCCGCTTCATGCGCTGCTCGCGCGGGCGGTTCCGTTCTCGCTGGTGTGCACGAGCGGCAACCGGTCGGAGGAACCGATCGCGGTCGACGACGACGAGCTCGACCGCCTGCGCGA
Organism: Ilumatobacter sp.; assembly: GCA_013002175.1. Taxonomy (GTDB): domain Bacteria; phylum Actinomycetota; class Acidimicrobiia; order Acidimicrobiales; family Ilumatobacteraceae; genus Ilumatobacter_A. The sequence continues at coordinate 6,064 of JABDKP010000190.1, forward strand.
CATCGCCGACCTGGTCCTGACCCACGACCGGCGGATCGAACGACGCGCCGACGACTCGGTCGGTCAGGTCGTGCTCGGCCAATTCCAACTGCTCCGTCGGGCCCGCGGCTACGCCCCACGGCCGGTGCGGCTCTCCAGCGACGGACCAACCGTGCTCGGGGTCGGCGCCGAACTGAAGAACACCGTCTGCCTTGCGGTCGGCACCGAGGCCCACCTGTCGGTCCATCTCGGCGATCTCGAGCATCCGCTGACGGTCGCCGTGTTCGAGCATGCGATCGCCGATCAGATCACGATGGCTCGCGCCACCCCCGAGTTGGTGGTGCACGACCTCCACCCCGAATACATCTCCACCAAGTTCGCGACGACGCAGGACCTCGCCCCGACGCTCGGCGTGCAGCACCACCACGCCCATCTCGCGTCCTGCCTCGCCGAGCACGGCGTCGAGGGGCCGGCGATCGGCGTGATGTTCGACGGTCTCGGCTGGGGTGATGACGGCACGATCTGGGGCGGCGAGTTCCTCGTCGGCGACGTCACCGGGTACGAGCGCGCCGGTCACGTCGCGACCGTCGCGATGCCAGGTCTCGCCCAGGCGATCCGCGAGCCGTGGCGGATGGCGGTCGCCCATCTCGTGGCCGCGTTCGACGGCGACCTCCCCGAGTGCGGCGTGCTACGACGCCACCAGGATCGGGTCGACGACGTTACGGCCCTGTGCTCCACGTCGATCCGGACGTCATCGATGGGGCGCGTCTTCGACGCTGTGGCGGCCCTGTGCAATCTCTCGGACACCGTCTCGTACGAGGGCCAGGCAGCGATCATGCTCGAGCAGCGCGCCGGCGAGCACGCGTCCGGCTACGGCTGGGAGATCCGTGACGATGGCGAGTGCCTGGTCGCCGACGCGGCACCCGTGATCCGGCAGGTCGTGTCCGACATCGGTCAGGGCGTCGGCGTGGACCTCGTCGCGGGGGCGTTCCACCGTGGTGTCGCCGAGATGGTCGCCGACACGTGCACGCGCCTCCACCAGCGGACCGGGATCACGACGATTGCCCTGAGCGGTGGGGTCTTCCAGAACCGGCGGCTGGTCGAACTGCTGGTCCCGCGGCTGGACGGGCTCGGCTTGACGACGCTCCGTCATGCGCAAGTACCGCCCAACGACGGTGGCATCTCTCTCGGCCAGGTGGCCGTCGGGCGGGCGCGGCTGGCGGTGGGGTAGCGTTCGGCCACGAGACAGGAGGGGAGATCTCCGCGATGAAGGTCGGTGTGGTTGGCAAGGGCGGGGTCGGCAAGACCACCGTCAGCGCACTGCTGGCGCGCGCGTTCGCAGTGCGCGGACGCCGGGTTCTCGCCGTCGACACCGACTCGAATCCGAACCTCGGACTGTCGTTGGGTCTCGACGCCGACCAGACCGATGCGATCCCCACCGTGCCGCGCTCGGTCATCGTCGGCGTACGTGGCGACGTGACCATCGAAGAACTCATGGCCGACTACGCCGTGATGACACCCGAAGGGGTCGCACTGATGTCGGCGCTGCGCGTCAGCGAGGCCGGCGCCGGTTGCACGTGCGGCGGGCACGCCACGGTTCGCAGCCTGCTCGGCGAAGCGCTCGACACCGAGACCGACGACACGATCATCGACATGGAGGCCGGGATCGAGCACCTCAGCCGGTCGGGTGGCACGCTCGCCTACGCCGACGTGCTCGTGCTCGTGATGGAACCGAGCCGGAAAGCGGTCATCACCGCCGAGCGCACCATCGCGCTCGCTCGCGAACTCGGCATCGGCGCCTGGATCGGCGTCGGCAACAAAGTCGCCGATGCCGAACAGCGGACGATCCTCGAAGCACTGTGCGCCGAACACGGCGTCCCACTCGACATCGTGCTTCCCAACAGTGCCGACGTCACGAGCGCCGACCGGCTCGGCAGCCCACTCGGGCGCGATGTCGCCCACGATGTCTGGGCGACGCTCGACGATCTGGTCGACCGGGTGCTCGGCGTCGCCGTCGCCGAGCGCTGACGGAGCATCACGCCCCAACGGTACACAGCCGGGCCACCGGCTCAGCTGCCGACGTCGGAGTGCTCCGGTCGCCAGTCGTTCACGACGAGGTTCACGCCGACCACGGCGGTGACGATCGCCGCCCCGGGGAAGACGGCGAGCCACCAGGCGTGCCTGAGGTACTGCTGTGCGTCGGACGCGAGCCGGCCCCAACTGGCGTGGTTCGGGTCGCCCAATCCCAGGAAGCTGAGGCTGGCCTCGATCAAGATCACGTCCGCCAGGAGGAGACCGGTCATCACGGTGAGGATCGACCACATCGACGGGAGGATCTCGCGCACGATGATGCGCGGAACCCGCGCGCCGACCATCCGTGCCGATTCGACGTAGGCCAGATCCCTGACGGCCAGGGTCTGTGACCGCACGGCGCGTCCGATCACGGGCCACGACGAGATCGCCAGGACGATGACGAGGTTCCGGTAGCCGTCGCCGAAGATCGCGAGGACGACGATCGCTAGGAAGAAGCGAGGGATGATCTGGATGAATTCGGTGATCCGCATCAGCACGTTGTCGACCCAGCCGCCGGCGAAACCGGCCGTCAGGCCGACCGTGGCGCCGATCAGGGCCGCCGGCGCCGCGACGCAGATGCTGACGAGCAGCGATGTACGGGCGCCGTGCACGACTGCGCTGAACAGGTCGCGACCCAACGAATCAGTGCCCATCAGATGGCTTCGTGACGGTGACGCGAGGGGAGGGCCGGCGAGAGCGAACGGGTCGTAGGGCGCGATCAGCGGCGCGAACAACGCCGGCACGGCGACGAAGGCCGTCAGGATGATCCCGATCCACGGTAGGTACCGTCGCGGTGTGGTCCGGGGTGCGCGCATCAGCCGATCCGGATGCGAGGGTCGAGCCACTTGTAGGTGATGTCGGTGAGCAGGTTCGCGATCAGGACGGCGAAGCCGATCAGCAGGAACAGCCCCAGCAGGACCGGGATGTCCCGGTCGTTCGTCGCACTGACGAGGAGCCGGCCGATGCCCGGCCATCCGAACACGATCTCGATGACGACCGCTCCCGAGACGAGATGACCGACGCGATTGCCGACCACGGTCACGACCGGGAGCAGCGCGGCAGGCAGCGCGTGCCGGACCAGGATCCTGCTCTCGGAGACGCCACGGGCGCGAGCGGCGTCGATGTGGGGGGACCGGAGTGCGTCGACGAGCGTCGCTCGCGTCAACCGCGCGATGACGGCTATCTGCTGGGAAGCGAGTACCAGCGCCGGCAGCGCGAGGTGATGGGCGACGTCGAGCACGTGGGCGAGTCCGGTGGCCCTGCTCCGCGCGTCGGTGCGGCCCTGGACCGGGAACCAACCCCAGCGGAGACCGAACCAGAGGATCGCGATCTGACCGAGCCAGAAGACCGGCAGCGCGTACATCAGGAGCGTTCCGATCGCGACCGTCCGGTCGCGCCATCCACCGACGCGAGACGCAGCCCACAGCCCCGCCAGCACGCCGCCCAACGTGGAGATGACCAACGCCGTGCCGGCCAGGAGCAGGGTGTTCGGCAGCCGATCGAGGATCACGTCCGACACCGGCTGCTTCTGGATGGCTGACGTTCCGAGGTCGCCCTGCGCGAGGCGCCAGAGGTACGTGCCGAGTTGGTTGGCGAGCGGCTGATCGAGCCCGTACCGCTCGCGCATGGCGGCGTAGTAGGCCTCGTCACCGTTCTCGCCGGCCAAGGCCAGGATCGGGTCCCCCGGTGCGATGTGCACGAGCAGGAACCCGATGACGACCACGCCCAGGAGCATCGGCAGGGTCTGCCAGAGCCGGGCGAAGATATAGCCGCGCGTCACTCCCGGCTGCAGCTCGCCGATTCTGCGAAGTGTCCGAAGGCCTTGAACCCGGAGCACTCGGCCGTGAAGACGCGGGTCGATGTCGTCTCGACGAGCCAGTAGTACGGCAGCTCGTCGACGAGAATTTCCTGCAGGGTGCGGTAGACCTCGGCGCGCGCCGCCGGGTCGACGGTGTTCCGGGCCTCGTCGAACAACGCGTCGACGTCCGTGTTGACGTAGCCCGAGCTGTTGGAGAACGGGATCGGAGCGATGTTGCCGGAGATGTACATCCGCCGGATGCCGACCTCTGGGTCGGTGCCGTTGCAGTAGCTGATCACGTTGGTGTCGAAATTCCGGTCGGTGAAGACCTGCTCGACCATGGTGGCCCGCTCGAGCGCGTTGATCTCGAGGTCGACGCCGATCTCGATCAGGAGCGCCTTCATCAGCTCGCCGTACGGCGCGAAGTTCGGGAACAGGTGCACACCGAACCGCAGGGGCGTGCCGTCGTCGACGCCGTCGACGCCCTGAGCCGTGCGAACGCCGTCGCCGTCGCGGACCCACCCGGCCTCGTCGAGCAGGCGGGCGGCTTCGTCGGGATCGAAGTCCGGGAGGTCGAGCCCGTCGGCGTGTGCCGTCGGGATGCCGCTGGAGATCGGCGCGGTCGCCGCGTTGCCCTGTCCGAACGCCACTCGTTCGACGAACGCCTCACGGTCGAGTGCATGTGCGATCGCGCGCCGGACCTGAACGTCCTGGAAGATCGCACGGTCGAGGTTGAAGCTCACGGTCATGATGCAGTTCGCTCCGCCGGGATTGACCAGCGTGTCGAGCGTTCCATACCGGTCGTCGTTGCGGAATCGTTCGAGGTCGGGCCCCGGAACGCCCCACAGCCAGTCCACCTCTCCGGATTCGAGCGCCAGCACCTGGCTCCCCGCGTCGGGGATGACCCGCATGACCACTTCGTCGAGGATCGGGAGACCGTCTTCGAAGTAGTCCGGGTTCTTGACGAGGACGATCTCCTCGTCCGGCGTTCGCGAGCCGAACATGAACGGACCGGTTCCGACGGGCTCGAGGTTCGCCGGGTTCCCTTCGATGTCGCCGTTGGCGTAGATGTGGGCGGGCAGAATCGGCGCTTCGGTGACGTCGAGCTGCTGCAGCAAGGGAGCGTACGGCTCGCTGAACCTGAATTCGACCGTGGTGTCGTCGGGAGTGTCGACGGAGACGAGCAGTGCCCCGACGGACGCCTTCGTGCGGGAATGGAACTCGGTGAGCACGTTCTCGAACGTGAACTTGACGTCGTTCGACGTGAACGGCGTGCCGTCGTGCCACGCGACGTCGTCGCGCAGGGCGAAGCGGTAGAGGGCACCGTCGTCTTCGATCTCCCAGCTCAGCGCAAGATCCGGCTGGGGTGCGTAGTCGTCGTCGTACGAGACGAGTCCGCTGAACATCAACTCCGAAGCGGTGTGCACGGAGCCGCTCGTGGTCAACGCGGGGTTGTACTGCCCGGGGTCGTCGGAGATCGCGACGACCAGCGTGCCGCCTGCGCCCGCGGGGCCGTCGTCCTCCGGTGCGCCGGGATCCGTCGTCTGGGTCGCTTCCGTCGTCTCGGTGGGTGCCGTCGTCGATGCCGGTTGCTCCGCCGTTTCGTCCTCCGGGGGCTGCGTGGCCGGTGACGTGCCGGTGGTGGTGTCGGACTCGTCGGCGACCGGCTCATCGTCGGAGGCACACGATGCGGTGACCAGCATCACCGCCGCCAATCCAGCGAACACTCGACGTCGTGGACCCTTCATGTGTCCCTCCCCGGGGCTCAGGACGCGGACCATAGCGGTGACCGCTCCGGGCGTCGATAGGTGCAGTGTGCATCTAGCAGGGGTGTCGCGGTCGCGTGCCGAGTCGAGGATCGACGTGGTCGTGGGTCGAGCCCGGGCGATCCGCCCGGTGTCTCAGCAGATCCGGGGGAGGGGGTCGCCGACCAGCATGTCGACGATGCGGCTGCCACCGAAGGCCGTCTCGATCACGACCATGCCGGGATGCTCGTCGGTGATCGCCCCGATCACGCACGCGTCTGCTCCGTGTTCGGCCGTCCGCATCGCCGCGACGGCATCGGCGGCGCGTTCGGCCGGGACGACGGCGAGCATCTTTCCCTCGTTCGCGATGTACAACGGATCGAGCCCCAGCAGTTCGCACGCGCCGGTGACGGGGCGCAGGACCGGCAGCCGGTCCTCGAGCAACAGCACGCCCTTGCCGGCGGCGACCGCCAACTCGTTGCAGGACGACGCAACGCCACCTCGGGTCGGGTCGCGGAGCCATCGTGTCTCGGGGACGGCGTCGAGCAACGAGCCGACGAGTTCGTGCAGTGGCGCCGAGTCGGACGGCACGTCCGACGCGAGGGCGAGATTGCCTCGGGCCACCATCACCGCGATGCCGTGGTCCCCGATCGTGCCCGACACGACGAGAGCATCGCCGGCCCGAACCCGGGCGGCGTCGATCGAGCGGTCGGTTCGCTGGAATCCGATGCCGGTGGTCGTGATGTAGCAGCCGTCGGCCGCGCCACGCTCGACGACCTTCGTGTCGCCGGTCGCGATCACGACGCCGGCGGTCGCTGCGGCGGCTGCGACATCGGCGACGATGTCGCGGAACTCGGCGATCGACAGCCCCTCCTCCAACACGAACGACACAGCGAGCGCGTGCGGGCTCGCACCCATCGCCGCGACGTCGTTGATCGTGCCGTTGACGGCGAGATCGCCGATCGAGCCGCCTGGGAACCGCCGAGGCGTCACGACGAACGCATCGGTGCTCATCACGACGCGATGGCCGGTAGGAACATCGAACGCAGCGCCATCGTCGAGACGATCGAGGATGGGGTTCGAAAACGCCGGCCGGATGACCGCTTCCAGCAGCGCCTGGCTCGCCTTGCCGCCCGCCCCGTGCGCCATCGTGATGACGTCGTCGGTGAGCTTGGGGGCACGCTTGCGCCATGCCTCGACCCGGGCGAGAACGGCGTCCCTCGCGATCAGATCTTCGTGTGATGCCATCAGTCGGCGCGGACCGCGATCCGGGCCCTCGGCGAGTACCGGCCGTAGTTGTAGTAGGCCGCGCACGCGCCCTCGGAAGAGACCATGCACGTGCCGATCGGCGTCTCGGGCGTGCATGCGGTGCCGAACACCTTGCACTCCCACGGGCGCAGCGCACCCTTGAGAACTTCGCCGCATTGGCATGCCTTGGGGTCGGCGACTCGCACGCCGGGCACCTCGAATCTCAGCTCGGCATCCCACTCGGCGAACGCCGGGGCGAGTGCCAGTGCGCTCTGGGCGATGAATCCGAGACCGCGCCACTCGAAGTGCGGGCGCACGACGAACACCTCCCGCAGCAGTTCGAGCGCCTTGCGGTTGCCGCCGTCCGGTACCGCGCGCCGATATTGGTTCTCGACCTCGCACCGGCCCTCGTCGAGCTGCCGGAGCAACATCGACACCGCCTGGAGGATGTCGACCGGCTCGAATCCGGCCGTGACGATCGGCCTGCCGTACTGCGACGGCACGAACCGGTAGGGACGGATGCCGATCACGGTCGAGACGTGCCCCGGCCCGATGAACCCGTCGAGGTCGAGACCTGGCGAATCGAGAATCGCCTTGAGCGGCGGCACGATCGTGACGTGGTTGGAGAACACGCTGAAGTTCTTCACGCCCCGCTCGCGCGCCTGGAGCAACGTGGCCGCAGTGGACGGGGCTGTGGTCTCGAATCCGACCGCGAGAAAGACGACGTTGCGGTCAGGCTCGCGCTCGGCGAGCGCGAGCGCGTCGAGCGGCGAGTACACGACACGGACGTCGGCTCCGTGTGCCTTCGCGCCGAGCAACGTCGACGAGCCGCCGGGAACACGCATCATGTCGCCGAAGCAGCACATCGTGACGTCGTCGGTGCCCGCGATCGAGATCGCGTCGTCGACGCGACCCATCGGGATCACGCACACCGGGCAACCCGGCCCGTGTACGAGCTCGATGCTCTCGGGAAGCAGCGCCTCGATGCCGTGCCGGTAGATCGCGTGCGTGTGACCGCCGCACACCTCCATGAACTTGCGCGCCGGCTGTTGCCCGGCGAGGTCGGCGATCTCCGCGAGCAGCACCTTGGCGGCAGCCGGGTCGCGGTACTCGTCGATGAACCTCATGACGACCCGCCGAAACGCTCGACGCGCTCGCACAGCGACGTGATGATCGCGGCCTGAGCTTCCTGGATGCGGTGCACCGACGACGACTCGACCACGAGACGATGGTCGACGCCGTCCTGATGCGCGAATCCGCCTCCGCCGTAGCCGGCGATGCCGACGCCGATCAGCGCGTGCGTGTCCGCGTACTCGAACGCGCGCAGCAGATTGGGTGAGGCGCCGCTCGTGCTGCACGCGATGAGGACGTCGCCGGGCCGGGTGAACGCTCCGAGCTGACGGGCAAAGACATGCTCGGCGCCGAGGTCGTTCGCGAGTGCCGACAGCACCGCGTAGTCGGCGGCCAGTGACCAGGCCTCGACACCGATCGCGCGCAACAGCCGAACGAGGCGGGCAGCGTCGGTGCTGCTGCCGCCGTTGCCGATGGTGAACACCCGTCCGCCCTGGCGAGCGGCGTTCGCGATCGATGCCGCGGCTGCCTCGATCTCGTGACGGTTGCGCTGCAGCGCGTCAGCAGCCACCGAACCCGACTCGGCACGCTTCTCGGCCGCCGATGACACGAGCGAGCGCCGCAGCGCATCCTCGTCGAACTCGGCGGCGTCGAGGAATGGATAGAGGAACCCGGTCGAGTCGCCCCCGGCCGCGGCCTCCACGCCGACCAGACCCGGATGCTCGAGGCAGATCTGCACGAGCTCCCAGAGCAGGTGGTAGGACTGCATGATCGCGGCATCGTCGAGCGTGCCCGCGATGGTGAGGTCCGCGGTGGGGTCGTCGCCGATCACCAGTCGACAGTCGGCCGATGAGGCATCGTGCCAGCTGCGATCGGCGACGACCGCGGGGAGCGGACGCGCGCCGGCGACGACCGGATGCACGAACTCGACGGCGACGTGATGGGCATGGTCGAGACAGGCTGGCGCATCGACGACGAGTCGCTCAGCACGGCCGAAGCGTCGGGCCAACATCAGTGCTGCGTCGACCGGTGCCTCGGTGCAGTCGATCGACGCCGCGGGCGCTCGCATCACGGCGTCTCGGTTCGCAGCGCTTCGATCTCGTCGTCGTACACCGAGCCGAGCTCGCGCATGAACTCCAACGTCTTGGCGGCCTCGTCCTCGTCGATTTTGCTCATCGCGAACCCGACGTGGAGCAACACCCACTCGCCGACGGCAAGCCCTTCGTCGTCGACCATGATCGTGTTGACCTCGCGACGGACACCCTCGACGTCGACAGTCGCGACATGTCGTTCGGGCGACCCCAGTTCGACGACCTGGGCCGGGATACCGACGCACATCAGGCACCGACCCTTCCGCCGACCGTGGGCCCCACCAGCACGTCGACGACGTCTCGGATCGCCGCGATCAGCGGGCTGTGCTCGGCATGGTCGAGCAGCGGCACGGACGCCGCATCGGCGTCGAGCGCAGCATCAGCCCACGGCAGCACACCGATCAACTCGAGATCGTG
>JABDKP010000011.1 GCA_013002175.1 Ilumatobacter sp.
ACGACGAATGCGAAGACGGTGAACATGACGTTGTTGGCGAGGAATGCGCCCTCGCGCGACAGCGGCGAGTCGATCGCCCCGGGCGACCTCAGGCGGTCGCCGCGCCACGCGATCAGCCCGAGCGAGACGATCATGATCAGTGCGAAGAACGTCAGGAACCACACGCCGACCGGCCCGTCACCGAACGCGTGGACCGAGTTGATCACCCCGGACCGCGTCAGGAACGTCCCGAGGATCGTCAGGGCGAACGTCGACACGAGCAGCGTCAGGTTCCAGACGCGCAGCATCCCCCGCCGCTCCTGCACGAGCACCGAGTGGATGTAGGCGGTGCCGGTGAGCCACGGCAGCAGCGACGCGTTCTCGACCGGGTCCCATGCCCACACCCCGGACCATCCGAGCACCTCATAGCTCCACCAGCCGCCGAGCAGGATGCCGATCGTGAGGAACGCCCACGAGAAGAGCGCCCACCGGCGCGTCTCCATCAGCCACCCCTCGCCCAGCCGACCGGTGACCAGCGCCGCGATCGCGAACGCGAACGGCACGGTGAACCCGACGTAACCGAGGTACAGGATCGGCGGGTGGAACAGCACGAGGATGTGGTTCTGCAGCAGCGGGTTCGGCCCGGGGCCGGCGGTGACGCCGGGCGCGCCCGCGCCGAACGGGTCGGCCGGCCCGAAGCTGAGCAGTGCGAAGAACGCGGTGATCGCGAACATCACGATCAGCGCCCACCCGACGAGCACGTCGTCGGTCCGCTTCCGGAAGCGCCAGGCCACCGCCGCGGTGAACCCGGTCAGCACCAGCGCCCAGAGCAGGATCGACCCTTCCAGCGCTGACCACATCGCGGCGACGTTGTAGAGCGCAGGCGTGTCCGCGCTGCCGACCTGCTGGACGTAGGCCAACGAGAAGTCGCGGGTGATCAACGCCCGCTGCATCATCACGACCGCCAGCACGATGCCGGCGAACGCCAACCACGCGTAGCGCGGGCTCTGGCGCAGCAACTTCGCGTCATGGCGCCGGATGCCGTACAGCACCGCCAGCGCGCCGAACACGGCCCCGCCCAGCATCAGCATCAGCCCCGCCCGACCGAGCGCCGCATTGACGCTCGCCGCCAGCATCACCGACCCCTCCGCGACAAAGTTGTGCCTGGCACAACTTTGACGTTCATGCGTCGGATCCGGGCGGGTTGCAGCCGAGGTCGGTGGCGTCGGCGACGCGCTCGTCGTTGACGGCGACGTATTCGTCGGAATGCTTGACCTCGACGCGATCGCCCTGCAACGCCCCCTGCTCGATCACGCCGTGGACGACGACAGGGATGCACTCCTTGAAGATGCCGCCCGGTTCGCCGTCGTAGACGACCGGCATCGACGAGCCGTTGAACGAGATCGAGAACGAGGTCACGCCCCGGTCCTGCACGATCGAGCCCTCGTCGACGGTGCCCTGCAGGCGGATCCGACGGTCGGCGTCACAGCCATCGCGGACGCCGACCTCGTCGACGTTGCAGTAGTAGTCGACCGCAGACCGGAGGAACTGGGTGACGATCACGCCGCCCGCGACGAAGACCAACGCGAGCACGATGATCGGCAGCCACTGCCGCGGGCGGGGGCCCGCAGCGGCCGTGCCGTCGACGTTGGTACGCGGCGTCAGGTCGACGTCGTCGGCGCCACGAGTGGGGTCGGATCCAACCATGTCGCTGCGGGTCAGCGCCAGTACCGGTCGTCGGCGGGCACCTGGTCGGCGAGCTTGCGGCCGGCGCGCAGCGTGCGCCACGAGAACGCCGCCACGGCCGCGAACGTCAGGAGGTAACTCCCGAGGATGAATCCGGCGTCTTCCATCACAGCTCCCCTTCCGCACGGCGTGCTGCCAGTGCCGCGTCCAGCCCCCGGTCCTCGACGATGTCCTCCATCGCCATCGTCCGGGTCCGGTGCAGCATCAACCACACGTACAGCAGGGTGAACGCGACGACGCCGACGAACAGGCTGAACAGCATCAACCCGTCCATGTCGATGTCGCCGTCGGTGTCGAGCACGGTCGCCTCCTGGTGGAGGCTGCGCCAGAGCCGCACACTCCAGTGGACGAGCGGGATCTCGATCACCGCGATGAGACCGAGCACCGAGCTGCGCCGCGCCCGCTGATGGTGGCTGCCGCCGAGCCGCCGGACCGCGAGATAGCCGACGTAGGTGACGAACAGCAGCGCCGTCGTCGTGAGGCGGGCGTCCCACTGCCAGAACACGCCCCACGTGAGCCGGCCCCACATCGCACCGACCGCGAGCGTGACGGCGACGAACACGACACCGATCTCGGCGCTCGCGCCGGCCATCCGGTCCCAGCCCAGCGACTTCTTGGACGTGAACAGGTACATCGCCGATGCGACGGCGGTGACGACGAACGCGAGGTACGCCAACCAGATCGTCGGCACGTGGACGTACAGGATCCGCACCGCCTCTTCCTGATCACGATCGGCGGGCGAGAAGCCGAGCCCGAATGCGACGAGCCAGCCGAGCGCCACGATCGCCGCGATGCCGATGATCCGGGTCGCGCGGGTGCCGGTGGCCGACGAGGTCGTGGCCGCCGAGGACTGGGCCGGCAGGTCGTGGTCGGTGGTGGTCATCGTGTACCCGGTGTCATCATGTTGTTGGATTCTCATTCGTCGACGAGCGGGCCGAACGCCAGCGAACCCCCGACGCCGAAGGCGACAGCGAAGACGATCAGCATGCCGACCCACGGCCAGCCGTCCGACACCACTGCACCTGCGGTGCCGAGCGCCGCTTCGACCGCTCGTGTCGCCCCGATCAGGACCGGCGCCACCGCGGGGAGCGTGAGCAGCGGGAGCAACGTCTCGCGACCCCTGAAACCTGCGGCAAGGCCTCCGTACAGCGTACCCACCGCGGCCAGCCCGCACGTCGCGGCGATCAGCGTGGTGACGAGAAGCACAATGCTGCCCACCTCGATCGTCTGGCCGTAGAGGATGACCGCGGCGAACAGCAGCACGACCTCCAGCACGATCAGTTCGGCCGCGAGGCCCAGCGCCTTGCCGAAGAAGATCGCTCGCGAATCGACGCCGGCGACCCGCATCGCATCGAGGGCGCCGTCGTCGGTCTCGATCGCGAACGATCGCTGCACGAGGACGAGCAGGCTGAACATCGTGGCGAGCCACACCAGGCCCGGGGCGACGCGCTGCAGCACGGAGTCGGCGTCGAGGGCGAACGCGAAGATGACCATCGTGACGCCCGCGAACGGCAGCACCTGGTTGGTGATCACCCTGCTGCGCACCTCGACCCGCAGGTCCTTGCGGGCGATCAACCGCGCCAGTCTCCACGCGCTCATGGTTCCCGCTCGCTGTTCGTCGACGGGTTCGCCACGTCGGGTGTGGTGGCCCGCACCTGCCCGGCGACGACGTCGACGGTGCGGGTCGCCAGCGTGCCGGCGCGCTCCAGCTCGTGGCTCGCGACCAGGATCGTCGCCCCAGCAGCAGCCGCCTGCCGCAGCGTCGCGTCGAGCTCGTCGCGCGCGTCTGCGTCCAGGCCTGCATGTGGTTCGTCGAGCAACCACACCTGCGAACGGCGTGCGATGAGACATGCCAGCGACGTCCTCCGGCGCTGACCGGCCGACAGTGTGCGCGTCGGGACGTCGGCCAACCGGTCGGCGACGCCCATCCGCCCCATCGCCGCGTCGATCTCGGCGGCGGTGGCCCCGACCGTGTCACCCCAGAAACTGACGTTGTCGCGCACGGTCAGGTCGAGGTACAGACCGTTCTGGTGCCCGAGCAAACCGACATGCGGCCGCACGAGCGTCCGCTGTGTGGCGAGGTCGAAGCCGAGCACGCGTCCGACGCCCCGTTCCACGGGCAACAACCCGGCGCACAGCCGCAACAACGTCGTCTTGCCGGCCCCGTTCGCGCCGCGGAGCAGCACGATCTCGCTCCGCTCGACCGACAGCGATGCTCCCGCGAGCGCCGGGAAACGGCCGATCACCGCCACGACGTCGTCGAGCGCGACCACCGGAACCGGAGGCGAGGGTGTGGACGCGGCAGACATGGGACCATGCCACGATATGAGGCACCGCCCCCGATCGGCGCCAGCGGAGCGTGCGGACCCGTCCCCGATGCGACGGTTTGCGAAACAAGAACGACATCGCGGTTGGAGACGAGGCCGTTCGAACTAGGTTCGATCTCGTGACGGACCTGGACTCGGACTCGCCGGCGGGCGCGAGCTCGCCGATGCAGCGCCTTGCCGCGCTCGACGCGCCGGCGACCGTCCCTCCCGGGTCTGGCCACAACGGGTCGACGCCCCGGCCGGTCCGCCTCACCCGGCGGGGCCGGCTCCGCAAGTGGGACCGCCCGAAGCACCCGATGGACTGGCGGTTCTGGGTCGGCAACGTGGGCAAGGCGTTGATCGCAATCGGTCTGCTGATGTTCGGCTTCGTCGCGTACCAGCTGTGGGGTACCGGAATCGAGACCGCCAGGGCGCAGAACGCACTGGAGAACGAGTTCGATGCCCTGCTCGCGGAGACGGCTCCGATCACGGCCCCCGCCCCCGAATCCGACGTCGCCGACCCCGATGTTGCCGTACCGGACGTCGCAGCTCCCGTCATCACCACGCCTCCGGCTGCCGACCCGCAGGCCGACGCTCCGGTCGTGGTCGACGAACCCGCCACCGACGGTGCCGAGCCGGCGGACGTGCCGGTCACCACGGCAGCGGCGGTGCCTGTCGAACAGCAGAACCTTCGCGAGCTGGAGGAAGGCGACGCGCTGGCGCGGATCGAAATCCCGGCGATCGGCGTCAACGACATCGTCGTGGCCGGTGTGTCCACCGGCGACCTCAAGAAGGGTCCTGGGCACTTCCCAGAGACACCACTACCGGGCCAGCTCGGCAACTCGGCGATCGCCGGCCACCGCACCACGTACGGCCAGCCGTTCCACAACGTCGACAAGCTCGTCCCCGGCGACGAGATCGTGATGACGACGCTCAGCGGCACGTTCACCTACCGGGTGACGGGCACCGAGATCGTGTCGCCGAGCGACTACCAGGTCATCTCGACCACCGACCCGAACAAGGCGATGCTGACGCTCACCTCGTGTCACCCGAAGTGGACCGCCCGGCAGCGGATCATCATCTTCAGCGAACTCGTCCCCGAGACGTCGGCGCCGATCGGCGAGCCGGTGATCAACTACGGCCGGCCGATCGACGAAACGCCCGATGAGACGCTTCCGGCCGGTGCAGACGGCGACGAGGCCTCGACGCCCGAGCAGGCCGAAGGCGTCGACGTGCAGGCCCCGCTCGAACAGCAGTCCAGCGAGGGCGGCGTCAGTGGCAACCTCGCCGACCCGGCGGCCGAGGGCAACGCCGGCGCCGAGCAGCCGGACGAGGCGGCGGTCAACGAGGGCATCGCCGATGCGTTCGCCGAAGGCTGGTTCAGCGATCCCGGGGCCAACCTCCAGGTCGGGCTCTGGGGCCTGCTGCTGTCGCTGATCTCGGTCGGCGCGTACCTCATCAGCCGGCGCTTCCGCCGCGACTGGGCGGGTGCGCTCGTCGGCATCATGCCGTTCGTCGTGGCGCTCTACTTCTTCTTCCAGAACGTCAACCGGCTGCTGCCCCCGAACCTCTGACGCCGGCAGGCCCGGCTCAGTCGCCGGTGAAGTTCGGCGCTCGCTTCGCGAGGAACGCCGCCCGCCCCTCGGCTGCGTCTGCACTCGCCCACGTCCGCTCGAGCGCCTCGTCGAACTCGCGGACCGTGTCGCCCTCCGGCTCGGCGAGCTCGATCCCGAGCTTGTGCGTCGCGATCGTCAGCGGCGCCAGCGCGGCGAGCCGCTCGGCCCACGCCATCGCGTCCTCGAGGTCGCCGAGCCGATGGATGGCACCGACGTCGTGCAGCCGCTCGGCGTCGTAGTTCTCGCAGCCGACGAGCATGCCCTTGGCGACCGGCAGCGTGAACTCGTTCGTCAACCTACGGATCGTCCAGTGGTCGACGCAGATGCCGAGGCGGGCGGCCGGGATCCCGAACAGGCTGCCGGGCGTGGCCACCCGCAGGTCGGCGGCGATGACGAGCTGGGTGCCGGCGCCGAGCGCGGGGCCGTCGACCGCGGCGATCACGGGGACCGGGAGCGTGCCGAACCCGGCGAGCACGGTGTGGAGGTCCTCGGCGAACTCGCCCCGCTCGACGCCGTGCAGGTCGGCCCCTGCGCTGAACGCCGGCGGCGCACCCGTCAACACGACCGCACGGACGTCGTGGGGCGTCCGACCGGCGAGGTCGGCCTGGACGGCGAGCAACTCGCGCAGCGTGGCGTGGTCGACCGCGTTGCGCCGCTCCGGACGGTCGAGCGTGACGACGACGACCGAACCGTGTTCGTCGACGCGGACGGTCATCGAGGCCGGCCCGCGAAGCGCTCGACGTGGTGGCTGCCGTCCGCTCGTAGCATGACCGCACCCTATGTCGTCCGCCGTTCCGAACTCCGCAGCTCCCGACGACCCGATCCGCGCCCGGCGCGCCAAGATCGCCCGGTGGACGCTGCTCGCGAACCGGGTCGGCTACCTGTTCGTCGCGCTGGCGATGGCGCTGTTCTTCATGGCGCTCGTGATCGACTTCTCGGCGTTGATGGCGTCGATGGTGATCGTCGCGCTGATCATCGGCTGTGTGCTGCTCGCGCCGTCGATCGTCCTCGGCTATGCGGTGAAAGCGGCCGATCGCGAGGACCGCGAGCGCGGCCTCTGAGTCGGTCCACCGGGTCGATCGCGTCGACCGCGAGAGTTCGCCCAGCGCCGGTTACCCTTCGGTAGGTCCATATGCCATCACGACTCTCTGCCCCCGCCCGACGCGAACAGATCCTCGACGTCGCCCTCAAGGTCTTCGCCAACGCCGGCTTCCACGGCGCGTCGATGAACGACGTCGCCGAAGCTGCGGGCGTCACCAAGCCGGTGCTGTACCAGCACTTCGACTCCAAGCGTGATCTCTTCCAGGCGCTGATCGAGGACGTCGGCAACCGGCTGCGGAACAGCGTCGACAAGGCCACCGCCGAGGCGACCGACGGCAAGAGCCAGACGGAGCTGGGTTTCCGGGCCTACTTCCGGTGGGTGGCCGAGGACCACGACGGGTTCCGGTTGCTGTTCGGCTCCGGCTCGCGTCGCGACGACGACTTCAACGATGCCGTCCGCAAGATCACCGAGCAGTCGGCGAAGGCGATCGCGCCGCTGATCGCGGTCGACATCGACGAGTCGCATCGCACCACGCTGGCCCACGCGCTCGTCGGGCTCGCCGAAGGTGCCAGCCGCAGACTCGTCGGCCTCGGCAAGGAGTTCGATCCCGACGAGATCGCCCGCGAGGTGTCCGCCCTGGCCTGGGCCGGCCTCCGCGCCGTCCAGCCGCACAGCTGACCCACGTCCGAAATCTGGCGGCTTCGCTGCGCTGGGCGGGCCGAGAGCGCCAGATTTCCGAAGGGTTCGAGCCGCGCGACCCCACTCGTTCCGAAATCTGGCGGTTTCGCTGCGCGGGGCGGGCTCAGGGCGCCAGATTTCTGAGGGGGGTCTACGATCGGGACACTTCGACAGCGAGGACGGTGCTGATGGAATTCTTCGACGGCGTCACGAGTGCGATCGCGTACGAGGGCCCAGAGTCCGACAATCCGCTGGCGTTCCGCTGGTACGACGCCGACCGCGTCGTCGCCGGCCGCACGATGCGTGACCACCTGCGCTTCGCGACGTGTTACTGGCACAGCTTCAGTTGGGACGGCTTCGACATCTTCGGCGACGGCACGTTCGACCGTCCGTGGCTCGCCGGCGCGGATCCGCTGGCCGCAGCCGAGCAGAAGATGGATGCTGCGTTCGAATTCTTCGAGAAGTTGACGGTGCCGTTCTGGTGCTTCCACGACCTGGACATCGCGCCCGAGGGTGCGACGTTCAAGGAGACCGCGGCGAACGTCGACCACATGGCGGACCTCGCCTCGGCGCACCAGGAACGCACGGGCGTCGAGTTGCTGTGGGGCACTGCGAAGCTGTTCGCCAACCCGCGCTACATGGCCGGCGCCGCGACCAACCCCGACCCCGACGTGTTCGCGTACGCCGCCGCCCAGGTCGCCCACTGTCTCGACGTCACCCACCGCCTCGGCGGCCACAACTACGTGCTGTGGGGTGGCCGCGAGGGGTACGAGACGCTGCTCAACACCGACATGCGCCGTGAACTCGATCAGCTCGGCCGCTTCCTGCACATGGTGGTCGAGCACAAGCACGCGATCGGGTTCCACGGCACGATCCTCATCGAGCCGAAGCCGTTCGAGCCGACGAAGCACCAGTACGACTACGACGTCGCCGCGGTGCATGCATTCCTCCAGCAGTACGGGCTCGACGAGGAGATCAAGGTCAACATCGAGGTCAACCACGCCACGCTCGCCGGGCACGACTTCGCGCACGAGGTCGCCGCGGCGATGAACGCCGGGATCTTCGGCTCGATCGATGCGAACGCCGGCGACGACCGGCTGGGCTGGGACGTCGACCGGTTCCCGGTGTCGGTCGAGCAGATGACACTCGGCATGATCGAGATCCTGCGCGGCGGCGGGTTCACGACGGGCGGCCTGAACTTCGACGCCAAGCTGCGACGCCAGTCGATTGCCCGCGACGACCTGTTCCACGCGCACATCGGCGGGATGGACACGATGGCCCGGGCGTTGCTCGCAGCGGCGTCGATCCTCGAGGACGGCGAACTCGATCGCCGCCGCGACGAGCGATACGCCGGCTGGGACGCCGAGCGGCGGATCCTGGACGGCGAGGTGACGCTCCGCCAGCTGCACACCGCGCAACTCGATTCCGCGACCGAGCCGACCGGCGTCAGCGGCCGCCAGGAGGAACTCGAGAACCTCGTCGCTCGCCACATCGAACGAGTCCGCTGAATGGGGCGACCGCTCATCGTCGGGGTGGACTCGTCGACCCAGTCGACCAAGGTCGAGGCGCGGGCACTCGACTCGGGCGACGTCGTTGCCGCCGCCAGCTCGCGGCACCCGTCGACCACGCCCCCACTGTCCGAACAGGACCCGAACGCATGGTGGGCCGCACTCGTCGACGCGTTCGGGCAGCTCGGCGAGATCCGTGCGGACGTCGTGGCGATGGCGGTCGCAGGCCAGCAGCACGGTCTCGTGCTCACCGACGAAGACGGCACCCCGCTGCGCCCCGCAAAGCTGTGGAACGACACGACATCGGCACCCCAGGCCGACGCGATGGCCACCACCGTCGGCGCAACCCGATGGGCAGCGGAAACCGGCAGCGTCCCGCTCGCCGCCTTCACGGTCGCCAAGTTGGCGTGGGTCATCGAGCACGAACCCGATGTCGCCGCCCGTGCCGCGATGGTGATGCTGCCCCACGACTGGCTGACCTGGAAACTCACCGGGCGGCACGTCACCGACCGCGGCGACGCGTCGGGCACCGGCTGGTTCTCCCCCGTCGACGACGCGTACCTGCCCGACCTCCTCGACGACGCGATCGGAGACGGCGCGCGCTGGGCCGAGCGCCTGCCGCAGGTGCTCGCGCCGACGCAACCGGCCGGCGAGCTCACGCCGGCGGCGGCGAATACGCTCGGGCTGTCGCCGGAGGTCACCGTCGGTGCCGGCACCGGCGACAACATGGCGGCCGCGGTCGGCCTCGGGCTCGCTCCCGGCGACGTGGCGATCTCGTTGGGCACGTCCGGCACCGTGTTCGCCGTGTCCGACGCGCCGACAGCCGATCCATCGGGCGCCGTGGCCGGCTTCGCGAGTGCGACGGGCAACTACCTGCCGCTGGTGTGCACGCTCAACGCCACGAAGGTGACCGACACCGTGGCGGCGTGGCTGGGGACGGACGCGGCCGGCCTCGCCGACGCGGCGCTCGAGGCGGCTGCGGACCCCGGCTCGGTCACGCTCGTTCCGTACTTCGACGGCGAACGCACGCCGAACCTGCCGGATGCGACCGGCACATTCGCAGGGCTCACCAACAGCACGACGCGAGCTCAACTCGCACTCGCCGCGCACGACGGCGTGCTGTGCGGGCTGCTCGACGGCCTCGACGCGCTGCGGGCCGCGGGCGCCAGAGTCGGCGGCACGATCCGCCTGATCGGCGGCGGCGCCCGCTCGCGCGCCTACCGCCAACGCTGCGCGGACCTCACCGGAGCACCGATCATCGTGCCCGACACCGACGAGACCGTCGCGACCGGCGTCGCCGTGCAGGCCGCGGTGATCGCCGGCGCCGACGACTTCGCCGCGGTCACCGATCGCTGGCAGCTGGGCCACGGGCTCGCTGTCGACCCGCGTCACGATGCCGCACCAGTACGCGCTCGGTACGGCGTGACATCCGGTGCCTGGCAGCGGTTGTGACGCCGACCACTACCATCGGCGCATGAGTCACGGCGGTCGGTTGGCGGCCAAGGCGCTGCGCGCCGCGGGTGTCGAGTGCGTGTTCACGTTGTCCGGCGGACACGTGATGGGCATCTACGACGGCTGCCTCGACGAGGGCATCCGGGTGGTCGACGTGCGCCACGAGCAAGCGGCGACGCACGCCGCCGACGCCTGGGCGCGGCTCAACCCGGGACGCGTCGGCGTCGCGATCCTCACCGCCGGCCCCGGCGTCACCGACGGCGTCACCGGGGTCGCCAACGCGTGGAGGGCGAACTCGCCGATCCTCGTGATCGGCGGGCAGGGTCCGTTCAACAACCTTCGCCGTGGCTCGCTGCAGGAGATGGACCACGTCTCGCTGATGAAGCCGATCACGAAGTGGGCCGACGCCTGCTACGAGACCGGCCGCATCGGCGAGTACATCGAGCTCGCCGTCCGCACGGCGCTGTCCGGCGTGCCCGGCCCGTCGTCCCTCGAGATCCCGATGGACGTGCTGCACGCCCCGATCGACACCGACTCGATCACGCTGCCGACGTTCCGGGACTATCGGGTGGCGACGACGGCCCCACAGGCGCTGGTCGACGAGGCCGCCGCGATCGTCGGCGCCGCAACCCGCCCGATGGTGATGGCTGGGACGGCACTCAAGTGGTCGGAGGGTGGGCCGGCACTGCGGCGGTTTGCCGAAGCCACCGAGATCCCGGTGTTCACGAACGGGATGGCGCGGGGTCAGCTGGCGATGAACCACCCGCAGTTCTTCAATCGCAGCCGCAAGGACGCGTTGGCGCGCGCCGACGTCGTGATCCTTGCCGGCACGCCACTCGATTTCCGGATGAAGTACGGCGGCTCGATTCCGGCTGACACGAAGGTCGTGCAGCTCGACCTCGACGAGACGCTGATCGGGCAGAACCGGTCCGCGGACGTCGGCCTCGTCGGCAACCTCGGCGCCAACCTCGACGCCCTGCTGGCCGCGATCGAACGCGACGGCGGCGTCGACCACGCCGACCACGCCGCCGAGCTGCGCACCGTCGAGGACGAGGCCGAGCAGGCGCTCCAAGCGCAGCTGCACTCCGACGACGTGCCGATCGACCCGATGCGGCTGTGCAAGGAGATCGCCGACTTCGTCGCCACCGACGACGAGATGATCGTGATCGGCGACGGCGGCGACATCGTCGCGCAGGCGTCGAAGGTGTTGAAGGTGCCCGAGCGCGGTACGTGGATGGACCCCGGCCCGCTCGGCACCCTCGGCGTGGGCATGCCGTTCGCGATCTCCGCCCAACTCACCCACCCCGACCAACGGGTGCTGATCGTCTACGGCGACGGGTCGTTCGGCCTCAACGGGTTCGAGTTCGACACCGCGGTCCGCTTCGGGCTGCCGATCGTCGGCATCATCGGCAACGACGCCGCGTGGGGCCAGATGATGCGACCGCAGGCGATGATCTACGGCGCCGACCGGCTGGTCGCGACCGAGCTCAGCGCCACCCGCTACGACCTCGTCGTCGAGGCGCTCGGCGGTCACGGCGAGCACGTCACCGAGCCGGCTGAGATCCGCCCGGCGATCGAGCGGGCGTTCGCAGCCGGCGTCCCCGCGGTCGTCAACGTCGAGATCCGCAAAGACATCGGGTCGATGAAGGGCTCCACGTACGTCTGACCCAGCCCCGAAATCTGGCGGTTTCGGCCCGCCTCGCGGGCTCGAACCGCCAGATTTCGGAAGATGGGTGGGTTGACAGGTGTTCACTTTTCGTGTTCGATGGGGTTGAGTTGACAGATGTTCACTCATTTCCGTCCGACAGGAGCCTCCATGACCGACACCACCGATCGCCGCGTGACCCCGATCGATCTCAGCCGCCGGCCCAACGCCAACCGCTACCTCGCCGGCAACTACGCGCCGGTCGAGCACGAACTGACCGCGTTCGACCTCGCCGTGACCGGGCGGATCCCCACCGAGCTCGAGGGCCGCTGGCTGCGCAACGGGCCGAACCCCGAGCAACTCGACGACACGTCGAAGCACCACTGGTTCATGGGCCAGGGCATGGTCCACGGCGTCCGCCTCCGCGGCGGCACGGCCGAGTGGTACCGCAACCGGTATGTCCTCGACGCCGCCGACCGGGCGGGCGACCTGTTCGGCGCCAACACCAACGTCGGCGGGTTCGCGGGCACGACCTGGGCGATGGTCGAGGCCGGCAACCCTCCGGCCGAACTCGACTACGAACTGAACCCGCGCGGCATCAACGCCTTCCACGGCACCCTCGACGGGCCGTTCACCGCGCACCCGAAGTACGACCCCGCCACCGGCGAACTCCACGCGATGAGCTACCACTGGCCGGACCTGATCGACCATGTGAACTACACGGTCGTCGGTGGCGACGGCCGCGTCACGAAGCAGCTCGCGATCCCGGTGCCCGACATGCCGATGATGCACGACATGTCGCTGACCGAGACGTACGCCGTCGTGTACGACCTGCCGGTCACCGTCAACATGGACGTGCTGATGGACGGCTACCAGTTCCCGTTCAAGTGGAACCCCGACCGCGCCGCCCGCGTCGGCCTGCTCCCCCGCGACGGCGCGGCCGACGACATCATCTGGTGCGACGTCGACCCCTGCTACGTATTCCACCCGCTCAACGCCTACGACGCGCCGGACGGCACCGTGGTCGTCGATGTCTGCCGGTACGAGAACATGATGGTCGACGACCGGGTCGGCCCGTTCACCGACTCGCCGCCCGCGCTCGACCGCTGGGTGATCGACCCGGCGACGCGGCGCGTGACCGAGACGCGCATCGACGACCGGCCCCAGGAGTTCCCGCGCCACAACCCCCGCGTCGGGCTGCAACAGCACCGCTACGGCTACACCGCCGAAGTCAAGCCGGACGACGTCAACCTCCACGGCGCGACGATCAAGATCGACTTCGAGACGGGCACCACCGAGACACACGAGTACGGCCCCGGCCGCGGCGGCGCCGAGCCGGTGTTCGTCCCGAAGGCCGATGCCACCGCCGAGGACGCCGGCTGGATCATGGCAGTCGTCTACGACGCCACCACCGACTCCAGCGAGCTGCACATCCTCGACGCCGAGCAGATCACCGAGCCGGCCGTCGCCACGATCGAGCTGCCCCAGCGGGTGCCGTTCGGGTTCCACGGCAACTGGGTGCCCGACAGCTCCGTCGCCCCCGGCTGACCGACCGGCCCCGTCAGGCGCGAAACGTCATGCCGCGGTAGCCGTCCGCGAAGCCGGCCGTGCGGAGCAACTCGACGAATCCGTCCGGCGCACCCGCGCCCATCAACGAGTCGCCGTTGACCTTGCGGATCTCGATCGACGACGCCCGCCCGTCCTTGACGTACATCTGCAACGCGTCGGTCCAGCTGGTGTCGACGAGCGCATCCGGGAACGTGACGAGATGGTGGCCACGCTTGTCGAACCACACGAGTGGCGTCCCGGCCCGTACGACGGTGATCGACGACACGTTGCGCGCCGGACGACCGGTGGTGTCGGGCCAGTCGAGCGCGGCGCCGAAGGGCTGCGCCGGGTCGGTGGTCGCCAGCACGATCGGCGCCGGCACATCGGCGGGGTGCAGCACCGGGTCGGGTGTCTCACGCGCGGCGCGCAGCCGGTCGATCGCCCCCGGGATCGCGAACTGGGCCGCACCGAGGCCGTCGACGAAGTAGCCGCGCCGCACCTGACCACGCTCTTCGAGCACCTTCAGCACGCCGTACACGCTGGTGAACCCGCCGGCGATGCCTTCGGCGAGCACGGCCTCTCGCGTCACGACGCCGTAGCGCTCGACCATCTGGAGCGCCTGGGCATGGGCGGCCTCGGTGGGATGCGCGGCCGGCAGCAGCAGCGGCGCGACGAGGCTCCATCGACCCTGCCCGGCCGGCGGGCCGATCCGGTTCAGCCGGCCCGGCCGGGGCCGACCCCGCGCCTTGGACGCGCTGGGCTTGACCTTGGCGCCGCCGATGACCGCGCGCAGCGGCGCGAGTGAGTCGTTGGTGACCTCGCCGGCCCAGACCAGATCCCACAGGGCCGCGAGGATCTCGGGATCCTGCGCGCCCGGTGCGGCGGCCCGCAGCTGGCCCCAGAAACTCGCACCGCGCTCTGTGAGCAGCGTGCGGATCGCGTCGTGCAGCTCGCCCTCTGGCCGCTCGCGCGCCTCCCATCCCGGCGACAGCAGCGCGAGCTGATCGGCGAAACACAGCCGGACACGGCCGTCGCGTGCGCCGACCGCGCCGGCACCGACCCAGACCACCTCGCCGGCCGTACACAGCTCGTCGAGCATCGCCGGCCGGAAGCCGCGGACGCGTGCCGGCAACACGTCGGACTCGATGGTGGACGCGACGAGCGCGGCGCCGGACAGCATCCCGAGCGACTCGACCAGCGCGTCCATCCCCCGGCGCTCGGCGGGGATGCCGTGCCACGCCGGGAGGAAGCGCGCGAACGCGACCTGTTCGACCGCTTCGACCTCACGCCGCAGCGCGGCGAGCGAACGACGCCGGAGTTGCCGCAGCACGTCGACGTCGCAGAACTCGCGCGACACGCCGTCGGGCCGGAACTCGCCGAGCACGATCCGGTCCTCGGATTCGAGTGCGGCGAGCGCGCCGGCGATCCGCTCGGCCGGTGCGCCGAACCGCCGGGCGACGTCGGCGGTGACGAACGGGCCGTGCGTGCGCGCATACCGACCGACCAGCTCTTCCAGCGGGCGGGCGACCGGCTCGGTGAACGCCATCGGCAGGCCGAGCGGGATCGCGCACCCGAGCGCGTCGCGGTATCGGGCAGCGTCTTCGCCGGCGACGTAGCGCACCTCGCCGGCCACCGAGACCTCGATCGCCCGTTTTTCACGCAGCAACTGCGCCAGCCACTCCCGCCCCGCCGCATCGGCGCCTGCCTCATCCGCGTCAGCGGCCGCACCGCCGGCATCGGCCAGCTCGTCGGCGTCGTCGCGAGCCGACTGGCACCGCAGGTCGATCTCCGCCGCCGTGAGGTCGCCGACCTTGCGCAGCACATCGTGCAACTCGTCGACGGACCGCGCCCGGCGGCCGTCGGTGAGGCACTGCAACTGCAGCTCGACGTCGGCCAGCACGTCGGGGTCGAGCAGCTCGCGCAACTCCTCGGCGCCGAGCAGGTCACGCAGCAGATCGCGGTCGAGCGCCAGCGCCGCGGCGCGCCGCTCGGCGAGCGGGGCGTCGCCCTCGTACATGTATGCCGCGATCCAGTTGAACAGCAGGCTCGACGCCATCGGGCTGGCCTTGCCGGTGTCGACGCTGACGACGCGCAGCTTGCGCGACCGCAGGTCGCCGAGCACCTCGCGCAGGGCGGGGACGTCGAACACGTCCTGCAGGCACTCGCGCGATGCTTCGAGCAGGATCGGGAACGTCGGGAACTTCGACGCCACCGCCAGCAGGTCGGCGGCACGCTGACGCTGCTGCCACAGCGGCGTGCGCTTGTCGGGCCGGCGGCGCGGCAGCAGCAGGGCGCGGCCCGCACACTCCCGGAAGCGGGCCGAGAACAGCGCCGTCTGCGGCAACGTCTCGACGACCAGCTCGTCGATGTCCTCGGGCTCGATCAGCAACGCGTCGAGCGGCAGCTCGTCGGCGGACTCGGGCAGGCGCAGCACGATGCCGTCGTCGCCCCACATCGTCTCCACCGGGATGTCGTACCGGTCGATCAGGCGGCGCTCGATCGCCATCGCCCACGGCGCGTGGACCGGCGTGCCGAACGGGCTGAGGATGCAGATCCGCCAGTCGCCGATCTCGTCGCGGAACCGCTCGACGACGATCGTGCGGTCGTCGGGAAGCGCGCCGGTCGCCTCGACCTGTTCGTCGAGGTACTGGACGAGGTTCGACGACGCGAACGCATCGAGGGCGTAGTGCTCCATCAGCCGGGCCTGCGCGGCGCCCGCGTCGAGCTCGTGGATCTCGCGGACGAAGCCGCCGAGCGCGCGGCCGAGTTCGAGTGGGCGGCCCGGCCGGTCGCCATGCCAGAACGGCATCTTGCCCGGCTGGCCCGGCGCAGGTGACACGGTGACGCGCTCGAACGTGATGTCCTCGATCCGCCACGTCGACGCGCCGAGCACGAATGTCTCACCGGGGCGCGACTCGTACACCATCTCCTCGTCGAGCTCGCCGACACGGGTGCCGTCGGGCAGGAACACGCCGAACAGCCCGCGGTCGGGGATCGTGCCGCCGGACGTGACGGCCAGCCGTTTCGACCCGTCGCGGGCGCGCAGCACGTCGTTGACGCGGTCCCACACGATGCGCGGGCGCAGCTCGGAGAACTCCTCGCTGGGGTACCGGCCCGACAGCAGGTCGAGCACGTTGTTCAGCAGGTCGTCGGAGATCTCGGCGAAGTTGGCGCACCGCCGTACGAGCGTGGCGACGTCCGCGACCGGCGCCTCCTCGACCGCGGCGAGGTGGGCGACGATCTGCTGGGCGAGCACGTCGAGCGGGTTGCGGAGGTACCGGCTGGACTCGATCTGGCCGTCGAGCATCCGGCGCACGACGATCGCCGCTTCGAGCAGGTCGCCGCGATGCTTCGGGAAGATCGAGCCCCGCGACGGCTCGCCGACCTGGTGACCGGCGCGCCCGATGCGCTGCAATCCGCGGCTGACGGCGCCCGGGGACTCCACCTGGATGACGAGGTCGACCGCGCCCATGTCGATGCCGAGTTCGAGCGACGACGTGGCGACGATCGCCCGCAGCTCGCCGCGCTTCAGCTGGTCTTCGATGACGACACGCTGCTCACGCGCGAGCGAGCCGTGGTGAGCCTTGACGAGTTCTTCGACCATCAGCCCGGTCTCGGGGTCGACGATGCCCGGCACGCCCTCCTCCACTGCCAGCTCGTTGAGCTTCGCTGCCAACCGCTCGGCGGCGCGGCGGGCGTTGCAGAAGATGATCGTGGACCGGTTGGCGAGGATCCGCGTGAGGATCTCCGGGTAGATGCTGGGCCAGATCGACGAGCGCCGCTCGGTGAGCGCGGCGACCTCGGGGCCGGTCGGCAGGTCGGCGGCCACCTTGCCGAGCTGCGACATGTCCTCCACCGGGATGACGACCTCGACCTCCAGGTCCTTGCGGATGCCCGCGTCGACGATCCGCACCGGCCGCTTCACGCCCGGTTCGCTGTACCCCCCGAGGAACTCCGCGATCTCCTCGAGCGGTCGCTGCGTGGCGGACAGGCCGATCCGCTGCGGCGGCCGCTCGGTGATCTCCTCCAGCCGTTCGAGCGTGAGCGCGAGGTGCGCGCCGCGCTTGGTGGTGGCCATCGCGTGGATCTCGTCGACGATCACCGTCTCGACGCCGACGAGCGTCTCGCGTGCCGACGACGTGCACATCAGGTACAGCGACTCCGGAGTGGTGATCAACAGGTCGGGCGGGCGGCGGATCAGCTTCTGGCGGTCGTTCGACGGCGTGTCGCCGGTGCGCATGCCGACCGTCGGCGCGACGAACCCCTCGCCCAGCCGCTCGGCGGCCAGCTCGATGCCCTTCAAGGGCGCGCGCAGGTTCTTCTCGATGTCGAACGCCAGCGCCCGCAGCGGCGAGATGTACAGCACCCGGGTGCGGTGCGAACGCTCCTCCGGCCGGGGCGTGGTGGTGAGCGTGTCGATCGACGAGAGGAACGACGTCAACGTCTTGCCGGACCCCGTCGGCGCGCAGATCAGCGTGTGCTCGCCGGCCCGGATGTGCGGCCAGCCCTGGACCTGCGGCTCGGTCGGCGCCGGAAACGAGGACGCGAACCACTCACGCACGGCGGGCGAGAACGCCTCCAGCACCTGATGAGCTGCGATGAATTCAGGCTACCGAGGGGGTGTCACAGTCGACCGGGCCGGGGCGGGACGACCGCCTGCCGCCGTCTCGCAGGTGCAGCGGATGACGCTCTCGACTAGACAATGTGGAGAGAAAGGGGACGGGATGCGGCGCGCGGTTCTGAACACGTACATCGATCTGCTCGGCCAAGCAGACGTCCTCCACGCGATTCGGGAAACGCCCCGACGGCACGTCGCCTTCCTCGGTGCTGGTGTCTCGAGAGAGGCGGATGTGCCGCTCGCCGGCGAGATCTGCGACGAGATCCGCGACAAGCTGACAGCTGATCGCAACGTCGATGACATCGAGGCCTGGGCCGAGGAGACCCTGAGCTGGAACGACTCGACGCGCAAGTACACCGCGTGCCTTGACGCTTACGGCTCCGCAGAGGTGCGCGTTGCGTACTTCCGGCAGCTACTGAAGGGAGCTCGACCGGCCTTCGCGCATCATGCGATCTCGCTCCTGATGGCGCGCGACGTTCTGTTCAGAACCGCCCTGACCACGAACTTCGACAAGCTGCTCGAACAATCCTTCGTCGAGCAGGGAACGACCGAATGCCAGGCAATCCGAACGCCGGAGGAGGCGGAGTACTGGGACGAGGAGCCCGACAAGTGCTTCGTGATGAAGCTCCACGGCGACTACGACACCCACAACATCTTGAACACGCGTCCGGAGACTCGATCGGTCCCCGGCTTCTTCGGCCCCCACATCGCCAACTTCTTGCGGGCGAAGGGAATGCTCGTGCTCGGGTCAGCCGCCAACGAGGAAAGCATCATCGAGTTCGTCAAGACGATCCTGACGTCCACCGATCCCCGCGTGCTGTCGCTGGGGGTCCGGTGGGGAGTGTTCGTTGGGCCATTACGGCCCAACGACCTTACGGCAGCCGAAGAGATCGACCGGCTCCAAGCGGCGATCGAGGGTGGTGCGGTGAGCAAGCAGCTCGTCGAGCTGCTCGCAGACATGAACAATCAGTTCGGCGACAAGCGCCCGTGCTCATTCTTTCCGATCTGGGGTTCCGGCAACTTCCTGCTGAGAGTCATCGAGACATCCGGCGACGACAGCATGGGACGTTCCGCCCAGTTGTTCCTGGATCATGAGATGCGGCTGCACGCGACGTTCCACAAGCAGGATTTCGACCCCGACGTCATCGAGACGCACATTCGCAAGCTCCAAGACGCGCAACGCAAGCTCGGGTTGCAGGCCGACCAGCCGGACAAGGGGGCCAGAAACGTGCTTCGGGCTTCGGCCGACGACGGGCGCGAGATTCGAGTTGCGTACGGCGACATCACGAGCTCGTCGATGATCGGTGACACCGAATTCGCGACGACGAGAACCGCCGTGATCAGCCCAGAGGACACGACGATCAGCGCGGGCGGCGGAGTGGCGTTGCGCCTCCTGACCAAGGCCGGACCGCGCTTTCTCTTGAACGAACTCTCCAAGCTCGGTCCAATCGACCAGGGTTCCTGCGCTGTCACGTCGGCAGGCAACTTGCCGATCCACTACGTGTTCCACGCTGCGGCGCTGCAGATCGGCAGATCGGGCGAGTACGAGATCACACCACACGACGTGCGTTGTTCGGTGAGCGATGCCCTTCGCTGCGCGGAGGCGCTCCGCGTGGGAGCGCTCTGGATACCGCTCCTCGGTGCCGGCGTCGCAACAGTGCCGCAGGAGGAATCGTTCAAGGCGATCGTCTCGGCCATTGCGGAGTCCGAGACGACGCTGGAGCGGCAGGTCCTGACAGTCGTCATCTTCGACGAGACCATGGTGAGCCCCAGTCAGGCTTACCGCACGATGCAGGACGCATTGGGTCCGGATTTCACGGTGAGCGAGATCTAGACCGCCTGCCGCGCTCAGGCGACGGTCAACGTGGTCTCGATGACGCCGATCTCGTCGCCGAACTCGGGGTGCAGCGGCAGGTACGGCAGCGGGCCGGAAACGTCCGCCGTGCACACACCCTCGTCGACGAGTCGCGCGATCACGGCGTCGCAGTCGTACATCGGCCACAGATCGGTGCGTTGACTGAACGTCACCACTCCCCCGGCGCGCACGACGCGCAGCAACTCGCGCAGCACCGGTTCCGGATCGCCGACATAGGAGAACACGCCGGCGGACATCGCAGCGATGAACCGGTCGTCGACGAACGGCAGCGGCTGCTTGAGGTCGACCGCCATCGTCGAGCGGTACACCCCGCGGCGCTCGGCCACGAGCAGCGACGCCGGCGACAGGTCGGCGCCGAGCACGTTCGTCGCACCGGCCTCGCGCAACGCCACGCCGGAACGGCCGGTGCCGCAGCCGGCGTCGAGGACCTCACCGTCGAGCAGCCCGGCCGCCGCGAGCCGAGCCGCAAGCCGATCGGGGACGGTGTAGTCCCAGCCGTCGAGGTCGTCGTCGTAGGAATCCGCCCAGCCGTCGTACATGTCGGCGACGTCCTCGGTGCTCGCCGCGAACTGTGCACTGAGGTTGCTCGGTCCGGCCCCGGGCTGTTGGTCGTCGCTCACGGCGACCCAACCTATGCGACGAACCCTCACCCGCGAGCGCTCGCCGCGTCGGCGCCCGCGTCAGTCGCCGAAGGTCAGGCTGCTCGGGAAGACAGTGGTGCCGTACGCGAGCCACATGTCCGCCTCGGACTCCTCCAGGGTGGCGACGCGCAGCTCGATCTCGTCGCCTGGTGCGAACTTCGCCTGGACCGAGCCGAGCGAGACGTTCAACGACTTGAAGTAGCGGGCGTTGCTGACCGTCTTGTTCCTGCGGGCCAACTCTTCACACGTGCCGCTCGCGTCGCACCGCCGCACGCTGACTTCGACCGCGATGTCCTCGCGCTCGAAGTCCTCGGCGGCGACGTACAGCTTGGCGGTGATCCCGCCGTCGACGGTGCCGGTGAGGGGGTGGCGGAATGCCTGCACCTCGTCCGCATCCCGGGCATTGACACCGTCCTCGCTCGCTTCGAGCGCGAGGCCCTCGTCGTTGTCGCGGTCGGTGTCGTAGTTGTACAGCCAGTACTCGATCGGCGGCGACATCGACATCGGGAGGATCTCGCTCGACGCGACTGGGCCGACGCCCGACGATGCGAGGAAGAACTCCCCGCTGATCGGCGCCGGGGGCACCGTCGTCGGGGGCACCGTCGTCGGGGGCACCGTCGTGGGGGGCACCGTCGTCGTCGGCACCGTCGTCGGCGGCACGGCCGTCGGGGGGACGGTCGCCGGCGGCACGGCCGTCGGGGGGACGGTCGTGGCGGGGAGGGTCATCGAGGGCACCGTCGTGCCCGGCGGCGTGGCCGCCACTGCGGTCGGGGGGTCGACGGGCGAGGTCGCCACGACGGTCGGCGGAGAGGTCGTCGCGCCGGGCGACACGGGGGCGACCGCCGGCGGGCCGGCCACGACCGAGTTCCCAACTGGAACGGTGTCCGCCGGGAGTTCGCCGCTGCTGGCCGGCTCGGACGCACTCTGGCCGAACACCGGATCCGGAGTCACGGCCGGTGGCGGCGCGAGCGCATCGTTCGACGCACCCTCACCCGCCGCCCCGGCGCCTCTGGTCGGGTCGGTGGCGTCCGATGTCGTCGCAGCGGCGGTGTCGACCATCACGATCGTCGCGGACGGGCTGATCAGATCGAAGACCTCGTCGCTCAGGCGCGGTTCGACCGCTGCAGGCAGCTGCTCGTGGGCCGTGACGACCTCGATCGGTCCTGCGGCCATCCCGACACTGCCCGCCGCAGCGCCTGCTGTCACGGCTGCCGTCGTCGCCAGGACCGGGCCCGCCTGCGCAGCGATCGACTGCGGGAAGAGCGACAGCTGCGCAACCCAGGACAGCGGGCCCATCGTGCCTCGGCGACGGCTGACCGACACCGCGAGGAACGCCCGCACGCACTCCGGGTCGAACTGTGTGCCCGCGCACCGTGCGAGTTCGGCTCGGGCCGCAGCCGGCGAACTCGCCGACTTGTACGAACGAACCGACGTCATCACGTCGTAGGTGTCCGCAACCGCGACGACCCGCGCCGCGAGCGAGATGTCCGAGCCGGCGAGGCCGACCGGGTAGCCCTTGCCGTCCCAGCGCTCGTGGTGTTCCCAGACGGCGCGCACCGACTCGCCCAGCCAGTCCGCCAGCGGCGCGACCAGCCGCTTGCCCTCCATCGCATGGGTCTTGATGACGTCATACTCCTCGGTGGTCAACCGTCCGGGCTTGTTCAGGATCTCACCGGAGATCGCGAGCTTCCCGACGTCGTGCAGCAGACCGGCCCATCGCAGGCGATCGAGCTCCTGACCGCTGACCCCCAACTCCTCGGCGATCAGGTGGGTGTACGCGCGGACCCGCTCGGAGTGGCCCCGCGTCGTGCGGTCGTGCAGGCTGAGCATCCCGACCAGTTCGAGCAACCGCTCGGCCGCCTCGCTCGGCGTGTCACCGAGACGCCCCGCACGCGCGTCCTCGAGCCGCTCGCGCAGTTGGTTCGTCGTGCCGGTCCGGGAGGCGATCCTGAAGCGCGACGGCGCACGGTCGGGGAACGCGAGCGTCATCCCCAGCAGCGCCCGCAGCGGCAGCAGCCGCCGGGTCTGTCGTTCGACGGCGACGAGCACGATCGTCGACAGTGCGGCGATGCCGAGCCAGCGGATGATCCCCCACCCGACCGTGGGTGCCGGGGGCAGCGCCGAGGAGAGCATGAACGCGGCGACGACCGACGCGACGAACGGCACGATGTACACCGTGGCACCGACGGCGCGCGCTGCGACGGGTCGCTCGACCCACCCGTGCCTGTCGTGTTGCTGCCCGTCCATGTCCTGCCTGGTCGTCTCTGTCACCCGGCGTGCCCGGGTGGTCGCTGAACGAAGGCGAGCCGGACGGACGACTCACGGATTCCGACGGTACGGAGATCGCTTCGCTCCTGCCAGACGTATCGACACTTCTTCCCAGGAACTTGAGCACTACCAGGCCCGATCCCCCGGAACGGCCACCGACGGCGGTTCAGCGTCGCTCTGTGCAGCGGCCGCTGACAACGTCGATCGTGCGGGTGATTCGGACCCGCTCGAACAGTGCCCGATCGTGGGTGACGAGCACGACCGTGCCGCCGAACGTGTCGAGCGCCTGTTCGAGCTGCTCGATCGCCTCGATGTCGAGGTGATTGGTCGGTTCGTCGAGCACGAGCAGGTTGGCGCCTGTCGCCATCAGCAGCGCCAGCGACGTCCGCGTCCGCTCACCCGGCGACAACGACACCGCAGGTCGATTGACGTGCTCGGCTCCGATGCCGAACTTTGCCAGCAAGGTGCGGGCCTCGACGACCGCCATCGCCACGCTGCGTCGCGCAGCGGCCGCGATGAACGACTCGACCACCGTGTCAGCGCCGAGCAGTTGCGTCCGGGTCTGCTCGATCTCGCCGACGCGTACGCTGCGGCCTCGACGCACCGAGCCGTCATCGGGCTCGACCCGACCGAGCATCAGGTCGATCAACGTCGACTTGCCGGCGCCGTTCGGGCCGACGAGGGCGATGCGGTCGCCGTACGCAACCGTCAGATCGACCGGCCCGAGCCGGAAGCGTTCACGCTCGACGACCGCGCCGTCGAGGACGACGACCACATCGCCGCTGCGCTCGGTCGCGGGGATCTCCAGCCGGAGCTGCCACGCCTCACGCGGTTCATCGACCACGTCGAGCCGCTCGACGGCGCGCTTCGTCCGCGCCGCCCTCCCTGCGAGCTGTTCGGTCTGGTTGATCTTGAAGTTGCGAATGTGCTTGTCGTTCTCACCGGACGTGCGTACCTTCGCCTGGCCCTGCGACGCCCACTCCCGCTCGCGCTGGGCCCGATCGAGCAACCGCTGACGCCGGCCGTCGAACTCCTCGTAGCGCTGCCTCGCGTGCTGGCGAGCGAGTTCCCGCTCGGCGAGGAACGCCGACCACCCACCCGCGAACCGGTTCGTCCGATGATCGTGATGGTCGATCTCGACGACGTCGGTGATCGTCCGTTCGAGAAACGTGCGGTCGTGGCTGACGAGCACGACCGGGGCATCGAGGCCGACCACCAACTCCTCCAGCCGGCGGAGTCCGTCGAGGTCGAGGTCGTTGGTCGGTTCGTCGAGCAGCAGTACATCGAAACGGGCGAGCAGCAGCGACGCCAGCGACGAACGCGCCGCTTCGCCCCCGGACAGGGTCGCCGTCGCCTGGTCGAGCAGCGTCGACGAAAGGCCGAGGCCCGCCCAGGTCTCGCCGACCCGCGAGGCGAAGTCCGCAGCGCCGAGGCCGAGCCACCGTTCGAGCGCCACCGAGTACCGGTCCTCGGCACCAGCGGCGCCTCCCGCGAGATCCTCGACGGCGCGGTCGAGTTCCGTCTGCGCGGCGGCCACGCCGGTCCGTCGGGCGAGGAACTCACGGACCGTCTCGGTGGCCGAGCGCACCGGCTCCTGCGGGAGCAGACCGACGGTCGCTGTCGGCGGCGCGAGCTCGACGCGGCCACGGTCGAGGTCGACCCACCCGGCGAGCGCGTGCAGCAGCGTCGACTTGCCGACGCCGTTCGGCCCGACGAGACCGACACGATCGCCGGGGCTGAGCGTCAGGTCGACCGCGTCCAGGACGAGCTGCGGTCCACGGGTGACGGTGAGGGAACGAGCGATGAGCGATGCGGCCATGAGGCGCCTTTCGGAGTGCGAACGGACGGGGGCTCAACGCTGGTCGGTCATCGCTCCCAACCGTACCCCACACGCCCACAGGGGTCAGGCAGGGGTCAGGCAGGGGTCAGGCAGGTGTCTGACCCCTGCCT
>JABDKP010000028.1 GCA_013002175.1 Ilumatobacter sp.
TCGACCCGACGCCGGCCTTCGCCGAGTCGGGCCTGGTCACCGGGTACGCGTGGATCGAGTGCGCCGACCCCGGCGCCAGCGAGACCGCCGGCGCCGACCTGACGCCGATCCTGCCTCCGACCGGCACCCTGCTGCACATGAGCACCGGAATCGCCGTCGACGGCGTGCCCGGCGACACCGCCAACGACGCCCTCGGAACCAGCTTCCGGGGCGCCTTCGACGTGTCGGTCCTGCGTCTCGACGTCGACATTCCGGCGCCCGGTGCCGGTGAAGCTCCGCTCGACTGCCTGGCCTTCGACGTGGTGTTCGCATCCGAGGAGTTCCCGGACTTCGTGAACAAGCCCTACAACGACGGCTTCCTCGCCGAGCTGGACACCAGCACCTGGACGGTGAGCGGGGCGACCATCGACGCACCCGACAACTTCGCGTTCGACCCCGACGGCAACTACCTCAGCGTGAAGGGCGCCTTCTTCGACCCCGGTCGGGTGATCACCGACACCGGCATGGTCTACAACGGCGCCACGCCGGTGCTGCGGGTGTTCACACCCATCACGACCGGCGCACACAGCGTGTACCTGTCGGTGTTCGACGGTGCCGACGCCTTCGAGAACTCGGGCGCGCTGATCGAGAACCTCGAGGCGTTCAGCTCGACGGCCTGCGTGCCCGGCGCCAGCCAACCGCCGGTCGCCGACGATGACTCGTTCACCATCGACGAGGACGTTCCGACGGTGCTCGACGTCCTCGCCAACGACAGCGACCCCGACGGTGACGACATCACGATCCTGTCGGCCACGGCGATCGACCCGGCCGGCGCGAGCATCGTCGTCAGCGCCGACCGCACAACCCTCACGTTCGAGGGACCGAACAACTTCTACGGCCCGGCCACGTTCGAGTACACGATCACCGACCGGCCCAACAGCGAGGAGGGCGAGCCCGTGGCGCCCGAGTCGCACGCGACCGTGACCATCGACGTGATCGAGGTCAACGATCCGCCCGACGCGTGGTCCGACGGTGCAACAGCGCCGATGGACACGCCGACCGTGATCCCGGTGCTCGCCAACGACTTCGATCGGGACTTCAGCTCGGTGTCGCCACCCGACGGCATCCGGATCGACTCGTGGACGCAGCCAGAACCCGGCGGATCCGTGACCTGCACCGACACCGACTGCACGTACACACCGCCACCCGGCTACGACGGGCCGGCGCGCTTCACCTACACGATCGTCGACTTCCGCCCGCTCGGGGCGCCACCGGATCCTGCGCTCGCCCCGAGAGGCGCCACCGACACAACCACGGTCTTCATCAACACTCCGGTCTTCGAATGCGACCCGCTCACCCAAGACTGTGTGCCTCCGATTGCAGACGCAGGGGGGCCGTACGAGGCCATCGCCTGCCCGGTGGGCCCGTGCAGCGATCAGCTGTTCCTCGACGGGACCGGGTCGTCCGACGACAGCGGTGTCATCGCTGAGTGGCAGTGGTACGTCGCGCCCAGCCCGCCCGCCAGTCTCATCGGCGCCACCGGACCCACGCCCGAGTTCGTCACCACCCAGAATGGCTCGTTCCGGGTGTGGTTGATCGTGTACGACGAGGCCGGCAACTGGGACTGGGACACCGCCACCGTCAGCGCCTTCGCGGCCGAGGTCACCTCACCGATTCCCGAAGGTGGAACCGCCACGGTCACCGTCGACTTCTTCAACCCCGGTGGTGACCTCACGACCACGGTCGACTGGGGCGACGGCCTCGCACCCGACGTGAGCCCGTTCTCCATCTTCCCGGTTGCAGTCGCCCGTGACTTCCCCCAGGACGGCACCTTCGCCGTCGAGGTCTGCATCACCGGCACCACCACCGACGGGCCGGTCGACCTGTGCGACACCCAACAACTCGTGGTCGACAACGTTCTCCCGGTCGTCGATGCCGGCATTGACCGGAACCTGGTGTCGGGCGGGACGTTGGTGCAGAGTCGCATGAGCTTCTTCGACCCGGGCGACGACGCGCCGTGGACCGCCACGGTCGACTGGGGCGACGGCTCGGCGGTCGAGCCCCTCATCGTGAACCAGGCCACTGGCGAGCTGACGATGTCCGCCGGGCACCAGTACCCCGTCAACGGGACCTACACGGTCACGATCTGCGTGCAGGACGACGACGGCGCGGGCTGTGACACCTTCGACGTGTCGGTGTCGGACAACGCGCCGCCGGTCGCCGACCCGGGC
>JABDKP010000035.1 GCA_013002175.1 Ilumatobacter sp.
GGTTTCGTGCTGTCCGCGACCGCCGTCACGACGCTCGTGTACACGCTCTCGACCGGTCCCGAGCAGGGGTGGACGTCGCCCCGGGTGCTGGCGTTCGGCCTCGTCGGCGTCGTCGCGGCGATCGCGCTCGTCGTCGTCGAGCTCCGACTGGACGAGCCGATGCTCAAGCTCCGGCTGCTCCAGGACCACCACTTCCGCCGGGTCAACGTGGCCGCCCCGTTCCTGTACGCCGGGTTCTTCGGGTGGATCATCGTCATCCCGCTCTACATGCAGACGCTGCGCGGGTTCTCCGCGACGACGTCGGGCCTCGCCCAGGCACCGCAGGCGGTCGGCATCTTCCTCGTGTCCAACCTGCTCGGGCGGCGGCTGTACCGGGTGATCGGGCCACGCCGGCTGATGGTCGCAGGGTCGGCGGCCACCGCGGTCTGCACCGGCGCGTTCGCGTTGACGACCCTCGCCACGCCGGTGTCGGTGATCGGGCTGCTGTCATTCGCCCGCGGCGCGTCGGTCGGGGTGGTCTTCGTGTCGATCCAGACCGCGGTCTACGCGACGACGTCGATCGCCGACACCGGCCGGGCGACGTCGGTGTTCAACACCGGCCGTCAGGTCGCGTACACCGCCGGTGTCGCGCTCGCGGTCACCGTCATCTCGGCGCGGCTGGCGGCGGTCGGCGGCGACGCTGCGCCCGCCGCGGACCGGCTGGCTGCCTACCAGTGGGGCTTCCTCACGTGTGGGCTGCTGATCGTGCCGGCCGCGCTGCTCAGCTGGCGCGTGCGCGACGCCGACGTCGCCGCCACCCGCGGCCTGCCCACGCCCCCCTGACCCGTGCCGCTCCGGTCGGGCCCGCGTCGCAATGACATAGGGTCGGATCATGAGCTACACACGATTCATCCGCAGCGGACTGCTGGCCGTCGGGCTTGTGATCGGAGGGTCGCTCGTGGGGTCGGCCCTCGCCGCACCTCCTGTGAATGACGAGGCGGGCGCGTTGGCGAAGGCCGGCCCGAAGAGTTCGTACGTTCCGATCGAGTCGTACCGGGCATACGACAGCCGGAACGCGCTCCCCACCCTCGACGTCCCGCCCGATCAACGGGTCCCGAAGCTGGGGCAGGGATACGTGCAACCGGTCAGGGTGGCAACAAACGAGGTGTCCTTCCAGCAGATTTCCGTCCCGCAGATTCCGGCGACCGCCACCGCGGTCACCTACAACCTGACTGTCGACCAGACCGAGGGAGCGGGCTTCATCACGTTGGCCGGCACGCACGAAGCTGCTGCGGCGCAGCAGACGGCTGCGGTCAACTGGACGACATCGGGTCAGACGGTCGGCAACGGGGGGTCCGTGCTGCTCGGTACCGCCGGAGATGTCCCCGGATTCATGACTCCGGGTTGGGTGCACCTCACCGTCGGTGGCACCCCGGGCGCCAGGGCGCACGTCATCATCGACATCACCGGGTACTACGAACCGTGAGCCGCTGACACCGGCGCGCTAGATCGCCTGGCCGGCGAACTGGGCGTTGTAGAGACGGCTGTAGGCGCCATCGAAGTGCAGCAGTTCGTCGTGGTTGCCCTGCTCGACGATGCGACCGTCCTCCATCACGAGGATCACGTCGGCGCCGCGGATCGTCGACAGTCGGTGGGCGATCACGAAGCTCGTCCGCTGCGCCCGCAGCGCGTTCATCGCCTCCTGGATCAGCACCTCGGTGCGGGTGTCGACCGAGCTGGTTGCCTCGTCGAGGATCAGGATCGACGGATCGGCGAGGAACGCCCGGGCGATCGTGAGCAACTGCTTCTCGCCGGCGCTGATGTTGTCGCCCTCGTCGTTCAGCACCGTGTCGTAGCCGTCGGGCAGCGAGTGCACGAACCGGTCGACGTACGTGACGCGGGCCGCCTCCATGATCTGGTCGTCGGTGGCATCAGGGTTGCCGTAGCGCAGGTTCTCGCGGATCGTGCCGCCGAACAGCCACGTGTCCTGTAACACCATCCCGACCTTCGAGCGCAGCTCGCGCCGCGGGAACCCGGCGATGTCGCGCCCGTCGAGGCTGATCGTGCCGGCGTCGAGGTCGTAGAACCGCATCAGCAGGTTGACGAGCGTCGTCTTGCCGGCGCCCGTCGGCCCGACGATTGCGATCGTCTGGCCCGGCTCGGCGACGACGTTCAGGCCCTCGATCAGCGGGGCGTCGGGGAGGTATGAGAAGTGCACGTCGTCGAACACGATCCGGCCGCGTGCCGGCGGCGGATCGACGGTGTCCGCCTGCTCGGCGGTCTGCTCCTCCGCGTCGAGCAGTTCGAGCACCCGCTCGAGCGAGGCGATGCCTGACTGGAACGTGGTCGCCATGCTCGCCATCCGCGACAGGGGTTCGGAGAAGTTGCGGGCGTACTGGATCATCGCCTGCATGTCGCCGATGCTGATCGCGCCCGCCGAGATGCGGATGCCGCCGACGACCGCGATCACGACGTACTGGATGTTCCCCATGAAGAGCATCGCGGGCTGAATCAGGCTCGAGACGAACTGCGCCAGGAAGCTCGCCTCGTACAGCTGGTCGTTGTCCTCACGGAACCGGGCTTCCGCTTCGCGCTGGCGCCCGAAGCTCTTGACGATCGCGTGCCCGGTGAACACTTCTTCGGCTTGTGCGTTGACGGCGCCGGTGTGCCGCCACTGCTGCAGGAACCGCGGCCGGGCCGTGCCACCGATGACCCTGATCAGCAGCACCGAGATCGGCACGGTCGTCAGCGCGATCGACGCGAGCAGCGGCGAGATCGTGTACATCATCACCGTGACTCCCAACAGGGTCAGCAGCGACGTGACGATCGAGCTGACGGTCTGCTGCAACCCCTGGGCGAGGTTGTCGATGTCGTTGGTCACCCGGCTGAGCAGGTCGCCGCGCGGTTGGGCGTCGATGTAGTTCAGCGGGAGCCGGTTGATCTTGCGTTCGACGGCGTCGCGCAGGTTGTACATCGACCGCTGGATCACCCCGGCCAGGATGTAGGCCTGGCTGTAGGCGAGGCCCCACGACGTGACGTACAGCGCCACGATGAACGCGAGTTTGCGGTGCAGGCGTCCGAAGTCGATTCCCGCGCCTCCCTGCCGCTGGTCGATCACGCCCTGGACGATGATGTCGGTCGCCTGCCCGAGCAGCCGGGGGCCGACGACGACGAGCGCGACGCTGGCGGCGGTGAGCGCGAGCACACCGAGCAGCCGTCGCCGTTCCGCGCCGAGGATCTCGCCGAGCCGGCGCAGCGTTGCGCCGAACGCGGCGCTCTTCTCGACGGGCATCCCGGCGCCGCCACTCGGCCCCCAGCTCTGCCGCCGCGCCTCGTTGCCGGTCGTGGCGATGATCGCCTCGTCGGACGATCTGCCGGAGTCACCGTTGGTGGACGTGGTGTCGGTCATGCGACCGGCTCCCCGAGCTGCGACGCCACGATCTCGGCGTACGTCGGGCAGCTGTCGATCAGCGCGTCGTGGCGCCCGCGGCCGACGATCCGGCCGTCTTCGAGCACCAGGATCTGGTCCGCGTCCGCGATCGTCGACACGCGCTGGGCGACGATCAGCACGCCGGCATCGCGGATGTGCGGCCGCAGGGCCAGCCGCAGCCGCGCGTCGGTCGCGAGGTCGAGCGCGGAGAACGAGTCGTCGAACACGTACAGCTCGGGTCGCACCACGATCGCCCGGGCGATCGAGAGACGCTGACGTTGGCCGCCGGACACGTTGCTGCCGCCCTGCGCGATCGGGCTGTTCAGCCCGTCGGGCATCGCCTGGACGAACGACGACGCCTGCGCGATCTCGAGGGCATCCCACAGCTCGGCATCGGTCGCGTCGGGGCGGCCGTAGCGCAGGTTCGACGCGACGGTCCCCGAGAAGAGGTACGGCTTCTGCGGCACGTACCCGACGTTGCTCCACAGCAGGTCCGGGTCGAGTTCGCGGACGTCGACGCCGTCGACGAGCACCGCGCCCGACGTCGCGTCGAAGAGACGCGGGACGAGATTGACGAGCGTCGACTTGCCCGACCCCGTACTGCCGATCACCGCGGTCGTCTGGCCGGCGACGAGCCGGAACGAGACGTCGGTCAGCACGCCGACCTCGGCGCCGGGATACGTGAACGACACGTCGCGGAACTCGAGCGTGCCGTGTTCGGAAACGGTGGTGACCGGCACGGCGGGCGGTGCCACCGACGACTCGGTGTCGAGCACCTCGACGATGCGGCCGGCGGCGACCGACGCCCGCGGCAGCATCGACACCATGAACGTCAGCATCACGACGGCGATCAGGATCTGGACGAGGTAGCTGAGGTACGCGACGAGCGATCCGAGCTGCATCTCACCGGATGCGATGCGATCGGCACCGAGCCACAGCACCGCGATGCTCGACGCGTTGATGATCAGCATCACGGTCGGGAACATCGACGCCATGATCCGGCCCGCTCGCAAGGACGTGGCGGTCAGCTCGCCGTTCGCGGCGGCGAAGCGGGCGGCCTCCTCGGGCTCGCGGACGAACGCCCGCACGACACGGATGCCGGTGATCTGCTCGCGCAACACGCTGTTGACCTTGTCGATCCGACCCTGCATCAGCTGGAACGCCGGCACCATCCGGATCACGACTTGCCCGAGCAACACGACCGCTGCGGGGATCGCCACCAGCAGGATCACCGACAGGCCGATGTCCTCCCGGATCGCGAAGAAGATGCCGATCACCATCGTCATCGGCGCGGCGATCATCATCGTGCAGGCGAGCACGACGAGCATCATCACCTGCTGCACGTCGTTGGTGATCCGGGTGATCAGCGAGGGCGCGCCGAATCGGCCCACCTCCTGCGCCGAGAAGCTCGTCACCGTGTGGAAGATGTCGCGACGGATGTCGCGTCCGAAGCTCATCGCAGCCCGCGCGCCGAACCACACCGCGCCCGCCGAGAAGACGATCTGCACGACGGTGAAGCCGATCATGATCGCGCCGGTCCGCCAGATGTAGCCGTTGTCGCCCTGCAGCACGCCGTTGTCGATGAGGTCGGCGTTGAGCGACGGCAGCATCAGCGACGCGCCGGTCTGCACGCCCTGGAGCACGACGACCACGATCAGCAGGCTTCGGTACGGGCCGAGGTGGGTCTGCAACAGCCGGCGCAGGCTCATCGCGGCGACCGCCGGCCCGGCCCGTCGTCCTCGCAGAGGACGCCGTTGGC
>JABDKP010000048.1 GCA_013002175.1 Ilumatobacter sp.
GGAGATCGGCTCGGAGACGCTGCTGCGGTGGTATGTGCTGCACGTGCTCTTCTTCCCCTTCATCACCGTCATCTTCATGGCCGTCCACTTCTGGAGAGTCCGCAAGGACGGCGGCATCTCGGGGCCGTTGTGAGGCGTTCCCCGGCCGCGCAGGCCGCAGTCGACCGCTCCCTCGCCAGCGCTCCGTCGCTCGCACTGGAGGACATCACGTCATGACCGAGATTCCGGAGCATCTGTTGAAGCGGGCCAAGGAAGCTCGCGAGAAGTCTGGGCCGTCCGAGCCGGCCGGCGAACCTGCCGCCGAGCCGGCCGGCGACTCGCGCATCCCGGAGCACCTGCTGCAGCGCAGCAAGGCCGCCAAGGAGAAGGCCGCCGGTGGCGATGCCGAATCGTCCGACTCGGGTGGCGGCGTCGCCGTGCAGGACAAGGTCGCGTCGGTCGTCCAGGCCACGCCCGGCGGCGGCGGCGTGCCGATCGGTGCCGGCCCCGGCGGCCACACCCAGCGTCTGCTCACCGTCGTCAAGTCCGGTTCGATCCAGGACGTCAAGGCCCAGCCGGTCGACAAGGTCCACACCTGGCCGCACCTGCTCGCGGCCGAGTTCGTCGCTGCGCTCGCCTGCACGGCGTTCACGTTCCTGTTCTCGATCTGGGTCAACGCGCCGTTGCTCCAGCTCTCGAACCCCAACCAGACCCCCAACCCGTCGAAGGCGCCGTGGTACTTCCTCGGCCTGCAGGAACTGCTGACGATGTTCCACCCGATGGTCGCGGGCGTCACCATCCCCGGCGTCGGTCTGATCGTCCTGATCTTCGCCCCGTACATCGACAAGAACCCCTCGAACAAGCCCGAGGACCGCAAGTTCGCGATCTCGCTGATGACCGTGCACCTCATGTTCTGGGCGGTGCTCGTGATGATCGGCTCGTTCTTCCGGGGGCCCGGCTTCAACTTCACCCTGCCCTGGCGCGACGGCCTGTTCTTCGAGCTGTGATGAACACCGACGAAACGATGCCTGGTCACCGAAACCGAACGGCGTGTCGCGCTCGTATCGGTCGGTAAGGAGACACCACCATGAATGCAACCGCCATCGTCATCATCGCCATCGGCGCAGCCGTCGTGCTGGCAGCCATCGCGTTCTTGACCCTCGCCCGCCGGTCCGACGTGCGCGGCGCCGGCGCGCTCAGCGCCGAGACCGTCCGCCGTGACGAGTCGGCCCGCGAGCGCCGGAAGGCCGCCGTCGCCGCCGAACGCACCGCCGCCGACGCCGAAGCCGAAGGCGTCGAAGCCCGAACGGGCGTCGGCGCGGGTCTCGCACCGGTCACGAGCGACACGGGCCTCACGCCGTGGTCGCCGCCCGATCCCGATGCGATCGGCGTCAGCCGTCGGCAGTTCTTCAATCGCGCCACGATCTCGCTGATGGCCGCGGGCATCGGCACCTTCTCCGCGGCGAGCTTCGTGGCGTTCCTGTGGCCGACCAAGACCGGCGGTTTCGGCGGCAAGGTGCCGATCGGGCGGGTCGCCGACATCACCGCCGGCATCCGCACGGGCAATGGCTTCTTCTACGCCCCCGAGGCCCGGGCCTGGATCACCGAGTACCCCTCGGAGGCGATCTCGAAGGCCGAAGAGGTCTACGCCGACAGCCTGATGCCCGGCATCGAGCGCGGGTTCATCGCCTCCTACCAGAAGTGCCCTCACCTCGGCTGCCGCGTGCCGCAGTGCGTGTCGAGCCAGTGGTTCGAGTGCGGCTGCCACGGCTCGCAGTACAACCGGGTCGGGGAGAAGAAGGGTGGTCCGGCGCCGCGCGGGATGGACCACTTCCCGCTGGAGTTCTCGGCGGCCGAAGAGGTCACCGTCGACACCGGCGTGATCGTGCAGGGCGCCGCGATCGGCACCAACACGACCGGGCAAGAGGCCGAGGGTCCCAACTGCGTCGGGGCCTCCGACCACTGATGTACCGTCCCTGCACCGTCCCAACTTCACCTGGAGCCACCCACCGCCGATGATCGCACTCACTTCCACCTCGATCGCCTGGCTGTTGTTCGCGGTCATCGTCGGCGGCTGGGTCGTCTACGCGTTCCTGAACCTCCGTCAGGCCCGCGAGGAGCTCGGCTCCGAAGTCGAGATGGCGCCGAACCGCAAGAAGTACTACGAGGACGAGGAGCTCGAAGGTCCTCGGCTGACGCGAGTGCTCGGTATCGGCGTGATCCTGCTCGTCGTGGTCGTCGTCGGTCTGCCGCTGTACTGGGTGCTCGAGCCGTCGCGTCTCGTCGGTGCCCAGGAGGCCAAAGAGGAGCAGTTCGTCGAGTGGGGCTCGCGGCTCTTCGCCCCCACGGCCGACGGCGGTTTCAACTGCGCCGGTTGCCACGGCGGCATGAACGGCGGCGGTGGCGCGGCGCCGTACAACCTCACCGACCCGGCCACGGGCGAGGTGCGGGCCGTGAGCTGGAAGGCGCCGGCGATCAACACGATCTACTACAAGTTCAGCGAGGAGGAGGTCCGCTTCATCCTCAACTACGGCCGTCCGTTCTCGCCGA
>JABDKP010000071.1 GCA_013002175.1 Ilumatobacter sp.
GACGCATCGGCGCCGCCCGACTGGTCAGCGAAGTACGTCTTCGCTGCGACGCCGCAGCCGCTGGCGGCGTTCGAGGCGATGAACCACGAGCAGCAGCACGCACCCGACAGCCACTTCCGCCAGCGACCCGTGTGCAGCCTGTTGACGGCCGACGGACGCCTGACCGTCTCCGGCGAGCGTCTGATCGAGACGACGGTCTCCGGCGAGCGGCGCGAGACCGCACTCACGCCGAACGAGAGGTTGCGGGCGTTGCGGGACCGGTTCGGGATCGAGCTCGATCGCGATCTGACGGGCCCGGTCTGATCAGCGGTGATCGCAGCGGAGGTGTGAGACTCCCGACATGAAGACGGGGATGGTCGAGCACCGGTTCGAGACGGTGACGAACGGCGACGTCGACCTTCGGGTGGCCGTCGCCGGTGAGGGCCCGCTGATGCTGTTCGTACATGGCTGGCCGGAGCTCTGGTACTCGTGGCGGCACCAGATGACGCACTTCGCCGATCGGTTCACCGTGGCAGCGATGGACGTTCGTGGCTACGGCGGCAGCTCCAAGCCCCCCGAGGTCGAGCGCTACACGTTGCGCGAGCTCGCCGGAGACGCGGCGGCGGTGATCGACGCACTGAGCGATGACGGGGCGGCGATCGCGATCGGCCATGACTGGGGCGCACCGATCGTGTACCAGACGGCTCGACTCCATCCCGATCGGG
This sequence comes from Ilumatobacter sp., assembly GCA_013002175.1. Taxonomy (GTDB): domain Bacteria; phylum Actinomycetota; class Acidimicrobiia; order Acidimicrobiales; family Ilumatobacteraceae; genus Ilumatobacter_A. The sequence goes on from JABDKP010000071.1 coordinate 705, forward strand.
TGTCCGCGGTCGCCGGGCTGAGCGTGCCGTATCGACCGGTCGGCCCGGTCTCCGCGATGGAGCTCTGGGAGGCGCTCTACCCCGACCGGTTCTTCTACATGCGGTATTTCCAGCCGCCCGGCATCGCAGAAGCCGAACTCTCCGCCGATCACGCACGCTCGCTGAGGATGATCTGGTACAGCGCGTCCGCGGACGGACGGGGCGGCCTGATCAAGGACAAGCCGAGGGACGCCACGATGCTCGATGGCCTGATCGACCCCGATCCGTTCCCCGCCTGGTCGACGCCCGAGGATCAGGCGGTCTACGCCGAGGCGTTCGAGGCGGGCGGATGGACGGGGCCGCTCAACCGATATCGGGCACAAGGTCTCGACGCGGAGCAGCTCGGGACCCAGACGGAACCGAGAGCCACCATCGGGCAGCCGGCGGCGTTCATCGGTGGCGAGCTCGACCCGGTCAGGAACTTCGTGCAGGGCGTCGACGTGTTCGCCGACTCGGGTCCGTTCTGCGACGACTTCAGGGGCGGCACGATCGTGCCCGGGGCCGGCCACTGGGTGCAGCAGGAAGCGCCCGCGGCGACGAACGCTGCGCTCGACGAGTTCGTCAGCTCGCTGTAGCGCCGCTGCCGACTGCGGATCCGACCGGTTGCTCGGCCGGCGCCCGACAGAACTGCATCACGTCGTCGCCGTCGACGGGCGCTTTGGCGATCAGCTTGAGGTCGCTGTGGTAGCGCTGGGTGTTGAGCCACGGCTCCCGGTCGCCTTGCTTGGGCAGCATCGCCATCATCCGCTGCATGTAGCCCGACGAGAAGTCGTCGATGTACGGCCGGTGCGGCATGTCGTGATCGGAGGGGCGCAGGCGGGGGACGCAGTAGTCGGCGCCGGTGTCGCGCATGTGGTTGAGCAGTCGGCACACGAAGTCGCAGGTCATGTCGGAGCGCAGCGTCCACGAGGCGTTGATGAACCCGAACGACGACACCATGTTGGGGATGTCGCTGTAGGCGAGACCCTTGTACGTCCACGTCTCGGAGAAGTCGACCTGGTGCCCGTCGACCGTGAAGTCCATCTCGCCGACGGTGACGAGCTGCAGCCCGGTGGCGGTGATGACGACGTCGGCGTCGAGCCGGTCGCCCGACTCCAGCACGATGCTGTGTTCGTCGAACGTGTCGATCCGGTCGGTGACGACCGACGCCTTGCCGGAGTTGAGGGCGTCGTAGAGATCGCCGTCGGGGATCAGGCACAGGCGCTGGTCCCAAGGGTTGTACGACGGCGTGAAGTGCTGCTCGACCATCTCGTCGCCGATGGCATCGCGGGTGAAGCCGAGCAGTTGCTCCTTGACCTTCGCCGGCTGCTTGCGGGTGCGGTCGTAGAACAGCTGGCCGAGCGTGGCGTTCTTCTTGCGGGTGATCCGGTAGGCGAGCCGCTCGGGCAGCACCTTGCGGAGGGCGTTGGCGATGATGTCCTCGGCCGGGCGGGCGACGACGTAGGTGGGGGAGCGCTGGAGCATCGTGATGTGCTCGGTGTCGGCGGCCATTGCCGGGACGAGGGTCATCGCCGTCGCACCGGAGCCGATGATGACGACCCGCTTGCCGGCGTAGTCGAAGTCGTCGGGCCAGTCCTGGGGGTGGACGATCTGGCCCTCGAAGCGCTCGCGGCCCGCGAACTCGGGGGTGTAGCCGCCCTTGTAGGAGTAGTAGCCGCTGCACATGAAGAGGAAGTTGCAGGTGAAGGTGACGGTGCCGCCGCTTTCCTTGCGGGTCGCCTCGACCGTCCACGTCGCGTCGGCGCTCGACCACTCGGCGCGGGTCACGAGGTGGCCGAAGCGCATGTGGCGCGCCATGTCGTGC
>JABDKP010000084.1 GCA_013002175.1 Ilumatobacter sp.
GACCGCCACCTGTTCTTGGAAGTGCACCACATCATCCACTGGCTCGACGGCGGCCCCACCGACACCTGGAACCTCGTCGCGCTCTGCCCCCACCACCACCGGTTACACCACCACGGCCGATTGGGCATCACCGGCAACGCGGACGACCCCGACGGCATCGAGTTCAGCTTCGCTGCCGGTGATCGGATCCACGCCTCGGGGGCCAGACCCGAGCCCCCCGGGGCCCCCCCACCACAACCAGCCGGCACCTACCAACACCCCTTCGGCGAACGCCTCGAATCTCGCTGGCTCTACTTCAACCCCCCACCCCGCCACCACAACTGACCCCCGGCCGAGGCGGCGACCCCGGCAACGGGGAGCGCCGACGACCGAGCGCACCCGCGATGAGCATCCGCGAGCGAGACGCCGTCACGTCGCGGCCACTCGCAATCTCGCCCGCCGGGCGCCGTCACCCGTCGACCGACCGCACGCACAGCACGACGCCAGAAGCCGAGCTCGGGCCATCTGCCGACAGCGGCCGTCCACGCCCAGAACCCCGACCCCCACGTCGATCGGCACGTCGAACAGACGTGAAATGTCAGCCCCGACCCGACGGCCTGACCCGACGGCCCGCCTCGCCGTGCCACCGGCCCGCGCCGCCGTGCCATCGGACACCGGCCCGCCGCGCCCCTGCTCAGCTCGGCTCAGCCGAGGGCCATCAAGGCGATCCCGCCGATCACGCCGGCGATGCCGATCATCTGCCACCAGTGCAGGACGTCGTCGTCGAACGCCGCGGAGAGCCCCGAGGACACCGCCGGGAACATCGAACTCGCCACGGCAACCGAGGCGAGCGACGCCTGCTGCGTGCCGAGCGTGAACAGCACGACGCCGCCGGCGCCGACCGAGCCCGACAGCAACATCACCGGCAGGAGTGCCCGCGGCGGCAGGCGCGGCACCGACCGCGCGGTCGCCAGCGATGTGATGACGATCAGCGCGGTGATCCGTTGCGCGACCGGTGTCCACACGCCGCTGCCGTCAGCGCTCTCGCCGGCGAGCGTCATCGACACGCCCCACAGCACCGCGGACACGAGCGCGATCCGCACCCCGCGGTCGAACCCGTGCACGATGCCGGGCGAGTACATCACCAGCGTCAGGCTCAGCAGCGCCACGATCACGCCGCCGAACACGACCGACGACGGCACCCCCTCGAACGCCATCCCCCACGCGAACGGGAACAGCGCCGTGCCCAGCGCGGCGATCGGCCCGGCGATCGCGGCGGAGCCGGCGACCATCGCCTCGTACAACGTCGCCAGCGCCAGGCCGACGACCAACCCGGAGGCGACGCCGAGCGCGACGTCCTGGCGGGAGTACACGCTGGGAATGAAGATCAGCGCCACGAGCGTGAGCACGACGCCGCCGACGAGCGCCCCGGCCACCGCCGACACCGCGTTCGAGCGCTTCGTGCCGTACCGGCCGAGGAAGTCCGAGCACCCGATCGCGATCGATGCGAACGCCCCGAGCAGGATGCCCACGTGTCACACCGCCCCGCCGTGACCGCCGCTCAGTAGTACGCGTCGAACGTGGTGAGGTTGGCGTAGATCGTCTTCCACTGCGTGAAGTGGTCGATCGTGACGAGGCCGTTCTCGCGGCCGACGCCGGACTGCTTGTACCCGCCGAACGGGATCGACGCCGGCAGCGCGTTGTAGTCGTTGATCCACACCGAGCCGGCCTGGATGCTGTTCGCCACGCGATGGGCCCGCGCGAAGTCGGTGGTGAAGACCGCCCCGGACAGGCCGTAGTTGGTGTCGTTGGCGCGGCGCAGCGCCTCGTCCTCGTCGTCGAACGGGAGCACCGCCATCAGCGGGCCGAACACCTCCTCCTTGACGAACTGCATGTCGTCCTCGCAGTCGGCGAAGATCGCGGGGGTGACGTAGTTGCCGTCCGCGAGCGCCGGGTCGTCCGGCACGGTGCCGCCGCACAGGTGACGGGCACCGCTCGCCAATGCGATGTCCATGTAGCCCATCACCTTGGCGTGGTGCTCGCGACTGATCAGCGGGCCGACGACCACGTCCGGGTCGAACGGGTCGCCGATCTTCAGCGCCTCGGCCCGGGGTGCCAGCTTCGAGACGAACTCCTCGTACATGCCGCGCTGGACGAACACGCGGGTGCCGTTCGAGCAGACCTCGCCGGCGGAGTAGAAGTTGGCGACGAGGGCGGCGTTGACCGCGCTGTCGAAGTCGGCGTCGTCGAACACGATGATCGGGCTCTTGCCGCCCAGTTCGAGCGTGACGCCCTTCAGCGTGGTGGCGGCGTCGGCCATCACCTTCTTGCCGGTGCCGACCTCGCCGGTGAGCGAGATCTTGTCGATGCCTTGGTGGCGCGACAGCATCTGCCCGACCCGGTGGTCGCCCTGCACCACGTTGAACACGCCGTCGGGCACCCCCGCTTCGGTGTACACCTCGGCGAGACGCAGCGCCGTCAGGGGCGTCAGTTCGGCCGGCTTGAAGATGAACGAGTTGCCGCACGCCAACGCCGGCGCCGACTTCCACATCGCGATCTGCATCGGATAGTTCCAGGCGCCGATGCCCGCGCACACGCCGAGCGGCTCCCGCCGGATCGTCGCGAACGCGGCAGGTGGGAAGTCGAAGTGCTGGCCGTGCAGCGACGAGATCAGCCCGGCGTAGAACTCGATGACGTCCGCGCCCGTGCGGATGTCCTCGGTCGTCGTCTCCGAGAGCGGCTTGCCGGTGTCGAGCGTCTCGAGATGGGCGAACTCGTCGTTGCGGTCGCGGAGGATCTCGACGGCTCGCAGCATGATCCGCGTGCGGTCCATCGCCGGCATCTGCGACCACACCTCGAAGCCCCGCCGCGCCGCGTCGACGGCACGGTCGACGTCGGCCTCGGCGGCCTGCTGGACCTCGCAGATGTCCCGGTTGGTCGCAGGGTTGACGGTCGTGAACGTCTCACCGGACGTCGCATCGACGTAGCCGCCGTCGATGTGGAGCCGCTGGACCTCCAACGTCGTGGAGGCGTTGACGAAATTCTGGGGCATCGTGATCCTCGATCGGGAGCGGTTGGAGCGTCGCGAACTCTAGCGTTCGCCGGCCAATCGAATCCGGGCCGGTCGGCCGCCCGAGCGTCAGGGCGTCGAGACGGCGATGACGGGTCCGAAGATCACGGCCTCGGCGTCGGCGATCGGCATCGGTCGGGCGAGGTGGAACCCCTGGGCGCGATGGCACCCACTGCTGCGCATGTGCTCCAGCTGTTCCGCCGTCTCGATGCCTTCGGCGACGACGTCGAGATCGAGCGACCTGGCGATCGTCAGCACCGCCTCGATGATCGTCGAGTCGTACCCGGCCTCGGTCGAGCGGGCGACGAAGCTGCGATCGATCTTCAGCGAGTCGACGGGGAAGTGCCGCAGGTAGCTCATCGACGAATACCCGGTCCCGAAGTCGTCGACGGCGATCGTGATGCCGCGTGCCCGTGCCGAGTTCAGCACCGCCGTCGCTCGATCGAAGTCTTCCAGCAGCTGCGTCTCCGTCAGCTCGAACTCGAGCATGTTCGGGTCGGCGCCGGTTGCCGCGAGGGCAATGTCGAGCGCACCGATCACATCGCCCTCGATCAGGTGACGTCCGGAGATGTTGATCGCGACGCGCGTCGTGCAGCCGGCATCGACCGCGCGCCACGACGCGACCAGCGAACACACGCGGGTGAGCACCCATCGTTCGATGTCGAAGATCAGCGAGCTGCGCTCCGCGATCGGGATGAACTCGTTCGGGCCGACGAGGCCGACGCCGGGACGGTTCCACCGCACGAGCGCCTCGGCACTGTCGATCAACCCGGTACCGAGCGAGATGATCGGTTGCAGGTGGAGTTCGAGTTCCTGGTTGCGGACCGCATGCCGCAACGCCAGCGCCAGCTCGGCTTCGCGGTGGATGTTGGACTGCAGGTTCGCGTCGAACTGCTCGACGCGGCCGCGACCGCGCTCCTTGGCGAGATACAGCGCGGTGTCCGCTTGGCGCAGCGCCGACAGGGCGGTCATGTCCGGATCGGAGCGCACGACACCGACGCTCGCCGACAACGCGAAGATGCCGTGTGGCGAGTCGTACGGCAGCTCGATCTCCTGGATCAGGCGACGGCCCAGCATGACCGCATCGTCGATGTGCTCGCCGTTCGTCTGTACGACGATGAACTCGTCGCCGCCCAGCCGGGCGACGAACTCCGCGGCTCGCGTCCGGCGCGACAGCCGCTCGGCGATCTCGGTGAGCACTGCGTCGCCTGCTTCGTGCCCTTGCGTGTCGTTGACGCTCTTGAAGCCGTCGATGTCGATGAACAGCAGCGAGAAGTCCTGTGCGTCGGCGAGCAGCTGTTCGAGGTGTTCCATCGCGGCGAAGCGATTGGGGAGTCGGGTCAGCTGGTCGTGGCGCGCCTGATGGGCGAGCTCGGCCTCGAAGCGCGAGCGTTCCGAGATGTCATGGGCGATCACCGTCGTCACGCTGTCGCCGTCGGAGTCGATGACGCTGCTGGCGACGAGCACCTTGCGCGACGTGCCGTCGGCGCAGTGCACGTACGTCTCGCCTGCCAGTTCGTCCACGAAGGTCGTCAGCAGCTGCCCGATCTGGTCCTGCTCAGGCACTCCGGTCAGCAACTCGGCCGAATCGTTGGCGAGCAGGATCCGGTTCTGGGCGTCGATCGTCCAGATCGCGTCGGCCGCCTGTTCGACGATCGCCGACGACAACTGCTCGCTGCGATGCAGCTGCTCGGTGACGTCGGACAGCCGCCTCACCGAGTGGCGCATCGACACGCCGATCGCTCCCGGCAGGTCGATGTCGTCGGCCCGGTCGAGGTTGCCGCTCGACATGCGCGCGATCTGGAGTTCCACACCGTGCAACGTCACGAGCATGTCGTTCATCGCGGTCGTCAGCCGTCGGATCAGTCGCGGGCCGCGCACCGGCAGCGCTTCGGGGTCGATGTCGCCATTGCTGACCTGTGTCGCCCGGCGGTTCAGCCGCAGCAACGGCACGGCGGTGCTGCCGAGCACGAGGAGTGTGAGCAGCAGCGCCAGGAGGCCGATCGTCGCGACGAGCCACTTCGTCTGGGACGCCCGCTCGTTCGCGAGGGCTGCCTGCCGGTGGGCGTCGTCGAGCTGCCGGTCGTGGAACGTGGACGAGTAGCGCTCGAGCGCAAGCAGGTAGTCGAGCTGGTTGACGACCGCCGCGGACAGCTCGGAGATCGCACTCGGGTCGAAGACCATGACGTTCGCATCCGACGGCGTGCCGTAGATCAGCCTTGCCGGCGGCGGCATCAGCAGCGATCGAACGTGGTCGAACTCGCGTGCGTCCTCTGTCGTCAGCAGCGCCTTGTACTCGCCGACGTACGTGTCGTGGACGGCGGTGACCGTGACGACGGGAATCGTGCTGGTGACGCTCGGTGACAGCAAGCCGCTGACGACCGCCTGCGACAGCTCGCCGGCGCTCGCCAGCACGTTCGCGAGCGCATCGAGCTCTGGCGGATCACCGATCGCGCGGACCTGCGTCGGATCGCGGCGGATCGACGTCAGCGCCTCGGCCAAGGTGGCATCGATGCGTTCGAAGACCTGGTTGATCGATTCCGGAACCGCTTCGAAGCGGGCGCTCAACTCCCGTTGCTCGTCGAGGTCGACGATGATCTGTTCCAGCCGGTCACCGAGCGATTCGCCGCCGAGCAGGGGTACGTTCGCGTGTTGCTGCGCCAGATCGCGCAACGCGAAGTCCAGGACCCGCTTGTTCGACTCGTACGTCGCTTCGAAGTCCACGCCGGTCTGCTCGGTGACGAGACCTCGCTCGACGCCGAGGTCGTCGATCGCGGTGAGGCCGCTGAGCGCGACGCGTTCGAGGTTCGCCGGCGCGTAGATCGCGGCGATGTCGTCACGCAGCTCGACGTCGGCGATCAGCCGGTTGCCCTCGGCGGCGACGTCCTCCTCGCGGTGGATCCGCTCGAGCGCCAGCGCGCTCACGGCGACCATCGGGACGACGGCGATCGCGGCGAGCTGGAGCGCCAACGATCCACCTCCGAGCCGACTCCGAATTCTCACACGGATTCATCGGCAGACCAGGGCAAACACTTGACACCGGCGCCGCCGAAAGATGCTGATTCAGGGGCCCTCGGACGGCCATCGTGCGGCGGGATCCTGACCGTAGAACGCGCGCAGCTCGCGGTACAGCGCCGGCTCGTGGGTGCGCAGCGATTGCGCCCGGTTGAAGAAGACCTCGGTCGCCACGGCGAAGAACTCGGCGGGATTGGTGCCCGCGTACGGCCGCAGCACGGGCGAACCCTCGGCGCGCACCGTGTCGTACGCCGCCGTGCAGACCTCGACCCAGCGCTGCCGGGCGACCTCGTCGTCCAGCGGCGGTGTGCCGTCCGTGATGCCGTCGAGCATGTCGAGACGGTGGGCGAACTCGTGGTACACGACGTTGTGGCCGGCCGTCGGGTACTCCGCACCCCGGCGGGTGTCCGCCCACGACAGCACGACCGGCCCCTGGTAGTGGGCCTGGCCGGCGAGCACCCGAGGGGCCGACGAGAACACCCCGCCGCCGGTCGGGTGGGCCCCGTGCAGCCGTACCGTCGACGGGTGCACGATCACCGAGGTCACGTCGGGGTACCCGTCGAGGTCCAGTCCGAGCAGGAGCAGTGACGCCTGTGCCGCGATCAGCACCTCGATCTCCTCGGTCAGACGGAAACCTCGTGCCGCCTCCCAACGGGTGGTGGCGACGAAATCGGCCACCAGCCGTTCCATGCGGGCGAGTTCCGTGGGGGTCAACCACGACCAGTGGCGGAAGCGCTGTGTGAGCAGCAACCGCCAGGACGGGTCGAACGCAGGTGTGCTGCGGGAGAGCCGACGGCGCAGCGAACCGAACACGTCAGTTGTGAGTGTGGTCCGCCGCCGAGGCGGCGCGTATCGCGGCCGGTATCCGGTCGTCGCCACCGAAGTACTCGGCCAATCGGCGGTCGGCGTCGGCGCCGAACAGGATCTCGGCGACCTCGCGCAGCCCGGCCGACCCGTGAATGTCCGCATCGGCGACGACGAGGTCGATCTTCGACCGGCGCCGCATGAAGTCCTCGAGCTTGGTGATCATCTCCGACTCGGCCGCCGAGTGCAGTTCGACGCGGAGATAGTCGGCCGAGCCCATGATGTCCTCGGCCATCGTCGGGTCCTGGCGGATCGCTTCGAGCATCGCGAAGGCGCGCCGCCCGTACCGCCGCCACAGCCGGCCACTCAGCGGCTCGGTCTCCGGCTTCTCGCGTCGATCGTCGAGCTTCATCAACCGTGCCTGCCGGAAGAACTCGTCCCGGGTGGCCTTCGCCGGCTCGCCGTACCAGTTGTGGAGGTCCTCTTCGAGGGGGATCCCGAGGGATTCGACCTCGGCCGCCACTTCCTCGCCGACGTTGAGGCAGTCGGTCAGCTTGCCGCCGAAGATCGTGACCACCCGGCGCCGACGGTCGACCTCCACCGCGTGCTTACGGCTGAGCTTGGCCCAGTCGACCTCGGTCTGATCCGTGCCGGACGACTCGACGACGAGCGGGCGGACCCCGCACCGCTCGGCGATGATGTCGGCGCGGGTGAGCGGCGAGTCGAGGTCCAGTCGGGCGTTGATCTGGTCGAGCAGGAAGTCGATGTCGGCGTCGTCGACCTCGGTGTACGGCGTGTCGACGCGCGTGTCCGTGGTGCCGATGACGGACCGCCGGCCCATCGGAATGACGTAGAACAGCCGCTCGGTGTCGTCGTAGAAGGCAAGCACCTTGTGATGATGCTTGGTCGTGAGGCGGGGCACGACGAGGTGGATGCCCTTCGAGTACACGATGCGGTGCTCGGTGGTGAGGCCCCACTCGTTGTTGAGCTCGTCGACGAACGGCCCGGCCGCGTTGACGATCGTCGACGCCGTCGTGGTGAACTCCTCACCGCTGTCGACGCAGCGCAGCCTGGCGTCCCACTTCTCCCCGTCGAACTCGGCCGACACCAGCTCGACGTAGTTCGTCGCGGTCGCGCCGGCCTCGATCGCGGAGCGCACGAAGCTGAACACGAAGCGGGCGTCGTTGTCGACGAGGATGCCGTCGTAGTACTCGATGCCTCCGGCGACGCCGGTGGTGTCGATCGCCGGTTCCTCGGACTCGATCTGGTCGGCGCTCAGCAGCCGCGGGCGCTTCAACCCGAACAGCCCGATGATCCAGTAGGCGAGCGCGCCGAGCGCGGCGAACCACGGCTGGTACGGACCCTGCTCGTCGAGCGCGGCGTAGAACCCGATCTGCTTGATGTTCTCGGGGTAGGCCGCCATCAGCCGGTTGCGTGAGCGGCACAGCTTGAACACGAGGTACAGCTCGTAGTTCTCCAGGTACTTGAACCCGCCCCACACGAGGTTCGACGAGGCCTGGCTGGTGAAGTGGGCGAAATCGCCACGGTCGATCAGCGCGACGTTCGCCCCTCGCCCGGCCAGCGACGCCGCGGTGACCGCACCGTTGATGCCGCCGCCGACGACCAGCGTGTCGAACGTCCCGTGGCGCAGCCTGTCGAGGTGGGTCTCCCGGAGCGACATCGGATCAGCGTACGGGCCCAACCCCTCCGGACCGCCCGGACGGCGCTGCGGCGGGCGGCGTGGCGGTGGTCACGCCGCGTTGACGATCATCACCGACAGCACGACCGATGCGATGCCGACCGCGACCGGTGTCGCATAGACCGCCCATCTCGGCACGGGCTTGTGACCGGGGGCGAGCATCACTGCACCGCAGATCGCGCCGGCGACGGCGCCGCCGAGATGGCCGCCGATCGAGATGCCGGGGATGAAGAACGTCAGGAACAGGTTGAGCAGCAGCGTGCTGCCGATCGCCGTCGAGAACGGGTTGACGCCCCGCCGCCACAAGCCGACCGAGGCCCCCGCCATCAGCCCGAACACCGCGCCGGAAGCGCCGGCGGTGATCCCGCCGCTGTCGAGCACGAGTACTCCCAGCGACCCGCCGAGCAGCGAGGCGGCGTACAGCGCCAGCAGACCGACCCGGCCGAGCGGGCGTTCCAGCATCGGCCCGAGGATGTAGAGGAAGTACATGTTCAGCCCGATGTGGATCAGGCCGAAGTGCATGAACCCCGATGTGACGAGCCGATACCACCCGTCCGGTTCAGTGAAGTAGGGCACCCCGGTGCCCGACGGCCACCTGATGGGGAAGGCGAGCACGTCCTTGCTGAGGCCGAGGTCGAGGTGGGCGTCGGTCGCCTGCCCGGCCAGGGCGCCGCCGTCCTGCGTCCACACGAGCACGCCGAGGAACACGGCGACATTGACGGCGATCAGCGACATCGTCACCAGGTTCGGTTGGCCCGCTGACCAGAATTTCGCACGCGTCTTGATGTCGGGACGCGACGCCTTCGCACAGTCGAGGCAGTGGCTGCCGACGTCGGCCTGGACGAGACACTGCTCACAGGCCGGTTTGCCGCAGCGTGTGCAGCGCCGACCGGTGGGACGGTCGGCGTGGCGGTAGCAGGTGGCGCCGACCGAGCCGGACGGCCCGGTGGAGGGGGCAGCCCCGGCGGGCGGTTGCGGCAGCCCCGCCGCCCCACGGTCACCGGACGGAGGCGGGGGAGGAGGCAGTGGCACGGTGTCAGCGTACCGATCACGTCGGCGTCGGGTCCGTCGTCGCGAGAAACGATCGATCAACTCCGGGCGCGCTGACAGCAGTCGCCGAGCGGACGCGAGCGGGGTGGCTAGAAGGACAGGTTGGGGTCGAACGCGCCGAACGGCGCGGGCGCGGCCAACAGATTGCCCTGCACGTAGTCGCAGCCCGCGGCGCGTAGGCGGCGCAGCTGCTCCGCGCCGCTGACCCGTTCCGCCACGACGCGCATGTCGAGTGCGTGGGCGAGCAGGACGAGCGCACGGACCAGACGGGTGTCGGCCTCCGACGATCCTGACGGCAGTGCGAGGGATCCGTCGAGCTTGAGGATGTCGGCGCCGACATCGGTCAGCACCGACAGCGAGTTGGCGCCGGTTCCGAAGTTGTCGACTGCGACTTGGACGCCGAGCCGGCGCAGCGCCCGGATCGTGCGTTGCACGTCGATGTTCGTACCGAGCAGCGTCGCCTCACGCGCCTCGAGCACGAGTTGCCTCGGCTGCATCCGGTGCTCGCGCAGCAGGGCGAGCACGAGCGGGACGAACGATGTGCTCGCCAGCTGCATGTGCGACACGTTGGCGTGCACTGCGAAGTCCTCGTCGATCTGCTGCTGGCTGCGCCAGATGCGGGCGTCGGCGAGTGCCTGACGCAGGACGAACTCGCCGAGGCGGCCGATCGAGCCCGACTCCTCCGCGATCGCCACGAACGTGGCGGGGTCGACCCTGCCGAGTGTCGGGTGCTGCCACCGGACGAGCGCCTCGGCGCCCACCGCGGTCTGACTGACCGCCGAGAAGACCGGCTGGTACTCGATCGTCAGCTCGCGGGCGGTGATCGCGTGCGACAGGGCGGCTGCCAGTTCCGTGCGCTCGCGTGCCGCAGAGCGCATCTGAGACGTGAACAGTGCGCATCGTCCGCGCCCTGAGTTCTTGGCGTCGTACATCGCGGTGTCCGCATTGCTGATCAGCGCGGATGCGGCGTCTGCGTCGCTGAGGTCGAGCACGTCGGCGTCGGACATCGCGATGCCGATGCTGACGGAGAACTCGAGGTCGAGTTCCTTCACCTTCAAGCGGCCGGTCAGGGCCCGGCGGATCCGTTCGGCGAGATCGAGCGCGGTGACCGCATCGGGGATCCGGCTGCACACGACGAGGAACTCGTCACCGCCGATCCGGGCGACGTGGTCGTTGGGACGGATCGTCTCGGCGAGACGCGCGGCCGTCGAGACGAGCAGCCGGTCGCCGATGACGTGTCCGAGCGCGTCGTTGACGTACTTCAGGCGGTCGAGATCGATGAACAGCGCCGCGACGTGGCCGACCTTGCCGCGCTGATTCTGGATCGCGTCCTCGAGGATCGCCAGCACCTGACGACGGTTGGCGAGGCCGGTCAGCGGGTCGTGGGTGGCGCGGTGGTGCAGGCGGGCCTGCTCGAGCCGGGCCGCCGTGACGTCGCGGGCGATGATCGCCAACACGCCGTTGCCGGGCCGCGACGGGTCGGGTTGGGCCGTCGCGGTGGCCCGGAACACGATCGGGTCGCCGGCAGCGCCGATGTGGTCGAAGTCCCCGCGCCACGTGCCCCCGTTCGGGTCGTTGATCAGCCGGCGCGGGATGTGGTCGAGAAACGAACGCAGCAGGCCGTAGCTGGTGGAGCCGGGAACGATCTCATCGACGTGTTTCGCACCGAGCACGGCGAGGCCGGCGCCGTTGACACTGAGCACGGTACCGGCGAGGTCGAGCACCAGCACGACCGACCCGTCGGCGTCGAGCAGCGCGTCGAACGACGGCGGCAGCTCGACCGGGGGCGTGTCGATCGGCGTCGGTTCGGTCCGAGCCTCCTCGGCGGGTGACTGTCCGGTTGCAGGTTGCCCGAACGGCGGTGGCGTCGAACGCGGGGGAGCAGCGGTGGTCACCGGCGGTTCGAGCGGGCGCGGCGTCGGCGACGGCGGCGCGAAGGTCGACCCGGGTTGGCCCCACCCGGTCGCTGTGTTGTCGTCGCTGTCGCTCGGCACGTGGTGCCCTCTCGATGTCGTGCATGGCGGTCCTGCGACGAACGGCCGGGGGTCACCTCCCGTACGTTCCGACCACATCGATCGATGCGATCGCGACCAACTCGACGAAGTCGAGCAGATCGGTTGCAGGTGTTCCATCGGCAAGTTCCACCTGTTGGTTGAGCGCGAAGAGCGTCAGGCGGTAGTCGTGAGCGCCCTCGCCAGGGGGTGGGCACGGGCCGCCCCACCCCACGTCACCGAAGAAATTCAGTGCTTGCACTGCCCCGACCGGAGGCGTGCCCTCCAGCAGCGAGCCGGCGGCGGGGTCGATTCCGGCGATCACCCAGTGCACGAACGGCGGCCCGTTGGTGATCGAATCGTCGACGACGGCGACCGCGAGCTCGACGGTCCCTGCGGGTGGAGCGACCCAGCTCACCGCCGGCGACACGTCGATGCCGTCGCACGTGTGGCGGGGGTCGATCGCGGCACCGTCGGACCACGGCGCGAACACGCGGAAGCCGACGTCGTCGGCGGGAAGACTGGCGGGCAGGGTGGCGGTGAGCGCAGGGTCGCCCGGCACGACGTCCTGCACATCGACCGGCGCGGTGGTCGTCGGCGGCGCAACGGTTCCGACCGGGTCCTTCAGCGTCTTGCCGTCCCCGGTGTCGCAGCCCACCAGCGCCAACGCCATCGCAGCACCGACAGCGCCCGCGATCGTCCGGGGCCGCGTCCGCCTGCGCTCGATCGAACCGCTCACGGCGCCGCATCGTAGGCGAGTCACGATCGGTGACCACCCCGGCCGGCCTCGCCAACCGGCGGGCACGCTCCGGGACCGCGCCGGTAGCCTGCCGACGTGGCCGATCGTCTGACGCTGTTGACCGTGCATGCGCACCCCGACGACGAAGCGTCGAAGGGTGCGCCCACGCTGGCGAAATACCACGCGGAGGGCGTGCACACCGTGCTCGTGTGCTGCACCGGGGGCGAGGAGGGCGACCTCCAGAACCCCACGCTGCGCGAGGAGGGCCGGCCGTTTTACGGCCTCACGCCCGAGCAGGAACGCGAGCTCGTCGTGTCGATGCGCGAGTCCGAGCTGGCCGCCTCGGCCGCCGTCATCGGGTTCGACGAGGTCGAGATGCTCGGCTACCGCGACTCGGGTATGGCCGACAGCGAGGCCAACGACCACCCCGATTGCTTCCACCAGGCCGATCTCGACGAGGCGGTCGGCCGGCTGGTTGCGATCATCCGGCGGACGCACCCACAGGTGATCATCACGTACGGCGACGACCAGTCGGGCTATCCGCATCCCGATCATCTGCGGGTTCACGACATCTCGGTGCTCGCCTTCGACCGCGCCGGCGACCCCGACTGGTATCCCGATCTCGGCGAGCCGTTCCAGCCGGTCAAGCTGTACTACTCGACGTGGACGAAGGAACGGATCCTCGCCGTGCACGAGGCGATGCTCGCCGCAACCGGCGAGTCACCGTTCTCCGATGAGTGGCTGGCGCGGCCGGGGCAGGACCACCGCGTCACGACCAAGATCGACTGCACCGACTACCAGTGGGCCCGCACCGGCGCGCTACAGGCGCATGCGACGCAGGTCGACCCCACCGCAGGGTGGTGGTTCGGGTTGGACGACGAGCAGCTCGCCGACGTGTACCCGTGGGAGGACTGGATCCTCGCCCGCTCGCTGGTCGGTCCGATCCCGGCCGACGACAGCGAACGCGACCTCTTCGCCCGCGTCCGCGAGACGGTCAGCTCATGAGTGTGCAATATCGCGTCGTGGTCGCCAAGAAGGACGAACGAGTCGACGGCCCGGACGACGCCGACATCGTGATCACCGTCGGGCTGACCGATGCTGCGGCCGAGGACTTCGACCCGACGGTGGCGTTCATGCGCGGCAAGCTGAAGGCGGCCGGACACACCGGACAGATCCTCGATCTGCTGAAGTCCGACGCACCCCGCGAGACGATCGCCGCCCTCGTCGCCACCGCCTGACGGCGCTCGGTCAGCTGCGCTGAACGTCGCGTAGCTCGCGGAAACCGATCATCACGGCCCCGACCCGGTCGAGGGCGTCCCGCAGTTCGTCGCCGGTGACGAGCTCGAGGTCCGCGATCCACCCCTCGGCTTCGGTGGCGAACGCCCGCACCTCGGGCGTGTCGATCGCCGGTTGGACGTGGATCTCGGTCACGCCCGGTTGCAGCGCCGCCACGGCGTCGAGCACGCGCGCCCTGCTCCCGGCGCGCCAGTCGTGGTCGAAGTGGTCGGGGAACACGACGCCTTCGTCGTGCGCCAACCTGCGGAACGGGAACCCGGCCTGTTCCGCCGTCACGGTGGAGGGGAGCCTGATCGGCAGCCGGAAGTCGTGCGCCAGCTCGAGGTAGACGTCGAAGAACTCGGGGCGCAACGTGATCGCCGAGAGATGCGGTGCGAGGTGGGTGATGTCGAGACCCCACGCGAGCGCCCGCTCCACCTGGGCCCGCAGCTCGCGCAGCACCTCGTCGTGGTCGGCGTGCTCCCACAGGTCGGCGAGCGTGCGGGGGAAGCCGACCTCGCCCGAGAGCAGCGAGGGAGCATGGGTGATCGGACCCCAGCGGTAGCAGCCGTGCTCGGCGTTCAGCGTGAGGTGCACACCGATGTCGTCGGTCGGTTCGACGCTGCCTGCCGCGTGGCAGGCCCACGGCGCCGGCACCATCAGCGACGCGCATGTCGCCACGCCGTCGCGCAGCGCCCGGAACACGCCCATGTTCGACGCATGGCTGGCGCCGAGGTCGTCGCAGGACAGGATGACGAGCTTCGTGTCGGGTCCGTGCCCGAGGCGTTCCGCCAGCGAGCCGGCGGCGGAGGGAGCGGTCACGATGGTGACGTTAACCGGAACATCGCCCCCACAGCCCGGCGTCGTCGCGCTCGGCGGCACCGGCGGCGTCGGCGAACAGCTGTGCATACAGGTCGTTGGGGCCGATCGACAGCGTCTGCGCGTAGCCCTGGCGCATCATCTCGTAGTTGACGAAGATCCCGTCGGCCGCGCGGTAGACGTAGCCGAGGAGCCGCCCGTAGTCGTCGCGGTTGACGATGTCGCGTTCGATCCGGACCGGCGTGCCGACCGGGAGCAGCTCCTGCATGAACGCCGTCGCCTCCGGCCCGTAACACTCGATCGGGGCGTCGGGTCGCTTGGTCTCCGGCGTGTCGATGCCGATCAGCCGCACCCGCTCCTCGCGGCCGTCGATGACGACATCGATCGTGTCGCCGTCGATGACGAAGTCGACCGTCGCGTTGGCCTCGACCGCACCGCCCGCCGACACGGTGGTCGGCGTGGTCTCGCCGAGCAGCCGACCGTCGCACGCGGTGCCGCCCGCCACCATCGAGATCGCCGCGACCAGCAGGGTCCTGCCCATCCGGACTGTCTATCGGCGACGGCGGCGCGCAGCGCGGGTCAGATGCGCTCGATGATCGTCCCGGTGCCGAGGCCGCCGCCGCAGCACATCGAGATCAGTGCGTATCGCCCGTCGACGCGTTCCAGCTCGTACAGCGCTTTCGTCATGAGGAACGCGCCGGTCGCGCCGAGCGGGTGCCCGAGCGCGATCGCGCCGCCGTTCGGGTTCGTCCTGGTGAGATCGGCGCCGGTCTCCTTCGCCCAGGCGAGCACGACCGAGGCGAACGCCTCGTTGATCTCGAACACGTCGATGTCGTCGATCGTCAGCCCGGTGCGCGAGAGCAGCCGTTCGGTCGCGTCGATCGGCCCGGTCAGCATCAACTCGGGATCGGTCCCGACCAGACACGTGTCGACGACGCGCGCCCGGGCTCGCAGGCCCAGCGAGTCGGCCTTGTTGTCGCTCATCAGCAGCACGGCCGCTGCGCCGTCGGAGATCTGCGATGCGTTGCCGGCAGTGTGCACGCCGTTCTCACGGCCCACCGGCTCGAGCGTGGAGAGCTTCTCCAGCGTCGTCTCGCGCAGCCCCTCGTCGCGGGCGACGGTGTGCGTCGACCCGGTCGGTCGCCCGTCCTCGTCGACGTCCGGTGCCTCGACGGCGATGTACTGCCCGGCGAAGCGGTCCTCCTCCCACGCCCGGATCGCCCGCTGTTGCGACGCGAGCCCGAACGCGTCGGTGTCGTCGCGGGTGATGCCCCACGTGTCGGCGATCCGCTCGGCTCCCTCGAACTGCGACGTCATCTCGTAGCGGTCGAAGTACGCAGGCGGGATCGGGACGCCGAGGCCGAGCTTCTTCGACCCGCTCGCTCCGATCGGGACCCGGCTCATCGCCTCGACACCGCAGGCGATCGCGGCATCGACGACGCCGGACCCGATCAGCGATGTCGCCAGGTTGGTCGCCTGCTGACTGGACCCGCACTGCGCGTCGACGGTCGTCGCGGGCACGCTCAGCGGCAGGCCCGCGGCGAGCCAGGCGGTGCGCGTCAGGTTGAACGCCTGCTCGCCCGCCTGGCTGACGCACCCCCCGACGACCTGGCCGACGTCGCCCGGGTCGATGCCGGTGCGGTCGACGAGCGCCCGCTGGACGAGCCCGAGGGTCTCGCCGGGATGCATGGTGGACAGTCCCCCGTTGCGCTTTCCGATCGGGGTGCGGACGGCATCGACGATCACGACGTTCGGCATGATCCGATCGTACGAGTCGGGCGATCTTGCCGGCTACTCCGGCCAGGAGACTCGAGCCCGGCTACCGGTCGTCGACCGGGACGCGGGACAGCGTGGCGCTGAGGTGGTGTTGGAGCGGCTGGCCGACAGCCGCCATCCGCAGCGTGTAGCGCAGCGCGTCGCCGTCGACGACGAAACTCCGTTCGACCGCGAGCACGTCCTTCGCCGAGCCACTGCGGCCGACATGGACCGACGCCAGCTCGATCGTCAGATGTGACCCGGCGACCGTCACGGTGCCCTCGTCGAGTTCGGTGATGCCGGTCGGGTGCGCGAGCACCAACTCGACGCGTCCGGGCGCGCTCATCCGCCAGTACCCGGACTCGGCGTGCAGCGGCCGCCCGTCGTCCGCTGCACGGGTGCGTTGGGAGTAGGCGAGGAACGGCTTGCCGACGTGCGCGAACGTGATCGTCTCGTGGTAGCCGAAGTCGTCGATCGTCGGGTACTCGCCCTGGCCCACGCCGTCCCAGGTGCCCAGCAGTGGGCCCAGGGCGACGATGTCCGGGTGCAGCGGCGGGCTCATCGGCACAGCGTACGCGGTGCTCGGCGGCCGGTTCCCGGATCAGCCGGGCGGATGAGTTCGGTTCCCGTCGGCCGTGCTACGCATGGGCGCGATGAGCATCGAGTTCAGCCTCGTGTCGATGAACACCGCGGTGCTGTACCAACCGCTGAACGACGTACCGGCCGACTTCGACGGCGAGCACCGGTACGTCCACGTGATCGGCACATCGGTGTTCGTCGACGACCGGTGCGAGGACGACAGCTGGGTTCGCCACTTCGTCGGCGTCGTCGACGGGGCCGGATGGTGGGCAGTCGACGTGCCCGCCGACGTCGACGACCCGTCGTACGGCGCCGCGGTCGACCTGCGCGCCTACTTCGGCCATGCCTCGGATGCGGAGTGGCTCGCCGCCGGACGGGCGGTGCAGACGGCCCACTGGGCGCGCACGCACCGGTTCTGCGGACGGTGTTCGGCACCGACCGAACCGTCGCCGGGCGAACGCGGCTTGCGCTGCGGTGCGTGTGGCCTGGTGGCCTACCCGCGCGTCGCCCCTGCGATGATCACGCTGATCACGCGCGGCGATCGTGGCCCCGAGCAGGAGGCGCTGCTCGCCCGCGGCGCCCGTTTCCCGGTGCCGATGTATTCGTGCCTCGCCGGCTTCGTCGAGCCGGGCGAGGATCTCGAAGGTGCGGTCGTGCGCGAGGTGAAGGAGGAGGTCGGCGTCGATGTCGACGACGTGCGGTACGTCGGCAGTCAGCCGTGGCCGTTCCCGCACAGCCTGATGGTCGGGTTCCGCGCGAACTACGTCGGCGGCGAGATCGTGTGCGAGGAAGGCGAGATTCTCGACGCGAACTGGTATCGCAAGGACGCGCTGCCGATGATCCCGCCGGACATCTCGATCGCCGGCAAGATCATCAACGCCTGGCGCGGCGAGTCGTAGCGGCAGCGGGCTGAGCGCAGCTCGGCCAGACTGGACCGATGACCGGTGTGATCGTGGTGACGGGTGGCAGTCGGGGGATCGGTGCGGCCACCTGCCGGCTGGCGGCAGAGGCGGGCTACGCCGTGGTCGTCAACTACGCGTCGGACGGGGCGGCGGCGGCCGCGGTCGTCGAGCAGTGCCGGGCGTCCGGGGCCGCCGCGCTGGCGCATCGGTGCGACGTCGCCGTCGAGTCCGAGGTCGTCGAGATGTTCGACACGGTCGAAGCGGAACTCGGCGTCGTCACCGTCCTCGTCAACAACGCGGGCATCCTCCACCGGCAGATGCGCTTCGACGAGACGACCGTCGAGCGCTGGCGAGAGGCGATCGACGTCAACGTCGTCGGCGCGTTTCTGTGTGCGCGCGAAGCGGTGCGCCGGATGTCGACGCGCCACGGTGGAGCGGGCGGGGCGATCGTCAACGTGTCGTCGGCCGCGGCCTACCTGGGCAGCCCGAACGAGTACGTCGACTACGCCGCCACGAAGGGTGCGGTCGATACGCTGACGATCGGGCTCGGCAAGGAGGTCGCCGCGGAGGGCATCCGCGTCAACGCAGTCCGGCCGGGGGTGGTCCACACCGAGATCCACGCCCGCGGTGGAGAGCCGGGCCGGGTCGACCGGGTCGCGCCGCAGGTCCCGATGCAGCGCGGAGGGCAACCCGCCGAGGTCGCCCGCACGATCCTCTGGCTCGCGTCGGACGACGCCTCCTACATCACTGCGACGACGGTCAACTGCTCGGGTGGTCGTTGAGGAACAGCTGGGGAGCGTTCGCCTCGGGGCCGAACAACTCCAGTTGCTCCCACGTCACGGCGACGTCGCTGACGAGACTCCACCGCAACCGCCCTCGTGACCCGGGTCGTCTGATCTCGACGAACTCGGGACGCAACGAGCGCGCCGATCCGTCGGGATCGCGCAGCGTGATGCTGCCGTCCGTCGCGATCCCTGCGACCTTGCCGACGATCCACCGCCCCCTGTTGTTGCGGCGGAACCGGATCGGCTCGCCGCGACGCAGCCCGAACCGGGCGAGTACGGCGGGCGAGTTGTGCATCGACTCAGCGACCGAGCACGGTCCGTTGCAGCTTGCGCATCCCGCCGAGCCACCGATCGGGATCGGTCGCCTTGAGCTGCATGTAGCCGGCAACCTCCGGATGCGGCAGCACGAAGAACGTCTCGGCGTCGATCGTGCGGCACACCGCCTCCGCGACGTCGTCGGGTTCCAGCACCTCACCGGCCGACTTGACGACGTTGCCGCCCGATTCCGCATCGTCGCCGGCGTGCAGCATCTGGGTGTTGACGCCCTGGGGGCAGAGACAGCTGACCTTGACGCCGGCGTCGCCGTACGTGACCGCCAGGTACTCGGCGAACGCAACCGCCGCGCGCTTGGTGAGCGTGTACGGACCCGACCCGATCTGGACGAGCAGCCCCGCCGCGGACGCGGTCGAGCAGAAGTAGCCGTCGCCGCGATCGAGCCAGCCGGGAAGCAGATACTTCGCGGCCCAGCGATGGGCGTGCACGTTGACCGCGAACGACAGGTCCCACTCGTCCTCGGGCGTCTCGAGGACATCGCCGCCGATGCCGACGCCGGCATTCGCAAAGAACAGGTCGATCTGCCCGAGCGCCGCGATTGCCTGCTCGACCAGGAGCCGGTTGCCCTCCTCGGTGCTGACGTCGGCGTCGAGCCCGATCGCCCCGACCAGCGTGGTGGCGACGTCGCCGGCGCCGGCGAGGTCGGCGAGCACGACCCGGGCGCCCCTGGCGTGGAATGCGCGTGCCAGCGCTTCGCCGATGCCTCGCCCGGCGCCGGTGACGACCACGCCCTTGCCGTGTAGATCCATGTCGGCATCGTAGGGCCGGCGATCCGCCCTCGATGGGTGCCGACGTTGCACGCTGCGTGTTCTTCCGCTGTCGCACGCGTTCCGATGCGGGTCGGCGTGTTTCAGCTTCTTGAACTCCGACGCTGTGCGCGCGTCCGGCCTCGATGGCGGGTACGGTGGTCACCGATGACAGATCAGCACAGCGACACCCGCACCGAGGCCGTGATCAACGACGCCGTGTCCGTGATCGACGAGGCCCTGGCCAAGATGATGGCGCGCGAGCTGGTGTCCGGCGGCGAGGTCGCCGACCTGTTGCTGGATGTCCGGACGCTGCTGACCACCGATGTCGCTGCCGAGATGGCCGCCGATGTGGTGCCGATGATCGAGGCGATCGAGCCGGTCGCCTCCGATCTCGCCTGACCGTCCTCGCCTGAACCGGCGTCTGCACCGGCGCCCGGACTCAGCCCCTGACGAGTTGCGCCGCGACGCGCCTGCCGACGACGCCGAGCGCGCCGCCGACGGCCAGCCCGCCGACGACGTCGGATGCGTGGTGGATCCGAACGTAGGCACGGCTGACCGCGACGACGCCGGCGAGCGCGCACCACACCGCCCCGAGCCGTCGGCCGTCCCACCCGGTCAGCACGGTCGCGGCGAATGCTGCGGCGCTGGCGTGACCGGACGGGAACGACGAGGTGATCGGCGCACGCACGGTGAGCCGGGCGTCGCCGGACGTCGTCGGCCGGGTGCGGTTGAACAGCCGCTTGACGCCCTGGTTGACGATCAGGCTCTCGGCGCCGATCAGCACCGAAAGCACGACGGCCTGATCGGTCCGCCGCGTGGCGATGCCCCGGGTCAGACCGGCGAGATGCCAGATCAGGCTGAACTCTCCCAGGTGGCTGGCGGTGGTGAACAGCCGGTCGGCCGCCGCGTTGCCGCGCAGCCGTTCGAGCGTGGCGTCGACCGTGCGGTCGAACTCGTCGATCAGCGGGCCGAACGCGCCCTGGCCCGGAACGGCGTCGGCGGTCATCGAGCGCCGACGGCGACCGGCTCGGCGGCGATCAGCGCCTCGTAGGCGGCGCGGGCCTCGGCCTCGGCATCGTCGGGGTTGCCGTCGAATGCGGGGCACCACTGCTGGAACGCGCAGTAGTTGCAGAGATTGCTGGTGTTCGGCCGGAACTCGCCGGTGGTGCAGGCGCGTTCGATCGCGGTCCAGACCGCCTTGGTGCGGGTGGTGATGAACCGGACCGACTGTGCGGACGGGACGGTTTCGATCGTCTCGCCGGTCTGGAGATACATCAGCCGGATCTTGGCCGGGATGCGATCGAACACGGCATGGCACAGGAACGCGTAGAAGTGCACGCCGGCAAGGCTCTTCTGCTCGTACCGGCCCGACGGGGCGCGGCCGGTCTTGTAGTCGGTGACGACGAGGCCGCCGTGCTCGTCGAGCTCGAGCCGGTCGATGATGCCGCGCAGCGTGAGGGCCCCGACCGGGGCGGTGAGCCACAGTTCGAGGCCGATCTCACGGACGCTCGTCGGGTCTTCCATCGCGAAGTACCGCTCGGTCAGCGTGCTGCAGTCGCGCCGGAACGACGCGGCCGCATCGTCGTCGAGCCGGAGGCCGACGTAGTCGGGATGCGTGCCGTACTCGGTGAGCGCGGTGTCGAGGTCGGCCACGAGCGCATCGGGCGTGCGCTCGGCAGCCGGCCTGACGAACAGCAGCTCGAGCGCCCGGTGCACGATCGTGCCCTTCGTGGTGGCCACACCCGGCGGCTCGGGGAGCTTCTGGATGCTGCTGAACCGGAACTGCATCGGGCAGGACGTGAACGACGAGACCCGCGACGGCGAGAGGTTGAGTGGCACGGTGAACCCCGCGGCTGCCGTATTTTCGTGGCCGGTCGGGGCGACGTCACTCATGCGTGCAACCCTACGCGCCGGGTGTCGCACTCGATCGGGACACCACGCCTGCGATCAGTCACGGTCCGGTGTCACCGCCGCCGAGACGGCGGCCCGGATCAATTCGGCGACGCCGTCGGGGTCGATGAACGGGCTCAGATGGTTCCAGTCGGCTCGCTCGACGAACGTGCCGTGTGGCAGTTGCCCGGCGATCCGCGGCGCGACGATCGCCGGCCCCATGCCGTTGGCACCCGCGATGATCACCGTCGGCGTGGCGATGTCGGGCAGGAGGTCCCACGTGCGGTGCTGCGCGCCCTGCTCGAACGTGCGCGCCTCGTGTTCTGGCTCGCAGATCAGCCGCACGCCCTCCGGCGACGGCCGAAAGCCATGGCCCACATACAACCGCCGCACGTCGGCGTCGAACGCGCTCATCGGCGGCTTGGACCCGAAGTTGTCGAGCGCGGCTTCGAACGACGGAAAGGTCGGGCGCCGGTTGCGGGCCGCCTCGATCATCGGCGAGGCCCCTCGGGGCGAGGGGTCGACGTCGGTGGGGAAGACGATCGGCTCGAACCCGACGATCACGTCGAACAGCGCCGGGTTGCGGTGCGCGGCCATCAGCAGCGCGGTTGCTCCCATCGAGTGGCCGAACCCGACCAGTGGACGGCCGGCGCGCTCCGCGATTGCCTCGGCGGCCGCCCGTGCGTCGTCGCCGTAGCGTTCCCAGTCCACTCGCCAGTCGTCCGGGCGCGGCGTCGCGCCGTGGCCGCGATAGTCGAGCGCGTGGGACACGAATCCCGTGCTCAGCCGGTCGGCCAGCGGGAGGTAGCAGTGGGCGTGGAACCCGGTCGCATGCGACAGCAGCAGCGGTCGGCCGCTTCCGCCGAAGTCGTGGACGGCCACGTTGATCTGATCGGACGACGGGACCCGCACGCAGGCATCATCGCAAGCGCAGCGACGCCGCGCCGAATCTTCAGGAGCGCCGGCGCTCGCGGGCCCGACGCCACCACATCGTCACGAGCCGGTCGAGGAGCACGCCGAGCGCGATCGCGATCGCGATCGCGGTCCAGATCCGGCTGGTGAAGTCGAAGAACAGGAACTCGATGCGCGTCCGCTCACGGTTCTGGGCGATGAAGACGGCCGTGATCGCGGCGACCGCGATCAGCAGGATGAGGAACAGGGAGGGGCCGTTGCGGCCCTCACCGTCCGGTTGACGATCCTCGTAGTCGTTGCTCACGGACGTCAGCTTGCCAGAGATGCCGAGCGGGCGACGTCATCGCGATCGGCGGCCGGCGCCGCTGATCACTGCAGCGCTTCGAGGAACATCGCCGTCTCCTCAGCGATGCTCGGTGGGACCTGGTAGCCCGTCTGGTCGGTGATCTGGTCCCAATTGTCGCGCACGCGTTCCGGCGTGAGGTCGTCGGTGTGGGTGTAGCCCGGGCATTCCGCGATGAACACCTCGGCGACGCGGCCGCCGCCGACCGAGTAGATCCGGCCGCTCGACTCGCACGACTCGTGGGCGAGGTACGTCACCAGCGGGGAGACCAACTCGGGCTGGAGCTTGTCGCCGAGTGGGCCGAGCAGGTCCTCGGTCATCCGCGTGAAGGCGAGCGGCGCGATCGCGTTCGCCTTGATGTTGTACTTGGCGCCCTCGACTGCAAGCACGTTCGTGAACCCGACGAGGCCCATCTTCGCCGCGCCGTAGTTCGCCTGCCCGAAGTTGCCGAAGATCCCGGCCGCCGACGACGTCGACACGATCCGGCCGTACCCCTGGTCGCGCATCAGCTTCCACGCGGGGCCGGTGACGTTGAACGCGCCGCGCAGGTGGACGTCGAGAACGGGGTCGACGAGATCAGGGGTCATGTTGTGGAAGGACTTGTCGCGCAGAATGCCCGCATTGTTGATCACGATGTCGACCTTGCCGAACGCGTCGATCGCCGACTGGACGATCGCCTCGCCGCCCTCCGGTGTGGCGACCGAGTCGGTGTTGGCGACCGCCTCGCCGCCGGCTGCGACGATCTCGTCGACGGCCAGTTGGGCGGCACCCTTGTCGCTGCCGGACCCGTCGACCGCGCCGCCGAGGTCATTGACCACGATCAGGGCACCGCGAGCCGCCATCATCAACGCATGCTGCTTGCCGAGACCACCACCCGCGCCGGTGATGATCGCAACTCTTCCGTCGAACCCGAGGTCTGCCATGGCGCCAGACGCTACCGGCGCGCCCGCCCGGCCGGAAATTGCCGGTCGATGCGGGCGTCGGGCGGGCGGAGCGGCTTTGATGGTGTGATGATCCTCCCGCGTGCACAACAACCGGCCGGCTCACCACACCCCACGCGGGGGTCGGGCCGGACACGTCGGTCCTCGACGCGTCAGATGTTCGGACTCGCTGCCGTCGTCGGCGTCGTGCTGGCCGGCTGCTCCAAGAATGCGGGCATCTCGGCCGAGAAGGTGATCGTCGAGGAACTCCAGGAGAACATCGGGCTCGGCACGCTCGACCCCGAGTGTGGCCAGCCGGAGGCGTACGTGGCGGGCGAGACGTTCACGTGTACCGCAGCGACCGAGGACGGCCGCGTGATCGAGTTCTTCGGCGAGATGAGCGACGCAGACACGTTCAACATCGTCACCAGCAACCTGCTGACTGCGGAGGACGTCGACGCGGTGCGGGCGGCGGCCGCCGAGGCGCTCGGGCCCGAGGTCGGTGCGACGATCGACCCCGCCGCGATCGTGTGCCCGTACGAGATCATCCTGCTCGACGAGACCGGCGACTTCACCTGCGAGATCACCGACGCCTCGAGCGGCGACGTCTATGCGCTCGTCGTCAGCACCGGGGGGATCGAGCCTGGCGTCGGAGTCCGCAAACTCGACTTCGAGATCACCGAGCAGCTGCGCTGACCCGACGTGCAGGCCCCCGCTCGGGGCTGTCAGGACTGCGACGGGATGTGGATCGGCTCGTCGGCGGTGAGCACGAGCCGACGCTCGCCGATGCCGATCGGGATGCCGATGCCGTCGACCAGCGTCAAGGTGCAGCCGTCGTGGTCGAGGTCGACCCGCATCCTCGATCCGTGTCGGATCAGCTGGAACGTGATCCCCTCGAACGCCTGCGGCAGACGCGGTGAGAACTCGAGCCGGTCGCCGCGCTCGGCCATCCCGGCAAAACCGTGGACGACGCCGGCCCACACACCGCCGGCCGACGCGATGTGTACCCCGTCGGAGGTGTTGCCGTGGGAGTCGCACAGGTCGAGATACAGCGCGCGGTTGAAGTAGTCGACCGCGAGCTCCTCGTAGCCGACCGCCGACGCGACGATCGCCTGGACGCACGCCGACAGTGACGAGTCGCCGGTGGTGATCGGGTCGTAGTAGTCGAAGTTGCGCCGCTTCTGCTCCTCGGAGAACCGCTCGCTGCGGAGGAACATCGCGAGCACGACATCGGCCTGCTTCAGCACCTGGTGCCGGTAGATCACCAGCGGGTGGAAGTGCAGCAGCAGTGGATACTTGTCGTGCGGCGTGCCCTCCCAGTCCCACGGTTCGAGATCGAGGAACTCGGAGTCCTGCGGGTGGATCTCGAGTTCCTCGTCGAACGGGATGAACATCGCGTCCGCGGCGCGGTCCCACGCCTCGAGTTCCTCGACCCGCAGCCCGGTCGACCGGCAGACGTGGTCGAACATGTCGCGGTTCCATTCGGCGAGGAAGCGCACGGTACGGGCGGCGTAGCGGAGGTTGAACTGCGCCATCATGTTCGTGTACGTGTTGTCGTTGACGACCGTCGTGTACTCGTCGGGCCCCGTCACCCGGTGGATGTGGAACGCCCGCGAACCGTTCGGCGAGTAGAAGCCGAGGTCGGCCCACAGCCGCGCCGTCTCGACGAGGATCTCCGCACCTTCGTGGGCCAGGAACTCGACGTCGCCGGTCGCCTCCAGGTAGCGCCGCAGCGCGAACGCGACCGCTGCGTTGATGTGGTACTGCGCCGTGCCGGCGGCGTAGTAGGCCGAGGCTTCCTCGCCGTTGATCGTGCGCCACGGGTACAGCGCACCCTGCTCACTGAGGATCGCCGCCCGCTCGCGGGCGGCCGGGAGCAGCTTCCAGCGGAAGCGGACCATCTTGCGCGCCGCCTCCGGATCGGTGTACGCGAGGAACGGCAGCACGTAGACCTCGGTGTCCCAGAAGTAGTGCCCGTCGTAGCCCCCGCCGGTCACGGCCTTGGCCGCGATGCCCTGCTCGTGCGTGCGCGCCGAGGCCTGGGCGAGCTGGAACAGGTTCCAGCGGATGGCCTGCTGGGCGCTGTCGTTGCCGTGGAGCTCGATGTCGGCGCGTTCCCAGTAGTCGTCCAGCCACGCCCGCTGTTCGACCGCCAGCTTCGTGCTGCCCTCGGCCTCCGCCCGTTCGAGCGTGCGCGCGCACCGGTCGGCCAACTCCTCGGCCGGCACCCCGCGTGACGTGTGGTACGACACGTACTTCGTGATCCGGACCGTCTCGCCGGCGGCCGGGTGGGCGCTGATGACGGTCTTGGCCAGATCGTCGCCGAGCGAGGTCTCGATGTGGGTCTCGCAGGTGGCCTCCACGTCGTGCCAGTACCCGCAGGCGAGCGTCATCTTGCTGTTGTTGCAGCGGTAGCCGAGCACGACGCTGCCCTCCTCGCGCCGCTGGAGCCGCGGGATCAGCACCCGGTCGGCGAACTTGCGGGCCTTGCGCGGATCCTTGCCCTCGCCGAGGGCGGCAGCCCGCACGTGGTACTCGTCCTCGCCGTCCTGGCGGTTCATCAGCTGCGACGAGATCACGATCGGTGCTGCGCGATCGAGCATCGTGACCTCGAACGTCAGCATCGCGAGGTGGCGGTGCACGAAGCTGACCATCCGCGTCGACCTGACCCGGACGCGTTTGCCCGACGGCGTGCGCCACAGCAGGTCGCGCGTCAGCAGGCCGGTGCGGAAGTCGACCGAGCGTTCGTACTCGCTGAGATCGGCGGTGTCGAGCAGCAGGGGCTCGTCGTCGACGTACAGCTTCATCAGCTTGGCGTCGGGCACGTTGACGATCGTCTGGCCGGTGGTGGCGAAGCCGTACGCGTCCTCGGCGTGCTGGATCTGCCACGTCTCGTGGAACCCATTGAGATAGGTGCCGTGCGAGTGCGCGTTGCGGCCCTCCTCGGGGTTGGCGCGCATGCCGAGGTAACCGTTGCCGAGGGCGAAGATCGTCTCGGTGTGGCCGAGGTCGTCGTCGCAGTACTCCGTCTCGACGAGGCGCCACGGTTCCACGGGGAAGCGGTGCGGTGGGAGGCCGGTCGGTGCCGGTTCGCGGATCATCGATCGCCACCTGCTGCATCGGGGCCGTCCAGCAGTTCGGACAGGTCGCCGACGACGAACGTCGCGCCGTGGGCGAGCAGCTCGTCGACGCCGGCGCCGCGGTCGACGCCGATGACGACGGCGAAGTTGCCGGCCGCACCGGCCGCGACGCCCGACGTGGCGTCCTCGACGACGACGGTGCGCGCCGGGTCGACGCCGAGCCGTTCGGCGCCGAGGAGGTACGCGGCGGGGGCCGGCTTGCCAGGCAGGCCCGCGTCGGCTGCGACCACGCCGTCGATCACGACGTCGAAGCGCTCGCGCAATCCGGCCGCGCGCAGCACGGTGTCGGCGTTCTTCGACGACGAGACGATCGCGCTCGGCACGCCGATGGCGGCGAGCAGCTCGAGCGTCTGCTGCGACCCGGGAAACGTCTCGATGCCGTCGCGCTCGAGGATCTCGTTGAAGACGTCGTTCTTGCGGTTGCCCATCGCGCACACCGTCCCCGTTCCGGGCGCATCGCCGGGGTCGCCCTCGGGCAACGTGACGTCGCGTGACGCGAGGAACGACCTGACGCCGTCGTAACGCGGCTTGCCGTCGACGTAGGTGAGGTAGTCGTCCTGCGTGAAGCCGTAGTCCGCGAACAGCTCTGCCCACGCATGCTCGTGGAGTTCGGCGGTGGGCGTGATCACGCCATCGAGATCGAACAGCACGCCGTCGTAGTCGCGCCAGTCGAAGTCGTGCGCCGATCGAGATCCCACGGCACGAATCTAGGCCGGGCGGTCAGTCGGAGTGTGCGACGGCGGCCGCCGTGAGCGCGCGGTAGTCGAGCTTGCCGTTGGCGGCGCGCCCCAATGAGGCGATCTCGACGATCCGTTTGGGGGCCTTGTAGCCGGCGAGGTGGGCCTTGACGTGGGCGATCAGCTCGGCGGGGTCGATGACCGCTCCGGGATGGGGCTGGACCAGCGCGTTGACCGCTTCGCCCCAACGATCGTCGGGAACGCCGACGACGGCCGCATCGTCGACCGTGGGATGCAGCTTGAGGCATTCCTCGACCTCTTCGGGATACACCTTCTCGCCGCCGGTGTTGATGCATTGGCTGCCGCGCCCGAGCAGGGTGACGGTGCCGTCGGCCTCGACCGTCGCGTAGTCGCCGGGGATCGAGTAGCGGTGGCCGTCGATCGTCACGAACGTCTGGGCCGACTTCGCCTCGTCCCGGTAGTACCCGATCGGAGTCCGCCCGCGCAGTGCGACCCGGCCCCGCTCGCCCGAGCCCGGCACGACGTCGCGGCCGTCGTCGGTGATGATCCGGGTGTCGCTGCCGATCTCGAACTTCGCGGTGTCGCCGCCCGACTCGGCCGTCGTCGTGTTCGTCGCCATCCCGATCGCCTCGCTCGAACCCAGCGAGTCGACCATGATCAGCCGGTCGTTGTGGCGCAGCAGGCCGGCCTTGGTCTCCTTCGACCAGATCACGCCGGACGACACGATCACCCGGAGCGACGAGATGTCCCAGCGGCCCGGTTCCGCATCGAGTGCCCGCACGATCGGCTTCGCGAACGCGTCACCGACGATCGAGGTGGAATTGATCCGGTACTGCTCGATCGTCGACAGGAATTCGGCCGCGTCGAAGTGCCACCCGGCCATCGTGGTGACGCTGCCGCCGATCATCAGGTTGCTGATCGCGTTGAACAGCCCGGTCCCGTGCATCAGCGGCGCGCCGGGCATGTTGCGCGGGCCCGGCTTCGCGAGCCGGTCGGCGTGCGCGTCGAGATCCTGCTCGGGTGGCAGCCGCCGTTTGTTGTTTGCGTCGAGGACGCCGAACAGGTCGTCCTGGCGCCACATCACGCCCTTCGGCATCCCGGTCGTGCCGCCGGTGTAGAGCAGCAGCAGATGGTCGCCCGAGCGGCCCCACGGACCGGACACGTCGTCGTCGGTGGCCGCACCGGCGGCCGCCTCCTCGTACGGCGTCGCCCAGTCGGGGCAGGCGCCGTGGCCGTCGTCGACCCAGAACCAGGTGCGCACCCGCGGGACACGGTCGCGGATCGCGGCGCACTGCTCGGCGAACGCCCCGTGGAACACGACGGCGGTGACGTCGCCGTTGTCCCACAGGTAGACGAGCTCGTCGGCGGCGTACCGGTAGTTCGTGTTGACGGTGGCGCAGCCGGCCTTGAACGCGGCGAACGTCGATTCGAGGTACTCCGGGCAGTTGTAGAGGTACTGCGCGACCTTGTCCTGCTCGGCGGCGCCGGGTGTGGCCAGCAGCGTGGCCGCCAGCCCGTTCGCCCGCCGGTTCGTCTCCGCCCACGTGATCGCGCGGTCACCCTGCTGCTGCGCGAGGGCGTCCGGCAGCTGACGCGCGACGTTCTCCCACACGTCTGCGAAGTTCCAGCCGGTCGGCGACGTGGTCACCGGCAGGACGGTAGCGCTCGGGTCCGCCGATCGCTGACCGGTCCGCTGCCTGGGTCGGCCTCCACAGTGACAGACTGGCCGCGTGCAGGGTCCGACGACGCGTTTCGACAGCCTGTTGGCGCGTGGCAACACGTCCGACGTCTACGCCGTCGGCGCCGATGCGGTGGTGAAGGTGCCGCGTCCCGGTGTCCCCGTGCACTGGACGGACGTCGAGGCGGAGCTGGCGAGCGCTGCCCATGACCTGGGGTTGCCGACGCCGATGGTGCTCGACGTCATCGACGTCGCGGGCCGCCGGTCGATCGTGTTCGAGCGCGTCGAGGGCCCGTCGATGGCAGAGGAGCTCGTCGCCTCTCCCCAGCGGTGCGACGAGATGGCCCGCTCGATGGCGGCCGTTCAGACCGACTTCCACCGGGCGATCGCGCCCGACTCGATGCCGACGGTCGCCGATCGCGTGTCGGAGAAGATCGCCGGTGCCGACGAACTCGGTGTCGACGAGCGCGCGTCGGCGTCCGAATTGCTCGGCGGCCTCGACGGCGGCACGTCGATCTGTCACGGCGACGTCCACCCGGGCAACATCCTGGTCGGCGCACAGGGGCTGATGGTGATCGACTGGTTCGACGCGGCCGCCGGACCGCCGATCGCCGACATCGTCCGCTCGTCGCTGCTGCTGCGCCTGGCCGGCCGTCCGCCGGCTGTGCCGTCGTATCTGGTCGATGTGCCCGCGGCCACGCTCGAGCGCTTCCATGCGACGTACCTGCAGCAGATGCTGCCGGTGCTGCTCGACGATCCCGGGGTGACGCTGACCTGGGAGGTCGTGCGGTCGGTCGCGAGGTTGTCGGAGAAGCTCGATGCCGGTGCGGCGGATCTGGTGGCCATCTGGCGGTCGCGGTGCGACGTCACCGGGGCGCCGGACACACCGCTCGCGAACCTGGTCTGCGGCGGGTCGGGCTGAGTCAGAGCAGCGCGCGGAGTGCGTCGAACACACCCGGCGTGGTCACGACGGTCAGGTCGCCGTTGTCGTCGCCCGGGAACTCGACGCGGGCACCGGCCTCGGACGCGATGAATGCGCCTGCTGCGAGGTCCCACGGCTTGAGGTCGCGCTCGTAGTACGCGTCCAGCCGCCCGCACGCCACCCAGCACATCTGGAGGGCGGCGGACCCGAAGCTGCGGATGTCCCGCGCCGCAGGCAGGACGCGGCTGACGACGTCGGCTTGTTCGACCCGCGTCGCCGCACGGTACGAGTAGCCGGTCCCGACGAGCGCATCGCCGAGTTCGCCGATGCCGGTCGGGGCGACCGGGTGGTCGCCGTTGCCGGCTCCGTGCCCGCGCGCTGCGGAGAACACCTCGCCGCGGAGGACGTCGCTGACCGCCCCGGCAACGACGACGCCGTCGAGTTCGGCCGCGACGCTGACGGCGACGACAGGGAGGTCGTAGAGGAAGTTGACCGTTCCGTCGATCGGATCGATCACCCACGTGACGCCCGACGAGCCGGACCGCCTGGGGTACTCCTCGCCGACGTACGACGACCCCGGCACGAGCGCGTCGAGCCGGCGCCGGATGTGTTGCTCGCTCCGGAGGTCGGTGGGCGTCACGATGTCGGTCGACGTCGACTTCGTCTTCAACGCGGCGGCCCGGCCGACGACCTTGTGGACCAGCTCGGCTGCCTCCTGTGCGACGGTGCGGGCAGCGCGCTCGAGCTCGGCCGGTGGGGGAGCAGCGCTCATGCGGTGCGGACGGTGGGCACGACGGATTCGAGTGAACGCAGCATCGACTCGTCGACACCGGTGTCGGTGATCAGAACGTCGATCGCCGACCAGTCCGCGAACTTCAGCAGTTGGTCGTTGTCGATCTTGGTGTGGTCGACGAGGGCGATCACCTTCCGGGCGCTGCGGATCATCGCCTGTTTCAGCATCGCCTCGTTGCGGTACGGCGTGGTCAGGCCGCGGGCGATCGACATCCCGTCGCAGCTGATGAACAGCACGTCGACGGTGAGCTGCTCGACTTCTGCGATCGCCTGGGCGTCGACGGTCGCCATCGTGTTCTTGCGCAGCTTGCCGCCGAGCATCATCACGTCGATCTGCTCGAAATCGGCGAGGACCTGGGCGTTGAGGATCGAGTTGGTGACGACGGTCAAGGCCCGGTCGCGCGGCAGCGCCTCGCAGAAGCGCGCGGTGGTGCTGCCGGAGTCGATCAGCAGCGAGCCGCTCGGCGGCACCTCCTCGGCCGCCAGCAGCCCGATCCGGCGCTTCTCGCCCTGTTGCGACGCGCCGCGCACCGACAGCAACGGCTCGAACCGCAGCCGCTCCCACGGGACGGCGCCGCCGTGGACCCGTCTCAGCACCTTGCGGGACTGCAACTCGGACAGGTCACGGCGGATCGTCTCGGTCGTCACGTTGAACCGTGTCGCCATCGCGCTCACGTCGACTCGGCCGTGGCGCATCGCGAGCGCGGCGATCTCGTCCTGGCGTTGCGACTGGAACAGGGGCCGATCAGCGTCGTCGGTACCGGCGGCGCTTGTCTCGATCTCCGTCTCGATGTCGGCCATTCCGGTCGCCCGTCTCCGCTATCGCCCGATGCACGCGGCGACGGTCGACCGTACACCCGACGCCTGGAGCGACGTGAATGCGTCGACGAATGCCGGCGCGAACCGGGCGTCGGCGCCGAGGTCGTCGCCGAACACCGTCTTGTTGCTGAGGAATACCGCTGGGTCGGTGTCGGCCGCCGCGGCGAACCCGGTGAGATCGGCGAGCAGCGGATCGTGCGCGAGTTCGATCGCGTGCCCCCCGTCGTCGCGACCCTGGAGGTAGCGGCACCAGCCGGCGAGCGCCAGTGCGGCGAAACGGATCGAACCGCCCGCATCGAGTTGGGCGCGGACGGTGGGCAGCAGGAACTTCGGGAACTTCGACGACCCGTCGAGGCAGAGCCGCGCGATCTGGTCGCCGATTGCGGGATTGGCGAACCGTTCGAGCAGTTCTGCTGCGTATGCCGCGACGTCGACGCCGGGCACGGCCGGGAGCACCGGTGCGGCCTCGTCGCGCATGAACGCACCGACGAATTCCCGGAAGTCGTCGTCACGGAGCACCTCGTCGACGAGCTGGAATCCGGCGAGCGCGGCGAGGTAGGCAAGGCAGGAGTGGCTGGCGTTCAGCATCCGCAGCTTGAGGATCTCGTACGGCTCGACGTCGTCGGTGACGAGTACGCCGACGTCGGCGAACGGTGGCATCGCGGTGGCGAAGTCGTCCTCGAGCACCCACTGCCGAAACGGTTCGGCGACGACCGGCCAGCGATCGACGAGGCCGTGCTCGGCCGCCAACCACTCGCGGTCGGCGTCGGTCGTCGCGGGCGTGATCCGGTCGACCATGCTGTTGGGGAAGCGCACGTGCTCGCGGATCCAGTCGGTGAGATCGTCGCCGACCGTGTCGGCCACGCCGATCGTCGCCGTGCGCGTGACCCGCCCGTTGTGGACGATGTTGTCGCAGCTGACGACGGTGAGCGGCCCGCCCCCGCTTCGGCGGCGACGGTCGAGGCCGCGCACGAGGATCTGGAATGCGGCGCTGTTCGCCGCGCGGTCAGCGTCGAAGAGCCCGGAGTCGTCGTGCACCGGGTAGCCGCCCTCGGTGATCGTGAGCGACACGATCTTCGTCGCCGGGTCGGCGATGCGGGCGATCAACTCGTCGGCGCCGTCAGTGTCGTCGAGGCCGGCGACGTGCACGAAGTCGACGATGCTGCCGATGATCCGGGTCGTCGTCTCCGCACCGCGGGAGATGAGTGCGTAGAGGCCGCGCTGGGTGAGCAACGCGTCGGCCATCCGAACGTCACCGGGCATCACGCCGGCACCGACGATCGCCCAGTCGGTGTTGCCACGCTGGCAGAGGTCGTCGACGTACACCGCGAGATGGGCGCGGTGGAAGCCACCGACGCCGAGGTGGACGATGCTCGGGGTCAGCGCGCTGCGCTGGTAGGAGGGGGCCTCCAGGGTGTCCGGCAGGGTGGCGAGGTCGGCGTCGGCGAGGTCGTGGAGCGGTGTCGTCGGTGTGGCCGATGTCATGGCTCACGAGCATAAACGAAGATGAACCCATGCGTCCAGCCCTAAGTTTTCCCCGTGATCCAACATTGTCTCTTGCACTTCCAACATGAAACAACTACTGTGTCCGTTGACACGGCCGGGAACCGCCCGGCTGCCTGCCCACTCCAGGGGGAATCAGCAGATGTATCAAGCACCACCACGTCGACGTCGATGGATGGTCGGACTGGCCGCCGTCTCGGCGTTCGCGCTCGTCGCGGGCGCCTGCGGCAGCGACGACGACCCGCCCGCCGCGACCGAGGCCTCGGGCGGCGACACGCCCGCCACCGAGCCCGCCGGCGGCGACGACCCGCCCGCCACCGAGCCCGCCGGAGATGGCCGCTCGATCAACGTTGCCATCGTCGGCAACCCGGTGATCGACGACATCGCGACGCTCGCACCGGAGCACTTCACCCCGGAGACCGGGATCGAAGTGAACTTCACGGTGCTGCCCGAGCAGGAGCTGCGCGAGATCACGACGCGTGACGTCGGCGCCGGCGGCGACCAGTTCGACGTCGTCCAGATCGGCATGTTCGAGACGCCGCAGTTCGGCGCCAACGGTTGGTTGGTCGGCCTGAACGACCTCGCCGCTTCGACACCGGAGTACCAGATCGACGACCTGATCCCCGCCGTCCGCGGTGGCCTGTCGGTCGACGGTGAGCTGTACGCCTCGCCGTTCTACGCCGAGTCGTCGTTCCTCATGTACCGCGCTGACGTCCTCGCCGACGCCGGTCTGACGATGCCCGACGCCCCGACGTGGGATCAGGTCGCAGAGATCGCTCGCGCCGTCGACAGCGACGAGATGGCCGGGATCTGCCTCCGTGGCAAGCCCGGCTGGGGTGACCTCGGCGCCGCCTTCACCACCGTGCTCAACACCTTCGGTGGCACCTGGTGGGCGGCGAACGACGACGGTTCGATCGGCGCCGCTCAGGTGGATCAGCCCGAGTTCGCCGAAGCACTGAACTTCTACGTCGACCTCCTCAACGATGCGGGCGAAGACGACGCAGCGAACTCGAGCTTCACCGAGTGCCTGTCGCTGTACCAGGAGGGCAAGGTCGCCATGTGGTACGACGCCACGGTGGCCGCCTCGATCCTCGAGGCCGAGGACAGCCCGGTCAAGGGCCTGAACGATTTCGCGCTGGCCCCGGTGAACGTCACCGACAACTCCGGTTGGCTGTGGGCATGGACCTTCGCGATCCCGGCCAGCACCACCGACCAGGACGCCGCATGGGAGTTCATCAGCTGGGCAACGGGCCCCGGCTACCAGGAACTGGCTGCGACTGAGCTGCCCGGTGGCTGGGCCGCCGTTCCCCCGGGAACGCGCCAGTCGCTGTACGCCAACCCGGAGTATCAGGACGCAGCTGGAGCCTTCGCCCAGAAGACCCTCGACGCGATGCTCGCCGCACCGATCGACAACCCCGGCACCACGCCGCGGCCCGGTCTGCCCGGCGTGCAGTACGTCGGTGTTCCTGAGTTCCAGGACGTCGGCACCCGTTGCACGGAACTGTTCTCCGCAGCGATCGCTGGTTCGATGAGCGTGGATGCCGCGCTCAGCGACTGCCAGCTGATCGCCTCGGACGCCAGCAGCTGAGCAACAATCAACACCTGAACAACTCCCCGTCAGGTTGACCACGCAAGCCCGGCCCTGGAAGAGCCAGGGCCGGGCTTGCCGGTTCTCCGAGGCCTCCAGAGGGCCTCGTCCAAGATCCAGGAACGAGTGAAAGGCAAAGCCATGTCGAGTGCCGTCACCGAGCACCGCGACGAAACCGAGCACGCAGACCATGCCGACGAAGTGCGACGGCTGGAACGGCGCGAGGGCTGGAATCGGCGTCTACCGATTCTGCCGGCACTGATCTTCACGATCGTCGTCACGCAGATCCCGTTCCTGTTCACGCTGTTCTACAGCCTGACCAACTGGCGGATCGACACGCCGGACCCGCGCGAGTTCATCGGCTTCGAGAACTACGGTGCGCTCCCCGACGACAAGTTCTTTCGCGACGCCGCCTGGGTCAGTGTCCAGATGACGGTCCTCGCGGTCCTGCTGTCGCTCCTCGTCGGCACCGCACTCGCCGTCCTGCTCGACCGCAAGTTCTTCGGGCAGGGCTTCGTTCGCACGCTGCTGATCACCCCGTTCCTGGTGATGCCCGTCGTCGCCGGCTTCCTGTGGAAGTCACAGATGTTCAGCGCCACCTTCGGCGTCCTCAACTGGGTCATCGAACTGTTCGGCTTCGAGTCGATCGAATTCGCCACCAAGTATCCACTCGCCTCGGTCGTCGTCGTGTTGGTGTGGCAGTGGAGCCCGTTCATGATGCTGATCGTGCTGGCCGGCCTCCAGGGCCAGGACAGTTCCGTGCTGGAGGCTGCCCGGGTCGACGGCGCCACCACGGTCGGCATCTTCCGCCAGATCACGTTCCCGCAACTGCGGCCGTACCTCGAACTCGGCACGCTGCTCGGCGCCATCTACCTCATCCAGGTGTACGACCACATCGACGTCATCACCGGTGGATCACCGGACTCGAAGAACCTGCCGTTCTACATCGCCCAGCGTTCGATCGGCGGTGGCAACCGGTTCGGTCTCGCATCGTCGTACTCGATCGTGGTCGTCATCGCTTCGATCATCATCGCCAACATCGGACTGCGTGTGCTGTCCGGTCTCCTGGAGGACGATTCCTGATGGCGCTGCTCACCCGTGCCCCGAAGGCCGAACCCATTCTCGGCCAGAACCGCGTCGTCGCCCATCTGCTGGCGCTGTTGACCTGGCTGATCGGCCTGCTGTTCTTCTTTCCCCTGTTCTGGCTGGTGCTGAACGGGTTCAAGGACGAACTCGACGCCAACTCGAGTCCCAAGCTCTTCTTCGATCCGACGCTCGACCGATTCTCCGAGGTCACCGAGGACACCACGGGCTTGCTGAGCTTCACCGAAGCGTTCGGCAACTCGTTCTGGATCGTGTTGATCTCCACCACCCTCGTGATGGCACTCGCGATCCCGGCTGC
>JABDKP010000115.1 GCA_013002175.1 Ilumatobacter sp.
GCCTGCACGTCACGCGACGACACCGGCTGCCTCGTCAGCTATGTGTCGTATCGCGACACCGCGCCGCCGCCGGAGAACGCGCTGTTCGGACGGACCGCAGCCGGCCCGGCGTTGTGCGTCAATCCGGTGGATCCCGCCGGGGGAGCGCACGTGACGCAGCCGTACTTCCGGTTGTCGAACGGCGGGCCGGCGCCGTTCGACGAACTCGAACGATTCGTGGAGATCACCACGCCGTTCGTGAAGTACCCGGACATGGTCAGCGCGGAGTGCGTCGACGACGGCGAGTTCGGCTATCTCCAGCTGACCAACGTCGGCGTCGACGGCCCGCGCACCGACGACGTCGGCGGCGACCTGACGCCCGAGTGGGGACTGCACCTGATCGACATCAACGTCGTGATGGGCGACCTCGTCGACCTGGTCAGGTCACAATCGGCGGCCGTCGGCTGACCGGTCGGCCGCGGGCGATGCGCTGGCGGTTCTGTGGACGTCGAGCAACGGAATCCGCAACAGATCGTCCACAGAACTCCATGCGATCGAGTGACGACCGGACGCGCGGCTACTCGCCGAAGCCCAGCCCGGGAGCGCCGCGGTCGGATGCGTCGGATCCGAGATGCAGGCGTTCGGCGGCGAGCGGTGACGGATGGGCAACCGCAGCAGGTCGCGCGATCTCGGGCAGCCGGTGGTGTGCCGGGCGGCGTCCGCCCGGGTCGGGCCCGCGGTCGGCCGGCCGGTCAGACCCCGACAACGGTGCGCTCCTCTCGGCAGAACGCGCAGCGGCGGGCGGCTGCCGGGATCGTGGACAGGCACGCGTCGCAGGTCACCGTCGATTCGGCGTCCTCTTCCAGCTTCGCCTCGTACGAGCGCTTCGGACGGACGACCGCGAGGAACACGGTGACGGCGACGAGCAGGAAGGCGATCACGTCGTTGATGAACCGCCCGTAGAAGAACTCGCCGCCCCGCAACGTGACCGAGAGCTCGGAGAAGTCGAAGTTGCCGATGACCGACATCAGCGGGCTGACCAGGTTGTCGACGAACGATTTGATCACGGTGCCGAACGCGACGCCGATGACGACGCCGATTGCGAGGTCCAGGGCTCGCGCCGTGAAGAGGTAGTGACGGAAGTCGCGCAGCAGTCCCATGGGTTCCTCGATCCCTCGGAACGAGGGCCAGTTCGCGAGCGAACCTAGCTGACCGCGACGAGTGGGATCAGATCGGGCCGGCGGTCGGCCGTCGAGTCGGGCTTGCTGTCGGGGTCGACTCTCGGGTTTGCGGTCGGCGTGGGCATCAGGCGATGAGATCGGCGAGTTCGACCGTTTCGACGGCGTACGTGCCGACCATCCGGCGAGCGATGCGCTCGCCGCCCGCGCCGGAAGGCCCGAGACGCCCGCGGCGCGCGAGGCGGTCGAGGATCGAATCGCCCGACCGATCGGCGCGTTCGTCCGCGTCGGCGGGCTGGTCCGCGTCGGCGGGTTCGTCCGCGTCGGCGGGTTGGTCAGGGTCGGCGGGTTCGGCTGCGGGAATTCGACGGCCGACCGGCAGCATCGCGGTGCCGTCTTTGCGCCGTGTGACGAACCGGTCGGTGCCGAGCCGTTGTCGGGTGAGGCCGGCACGGGTCTTGTAGCGGTTGTGTGAGCGGCAGTTGAGGTCGGAGTTGGCGAGCGACGTGGAGCCGCGGTCGCGGACGAACTCGGCGACGTGATCGATCTCGCACTGTTCGGAGGCGATGTCGCATCCCGGATGGCTGCAGGAATGACCCATCAGCCGCGCAGCGACACGCAGTGGCCCGGTGAACAGCCGTCGTTCGCGGCCGAAGTCGGTGATGACGCCACGGTTGTCGAGCAGCACGCGACGGACCCGACCGTGGATCGCGGCGGCGACGACGTCGGCCTGCGAGATCGGCGTGCCGGTGCTCGTCTCGCGTCTCCGGTCGGCGATGTCGGGCGCACGCAGATCGATGGGCAGCGGCCCGAGGCCCGCCCCGGCGAGGGCGTTCTCGAGGTCGTACTGCGACACGATGACGTTCAACGTGATCGGCAGCGGCCCGAAGCGCGCGTCGCCGGCGCCGGCGGAATCGGCGGCGCGGAAGATCTGCTGAAATGCATCGCGGCGGCGCTGGGCATCGGTGCGGGGCAGCAGCGCGGTGGGCGCGCTGGCACCACAGCGGGCGTCGCGCTCGGCGCAGTCCTTGCGGAACTCGCGTTCGACGAAGCGGTCGAACACGGCGACGAGCTCGGCGGCCTCGATCGGCGTGCCGCCGGTGGCGTTGACGAACAACTCGCCGTTGACGTCGAGCACGGTGGCGGTGCGAGATTCGACACGGTCGTCGTAGGCGCCGTCTTGGTCGGCGAGCGCCTCCCAGCGCTTCGTGACCACGCGGAAGTTCTTGAACGACAGGTGCTCCGCATGGTGGAGCAGCATTTCGGCGACCTCCGTGAGCCGATCGCCGCACCGCCGGTTGCCGCGGATCCGGGCGAGCTCGCCGGCCTGGGCGAGACCGATGTGGCCCGCCAGGAGCGCATCACCGGTGCAAGGCACGGTGTCGAGCAGCGCGGCCAGCCGCCGCCCGGCGAGTACCTGCTGGTCGGACCAGTTGAGGTTGGCCTTGAGGTACCCCTTGACGCTGCGGTGGCCATCGCGCTGGTCGATGCCACGGCGGACGGCCTCGGTGATCAACGCCGCCTGCTCGGTCGCGAGCCGGCGCTGCTCGAGCTCGTTCGCTCGCAGGCGCGTGGTGATCGCGGCGTCATCGGTGTCGATGAGGTCGGCAACCAGGTCGGCGAACATGCGTTCAGGATAACGAACAAGTGTTCGATTGGCAACTCTGAATCCAACGAATGCGTGGTCAGTTCAGCAGCGACCCGGCGCGGAACTGTTCGGCGACGGCGGTGTCGCCGAGGATCTCGACCGGTCCGGCGTCGCGGCCCCACAGCCACAGCAGGAGGTCGTTCGCCTCGCCGCGGATCGCGGTGTCGCCCTTGGCGTGGGCGTGGTCGAAGTCGATGCCGTCGGGGTCGAGGCGGTGGATGATCCATTCGCCGCCGACCGCCGAGATGTCGTCGGACCCGGTGTTGACGTCGCGGTCGGTGTCGGTGCAGTGGAGGTGCACGGTGCCGCCGAGCGGCTCGTCGCGCCCGCGCCACGAGAAGTACTGGAGGAACTCCTCGATGCCGTCGGCGGCCATCGCGATCGGCACCCGGTAGGGGTCGCCGACCGCGGCCTCGGCGTCCCACCGGTGGACGGCGGTCTCGTGTGCCATCCGCCGGCGAACCCACGCGGCGTCGCGGTTGGCGCCGGTCCACGTCCACACTTCGGTGTCGGGTGGCGTGTCGGTGAGCGCCGAGAGCAGCCCGGTGTGCGAGGCGACGGCGAAGTCGACGAGGTCGTCGTCGGCCGGCCGATCGAGGTCCGGCAGTTGCTTGAGCACCTCGACGTCGGTGATCCCGTCCTTCACGACGGTCATCCAGAACTCCCACGTCTCGCCGATGTGCCAGGCGAGGTCGCCCATCGTCCAGCCCTCGCACGATGGCACCGGCGTGTCGAGCCCGGCGCGCAGGATCGCGTCGACGAGTTGCTCGCCGTCGATGCGGATGTGTTCGGTCGCGTTGAAGGGGAGCGCTGCCATCGCGCCGACGGTACCCGGTGGGTCGGCCCGGAAACCCGTGTGTTCGGCGGGCCGGTCGGCCTGCAGGCCGCAGCGGTAGGCTCGCTGCCGTTCCGGGCGCATAGCTCAGCTGGCTAGAGCGCTTCCCTTACAAGGAAGATGTCGGGGGTTCAAGTCCCTCTGCGCCCACTGTCTGCCCTCCGCCGACGTCAGCCGTGGACGGTCATCGATGAATCGGGGTTGATCTCCCGGTTCCGCGAGAAGAAGCCGACGTGGAGGTCGCAGCCGGTGTAGGCGCCGGTCACCACGAGCGGGTCGGCGTCGTGGTCATGGCCGGCCTCGACCGCGGTGATCAGCTCGGCCATCATGTGGCCCGCGACGCCGGCGTTCTTGTACTGGTTGCCGCTCGTTCCGATCGCGACGTAGAACCCGTCGAGATCGGTCCGGTCGTAGATCGGCAGCCAGTCGTCGCTGACGTCGTACAGGTCGACGATGCCCTTCTTCTGGTGGGGCACCCCGAGGCTGGGCATCCGCCGGTTCAACCGCAGCACCTGCGCCTCCCACTGCGACTGGCTGAGCGACGTGTCGTAGTCGTCGGGGTCGACGAACTCACGCGGATCGCAGTCGGGGTCGCCGCTGCCGATGAGGATGTGGGTGCCGACCTCGGGCCGGAAGTAGATGCCGCTGTCGTTGTCCGCGGCGACGACGCCACGACTCATGAAGTCGAACCCCTCGGGTGCGGGAACGTGGTGTACCTCGTGCCGCAGCGCCTTCGTCTTGATGTTCATCGAGTCGTACACGCCCGCCATCTGGTTGATGACGTACGAGTGCGGGCCGGCCACGTTGACGAGGACCGGCGCCTCGACCGAGCGGCCGTCGG
>JABDKP010000117.1 GCA_013002175.1 Ilumatobacter sp.
CCATCGTCCTCGGACCACACGAGCACCCCACCGTCGACGAAGATCGGCTGCGCGGGCGACGCAGCGATCGCATCGCTGAGTTCGGTCGGCCACAGCGGCGCCCCGTCGAGATCGATCGCGGTGACGACATCCGCCTCGTAGATGACGTAGCCGTTCTCGAACGCCTCGACCGGGCCGGACACGGAGCGGACGATGCGTTGCTCGGTGAGGTCGACCACGTCGACGACCCCGGCATCGTCCGGCGACTCCGCGGTGAACACGGTGCGCCCCTCGACATAGGAGAACATCGGATTGCGGTAGTCGTACGCGGCGACGACACGCAGCTCGGTGTCGGCGAGCTCGACGACCTCCTGACCGCGAGCGGACACCCGGACGACGCTCGGGCGGTCCCCGACGACGTCCCAGAGCACGGACGACTGGTCGTCGGCCCGGTCGGGCGCTTCCATGTCGAGCGCCGCCAGTTGGCGTCCGTCCCGGTCGAACGCGATCAGGCGCTGGTCGGATCGGACGAACGCCATGATGACGTCGCCGGAGTCGACGACCTCGTCGACCGCAACTCCGATGTCGGTCGGCGGCACCACTTCGTGGAGGTCGATGGCGTCGTACACCGACACGACCGTCCCCGCGATCCATCCGATGCGCACGCCGTTGCTGGAGATCGCCGACCGCTCCGGCGGGGGCGGAACCACGCGCAGCACCTCGCCGGTCCGTCCCGAGACCCGCTCGAGTGCGCCGCCCGAGCTGCGGAACAGCGCGCCCTGGTGCGCGTTGTAGGTCTGCTCGTCGTTGTTGACCCTCTCCCACAGCACATCACCGGTCGACGGGTCGATGCCGGCATGCTCCGGCCCGTCCGGGTTGAACAGCGAGGCCACCACGACTCCGTCGACACTGACGACGTCCACGACGCCGGGGCGCGCCGAGTCGTTGAGCTCGACGGTCCACAACTCCCGCCCGTCCGAGCGGGCGATGCCCACCACCGCTGTCCGGTCCCCCGGCGACCGGTGGGCGAGCACGTCGCCGACGGCAATCGCCCGAAAGAACCCGCCGGATGACGGGCGCGTCCACTGTGGGCTCGGATCCCGCGGCACCCGACGCAGGTACATCTCCACCGCCGCGCTGTCGTCTCCGTCCGGATCGGCGGCGAGCGCGACGCCGAGGACGATGCCTCCGACGAGCAGCACGACAGCCGCTGCGATCAGACGACGTGACCGCCCGCGGGCGGAAGCGATCATCGAGTCACCGTGCAGACGGGTCAGGTGCTCGGCGGGAGGATCTTCAGCCCGAGTTCGGCCATCGCGGCCGGGTCGCCGGCGATCGGGCTGTTCGTCATCGGGTCGGCGCCGGACTGCGTCTTCGGGAAGGCGATCACCTCGCGGATGTTCTCCTCGCCCGCCAGGACGGCGACGAGCCGGTCGAGGCCGAACGCGAACCCGCCGTGCGGCGGCGCCCCGTACTCGAACGGGTTGAGGAAGAACCCGAACTTGCGCTCGGCCGCCTC
This sequence comes from Ilumatobacter sp., assembly GCA_013002175.1. Classification (GTDB taxonomy): domain Bacteria; phylum Actinomycetota; class Acidimicrobiia; order Acidimicrobiales; family Ilumatobacteraceae; genus Ilumatobacter_A. Next base: position 1,499 of record JABDKP010000117.1, read on the forward strand.
CTCGGTGATCCCCAACGCGCGGAACACCTTGCGCTGCAACGCCGGCTCGTGGATCCTGATCGAGCCGGACCCGAGTTCCCAGCCGTTGAGCACCAGGTCGTAGGCGATCGAGCGCACCGCCATCGGATCGGTCTCGAACTTGTCGACGTCGTCGGGGTGCGGCATCGTGAACGGGTGGTGGCCGGACTTCGGTGCCCCGGTCTCCTTGTCGTGCCCGACGAACAGCGGGAACTCGACGATCCACACGTAGCGGTACGGACCCTCGTGCACCGGCGGACGGCCGATGTCGTTGCGGAGCACGCCGAGCACCTCACACGTCGTCTCCCACTCGTCGGCGACGACCAGCACCAGGTCGCCGGTCTCGGCGCCCATCTCGGCCTTCACCGCCGCGACCTCGTCGTCGGAGAGGAACTTCGCCACCGGTGAATCGAAGCCGTCGTCGGTGCACTTCAGCCAGACGAGACCCTTCGCGCCCAGCGACTTCGCCCGGTCGGTCAGCTTGTCGAGCTGGTTGCGGCCGAACTCGTCGGCGCCGCCGTCGACCCTGATGCCCTTGATCGTGCGGGCACTCGCGAACGCCTTGAACTCCGTCGACGCGAACACATCGGTCAACTCGACGAGTTCCATCCCGAAGCGCAGGTCGGGTTTGTCGACCCCGAACCGGTTCATCGCGTCGTGCCACGACATCCGCTCGATCGGCGCCGGCCGCTCGCCGGTCGCCGCCTCGGCAGCCGCGAGCACGGCTTCGCTGACCGCGTCGAGGACGTCGTCCTGGGTGACGAAGCTCATCTCCATGTCGAGCTGCATGAACTCGTACTGCCGGTCGGCGCGCAGGTCCTCATCACGCAGACAGCGGGCCATCTGGTAGTAGCGGTCGACGCCGGCCACCATCAGCAACTGCTTGAACAACTGCGGCGACTGCGGCAGTGCGTAGAACGAGCCCGGCTCCTTGCGCGACGGCACCAGGAACTCACGCGCCCCCTCGGGCGTCGACGGCACGAGCATCGGTGTCTCCACCTCGACGAAGCCCTGGGCGTGCATCGAATCCCGGACCGCGGCGTTGATCTTCGACCGGATGCGCAGGTTGCGCTGCATCCGCTCGCGCCGCAGGTCGAGGTAGCGGTGCTGGAGGCGGACGTTCTCGTCGACGTCGTCGGCGCGCGCGTCGATCGGGAACGGGGGTGGTGTCGCCTGCCGGAGGATCTCGACGGCACAGTCGCCGATCTCGACCTGGCCGGTGGGAAGTCCGTCGTTGATCGTTCCCTCAGGTCGCTGCCGCACCACGCCGGTGACGCGCAGGACGTACTCGCTGCGCACGTCGACGTCGTTGTCGACGACGCACTGAATGATGCCCGAGTGATCGCGGAGGTCGACGAACGCCAGGTGCTCGCCGTGCTCGCGTCGGCGCCCGACCCACCCGCAGACGCTGACGGTCTGGCCGATGTGCTCCGAGCGCAGCTCGCCGCACAGGTGGGTGCGCATCGAGGTTGCGTGGGACGAGGTGTCAGTCATGGCGGTCGGTTCCTGTCGGACGTTGGATGCGAGCAACGAGCTCGGAGCGGGGGACATTGGTCTGCTCGCCGCCGTCCATCGGCTTGACGACGACGGTGCCTGCGGCGACCTCGTCCTCACCGATGATCACGGCATAGGCGGCCTCGCTGCGGTTGGCAAGCTTCATCTGGGCCTTCATGCTGCGGTTGTCGAAGCCGCGGTCGGCCGTCAGCCCGGCGGCGCGCAGAGCGGCCGTGATCGCCGCGGCCTGCAGACCGCCGGTGACGTCGACGACGAACGCATCCAGCCGGCGCGGCAGCACCTGGAACACACCCTCCTCGTCGCAGGCGATCAGCGTCCGGTCGAGCCCGAGTGCGAATCCGACGCCGGAGGCGGGCGGGCCGCCGAGCGCTTCGACGAGGCCGTCGTAGCGGCCGCCACCGCCGAGCGCGTTCTGGGCCGAGTCGAGCGCATCGGACTGGAACTCGAAGATCGTGCGGCGGTAGTAGTCGAGACCCCGAACGAGTTTCGGCTCGACGACGAAGTCGACGCCGAGGGCGCGGAGCCCTGCCTGCACCGCCTCGAAGTGTTCCGCCGCCGCCGGTGAATGGAAGTCGGCGATCTGCGGGGCCGCTGCGATCGCCGCCTGATCCTCCGGACGTTTCGAGTCGAGCACCCGCAGTGGGTTGCGCAGCAGCGTCTCCCGGCTGGTCGCCGAGAGGCCCTCGGGAAACGACTCGAAGTGGGCGCGCAGGGCCTCGATGTAGCGGGTGCGGTCCTCCGGTTCGCCGAGGCTGTTGACGATCAGCGTGATCCGCCGGAGGCCGAGCGCGCGGAAGAACTCGTCGGCCAGTGCGATCACCTCGACGTCGAGCATCGGATCGTCGACGCCCACGACCTCGATGCCGACCTGGTCGAATTGGCGGTACCGGCCGCGCTGCGGCTTCTCGTACCGGAAATTCGGCCCGGAGTACCACACCTTCCACGGCGTCGTCGGCCGGTGCTGGGCGAACGCGCGGCACACGCTGGCCGTCACCTCGGGCCGCAGGGCGACGTCACGGCCACCCTTGTCCGTGAACTGGTACATCTCCTTGCTGACGCCCTCGCCACCTTCGCCGAGGCGGGCGAAGACGCCCAGATCCTCCAGCACCGGTGTCATCAGCTGGCCGTAGCCGGCCGATTCGGCGACCGCTGCGAACACCGCGTCGAACCGGCGCCAGCGCTCGCTCTCGGGCGGCAGGATGTCCCGCATCCCGGGACTGGTCTGGAACGCTGGCACGGCGCGCCAGGCTATCGGCGCGGCGTCGCGCCCGGTGGGACGGTTTCAGGACGCGTTCGACGTCGCGCCGGGGATCAGCCGGTAGGCGTCGTACACCGAATCGATGCCCTTGATCGTGCGCATCACGGCGTCGAGGTGGGTGGCGTCGACGAGTTCGAACTCGAAGCGCATCTTGGCCACCCGATCGGTGCCGGTGATCGACTGCGACGACACGATGTTGATCTGGTGATCGGCCAACGCCACCGCCACGTCGCGCAACAGCTTCGCCCGGTCGAACGCGACGACTTCCACGGCGGCGATGAACGACGCCTCGGACCGTTTCTCGCCGTCCCACTCGACCTCGATCAATCGGGTCGCCTGCTCGGCCATCAGCGACACCGCATTCGCACAGTCGGTGCGGTGCACACTGACACCGCGGCCGCGGGTGACGAAGCCGATGATCGAGTCGCCCGGTACCGGCGTGCAGCAGTTGGCGAAGCGCACCATCACGTCGTCGAGCCCCTCGACATGCACCCCGACGCCGACGGAGTCTCCGTCGCGGTCGGCCCGACGCGGCTTGTCGACCGTGGCCGGCAGTTGCGCATCACCGTCGGCGCCACGGAATGCCTTTGCGATCTTCTGGGCGACGCTCTGCGCAGACACGTGGTGTTCGCCGACCGCCTGGAGCAGCGCATCGAGGTCGACGTAGCTCAGCTCCGCGATCACGTCGGTCAGTTCGGGCGACTTCCACACCCGTTGCACCGGCAGGCCTTCGCGCCGCAATCCGTCGGCGAGGTCGTCGCGGCCGGCCTCGATCGTGTCGAGCCGCCGCTCGCGGCTGAACCATTGCCGGATCTTGTTCCGCGCTCTCGGCGACGCGACGAATGCCAGCCAGTCCTGGGACGGACCCGCAGTCTCCACCTTGGAGGTGAAGATCTCGATGTTGTCGCCGCTCTGCACGACGTGGTCGAGCGAGACCAGCTTGCCGTTGACCTTGGCGCCGATGCAGGCGTGGCCGACCTCGGTGTGCACCGCGTACGCGAAGTCGACGGTGGTCGACCCGACCGGCAGCGTGATCACCCGCCCCTTCGGCGTGAACACGAACACCTCGTCCTGGTCGAGGTCGGTCTTCAGGCCCTCCATGAACTGGGCCGGGTCGGAGACCTCCTCCTGCCAGTCGATGATCCGATTCAGCCAATCGATGTCCTGCGCTTTGTCGGCGCCGTCCTTGTAGGCCCAGTGGGCGGCGACGCCCCACTCCGCACGCTGGTGCATCTCCTTGGTACGGATCTGCACCTCGATCGGCTTCCCGGCCGGGCCGATCACGGTGGTGTGCAAGCTCTGGTAGAGGTTGAACTTGGGCATCGCGATGTAGTCCTTGAACCGCCCGACGATCGGCCGCCACCGCCCGTGGATGCAGCCGAGCGCGGCGTAGCAGTCCTTCATCGAGTCGACGATCACGCGCACTGCGACGAGGTCGAAGATCTCGTCGAAGTCGCGGCTCTTCACGACCATCTTTTCGTAGATGCTCCAGAGGTGCTTGCCACGGCCGGTGACGTCGGCCTCGATGCCCAGTTCGGCGAGCCGGGCCCGGACCTCGGCGACCGACTTCGCCAGGTAGACGTCTCGCTCGGGCGCACGGCTGCTGACGAGGTGGTCGAGCTCGGCGAATCGCTTCGGATGCAGCGCGGCGAACGACAGATCCTCGAGTTGCTGCTTCATCTCCTGCATGCCGAGGCGGTGCGCCAGCGGGGCGTAGATGTCGAGCGTCTCCTGGGCGATCCGCTGCTGCTTCTCCAACGGCATCGCGGCGATCGTGCGCATGTTGTGCAGCCGGTCGGCGAGCTTGATGATCAGGACCCGCAGGTCTTTGGCCATCGCGACGAGCATCTTGCGCATCGTCGCCGCCTGCTGCTCCTCGCGGCTGTCGAACCTGATCCGTTCCAGCTTCGTCACGCCGTCGACGATCGCCGCGACCGCCGAGCCGAACTCCTGATCGACGTCGGCGACGGTGATTTCGGTGTCCTCGACTGCGTCGTGCAGCAGTGCGGCCGCAACCGAGACCTCGTCGAGCCCGATGTCGGCGACGATCTGGGCGACGGCGAGCGGATGGTTGATGTAGCTCTCACCGCTGCCGCGGCGCTGCGCCTGGTGCGCCTCCGCCGCCACGCGGTACGCCCGGTTGATCATGTTGATCGGGGCCTTGGGATGGCGCCGGCGGTAGGCGCCGAGCAGTGGTGCGAGTTCCGCGGCGGTCGGGGTGGTCGGTGTCCGCCTCCATGGGAGTACTCGGTCGACCGTGCCCATGATCAGTACGCCAGCAGTGACTTCACGGACCGTTCGCCGAGCTTGCCGCGACCGGCGAGCGCTTCGATTTCGAGCAGGAACGCCAGCCCGACGACGACACCGCCGAGCGTTTCGACGAGCTTTGCCGTCGCGGCCGCCGTGCCGCCGGTGGCGAGCACGTCGTCGACGATCAGGATCCGTTCGCCGGGATGGATCGCATCACGATGGATCTCCAGCTTGTCGGTGCCGTACTCGAGGGCGTACTCCTCGCGCACGACCGCCCACGGCAACTTGCCCGCCTTGCGCACCGGCACGAACCCGGCACCGGCCCGATAGGCGACCGCCGCACCGAAGATGAACCCCCGCGCCTCGACCCCGACCACGCGGTCGACCGCGACGCCTGCGAACTGGTCGACGAGCGCGTTGACCGCTGAGGCCATCGCCGCCGCATCGCCGAGCAGCGGTGTGATGTCGCGGAACGTGACACCGTCGGTGGGAAAGTCCGCGATGTCGCGCACGAAACCTCGAAGCGCACCGTGATCACCTGTCATAGGCCGAGGTTATCGCCGCGGCACCCGCCGACCCTCGACCGTCAGCGACGCTTCTTCTTGCGCGGGCGCGGCGGGTGCGTCAGCAGCCTGGATGCCGGCGCATGCATCGCCGCCGTCTTCTCCTCGTCGTCGTGGCTGTCGCGCCCCGACGGTGCCGGGGCACCAACGGTGGCCGGCTCTTGCAGCTTGGTCGACAGCCGCCCGGTCACGCCCGAGCCGATGACGGCGGCGCGCAGGCTGTCGCCGGTGAGCCGCTCGCGGCGGACCTTGCGACCCGTGCCCGACTTGATCCCCGCCAGCAACGGCGTCGCGACGAAGATCGACGAGTAGATCCCCGAGATCATGCCGACCAGCAGTGCGAGGCCGAACTCGCGCAACGTGACGGCGCCGAGCACGCCGGAACCGATCAGCAGCAGCGAGATGACCGGCAGGATCGATGACAGGCTCGTGTTGATCGAGCGCATCAGGACCTGGTTCATCGAGATGTTGACGACGTCCTCGTAGGGCATGCGGACGCCCGCGAACTTGCCCTCGTTCTCCTTGACGCGGTCGAACACGACGATCGTGTCGTAGAGCGAGTAGCCGAGGATCGTCAGGAACGCGATCACGGTTGCAGGCGTGACCTCGAACCCGAACACCGAGTACGCCCCGACGACGACGATGACGTCGTGGACCATCGCGGCGAGCGCGGCGACGGCCATCCGCCACTCGAACCGCAGCGAAATGAAGATCGACACGACGAACAGGAAGATGATCAGCGCGCGCACCGCCTTCTCGGTGATCTCACCACCCCATGTCGAACTCGTGAACGAGAAGCTGATGTCCGCCACCTCGACGCCTGCGGCCGCCGCGAACGCGTCGGTCAATGCCTCGGCGGTGGCGGCCGGGACCTCCTCGATCTGGACGGTGATGACGTCGGTCGTGTCCGACGAACGACGCTGGATGCGCGCGCCGGTGGTCGACACGCCGTTGTCACTCAGGATGTCGTTCGCCTCATCGACGCCGAACGTCTCGCTCGCCGGGATGTCCCAGGCGTCGCCGCCCTCGAAATCGAGGCCGAGGTTGAGGCCGCGCGTGAACAGGGAGGTGATCGTCACGAGGACGACGATCACTGCGACCGTCAGGCCGACGCGACGGATCCCGTAGAAGTCGACCGCAGTCTGGCCGCGGTACAAGCGGCCGAGCCGCGACGACGCGATGTGGTCGGCGCGACTCATGACGCCACCTCCAGCCCGAAGGCGCGTCTGCCGACCATGAACTTGCTGCGCGAGATCAACAACACGGCCGGCCGGGTGAACAGGTAACACACGATCAGGTCGCACAGGGTGGTGATCCCGAGGTACAGCGCGAACCCGCGCACCGAACCGACGCTGAGCGAGAACAGGATCAGGGCACCGAGCACCGAGACCAGGTCGGCTGACCAGATCGTCCGCCACGTGCTGGTGAAGCTGCGCGGTGCGGCGTTGCGCAGCGTGCGACCGTTGCGAATCTCGTCCTTCATCCGCTCGAAGAACACGACGTAACTGTCGACGGTGACGCCGATCGCGACGATGATGCCGGTGACGCCGGCGAGGCTGAGCGCATAGTTCGTCCAGCCGGACACGAACGATGCAGCGCTGAACACCGTCATCGCCCAGACGACGAGACCGCTGACGATCACCAGCGCCATCCACCGGTAGTAGAAGATCAGGAACGTCAGCACGAGCCCCATCCCGATCAGGCCGGCGACGATCGCCGCCTTCAACGAGTCGCTGCCGGCCGACGCCGACACCGTGCGGGCCTCCTGCGGGGTGACCTGCACGGGGAACGCACCCCGGTTGAGCACGTCGGTGAGCTGGCGGGCTTCGGTCTCGGAGAAGTTGCCGGTGATCGACACCGCGCCGTCGAAGACCGGCGTGTTGACGACCGGTGCGGACTGGATCACGTCGTCGAGCACGATCGCGATCTGGCCAGGGCGGGCGGAGCCGTTGAAGTCGAGGCCGGTCGACGGGCACGTCGGCTGGCGGTTGAAGCACTGGGTCGCCAGCGAGTTCCACGCGATCTCGCCGTCGCCGCGCAGGTCGACCGTGACGCCCCACCCGTCCTGGAGCACGGTCGACGCGCTGTCACGCGCGAACACCTCGCCGGTCGCCCCGGGCTGCACGGCTCCGAGGCAGAGCGCCCCGCCGTCGAGTGTCGGCAGGAACTCGGCCCCGGGCGTGCCCTGCGGCAGTGGCACGAGGTCGGCGGGCGGGTCGGCCGGCGTGCCGTCGGGCACTTCGTCAGGCGTGGTGTCGGCCGGATCGGCCGGAGGCGGCACCGAGTCGTCGGGCGAGCTGTCCACCGGGGCCCGGCGGAACCCGGCCGGCTGGGCCTCGCCGGACTCGTCGCTGGGGACGGTCTCGTCGCCGGTGCCGGTGTCGTCGCTGGTGACGATCGGGTCGGTCGGCTGGATCGAACAGTTCGAGAAGTCGAGCACCGGGCGAAGGGTGACGATGCCGGACACGCTGACGCTGTCGAGCGCCTGCTGCTGGTCCTTGACGCCGGGCAGGTCGACGACCACGTTGGAACCCTGGACGCGAACATCGGGCTCGGCCACACCGCGGCGTTCGAGCGAGGTCCTGACCAGATCGCGCACGACTGTCAGGTCGTCACCGCTCGCGCCTTCCTCGGGGGCGAGGATCACCGACACACCGCCCTGGAGGTCGAGGCCGAGGATCGGCGTGTTGTCGGTGCCGATGTTGAACACCAGCGCCCCGACGGCGACGATGACCGTGCCGACGAGCGAGAACCACAGGCGACGTCTCATCGACGCGGCTCAGTCCTCGGTCGACGTGGATGCATCGGCCGGCGTGGTGTCGCCGTTGTCGTCATCGGTGACGATCACGCTCTGGATGGCGGCGCGAGCGACCCGGATCTGCACGTCGTCGTCGATTTCCAGCCACAGCCGGCTGTCGCCGTCCTCGCCGGTGATCGTGCCGAAGATGCCCGACGTCGTGACGACTTCCTGGCCGACCGCGATCGACTGCTGCAGCACCTGCTGCTCACGCATCCGCCGCCGTTGCGGGCGGATCATGAAGAAGTACATCGCGACGAGGATCAGTGGCAGGAACAGGAACGACAGGATCGAGCTGCCGCTGGAGCCACCGGCGTTCGAGAGGATGCCGTCGGCGAGAATGTTGGTCACGAACGATGGGGACATATCGGCGAGCGATCCTACCGGTGAGAATGCTCGGGCGGCGGTCATCCCCACACCGCCAGGATGTCCGCCCTGACACGGTCGAACGTGCCGTCGGCGATCGCGGCCCGGATCCGCCCCATCAGATCGATCGTCCAGACGACGTTGTGAATCGACAGCAGCCGCGAGGCGCTCGGCTCGCCCACCTGGAGCAGATGGCGCAGATACCCACGGCTGTGGCGGGCACACACCTCGCACGGGCATGCCGCATCGAGCGGCTCGTCGACGTCGGCATGGCGGGCCGCCTTGGCCTGGAATCGCCCCGTCGACGTCAGCGCTGTGCCGTGGCGCCCGAGGCGAGTCTGCATCACGCAGTCGAACTGGTCGACACCGAGCCCGACCGCCTCGACGATCGACGCCGGGTCACCGACGCCCATCAGGTAGCGGGGCTGATCCGTCGGCAGCTGATCGAGCGTCGCCGCCAGCGCCGGCAGCATCTCGTCGCGTGTTTCGCCGACCGACAGCCCGCCGATGCCGTACCCGTCGAAGCCGATCTCGACGGTCCGCCGCGCACTCTCCGCGCGCAGCGCGGTGTCGACACCTCCCTGGACGATGCCGAACAATGCCTGGTCGGGGCGGGTGTGGGCGGCCTTCGCCCGTGCCGCCCACTGCGCCGTCCGTTCGACCGCGAGGCGGATCACGTCGGGTGGGCTCGGCAGTGGCGGGCACACGTCGAGCACCATCTGGATGTCGGCGCCGAGGCGTTGCTGCACGTCGACCGCGATCTCGGGCGTGAACCGGTGCGTCGAGCCGTCGTAGGTGCTCTTGAACGTCACACCGTCGTCGTCGACCTTCGGATCCAGTGAGAACACCTGGAAACCGCCCGAGTCCGTGAGCGTCAGCCCGTCCCAGCCGGCGAAGCTGCCGAGTCCCCCGAACCGCTCGATCAGCTCCGCACCCGGCCGCAACATCAGGTGATACGTGTTGCCCAGCACGATCTGTGCGCCGATCCGCTCGTAGTCGGCGGCGCTGAGGTACTTGATTGCGCCGCGGGTGCCGACCGGCATGAACAGCGGCGTCGTGTACGAGCCGCGGGCGGTCGTCGCCCGACCGGCCCGGGCCGCGCCGGAGCTCGCCTCGACGACCAATTCGACCCGGTGCATCCGCCCGACGCTACCCAGCCGGTTCGGAGGTCGGTGCGGACGGCCGCTCCAGCAGCATCGCGTCGCCGAAGCTGAGGAATCGGTATCCGTCGTCGAGCGCCACGGCGTACAGCTCGCGCCAACTTGGGCCGACGAACGCGTCGATCATCATCAGCAGCGTGGTGCGCGGCAGATGGAAGTTCGTCACCAACACGTCGACGACCCGCCAGTCGAAGCCCCGGTGGATGAACAGGTCGGTCCGCCCCTCCAGGTCGCCGGACGCCGCCGCCGACTCGAGCGCTCGGACCGCAGTCGTGCCGACCGCCACGACACGGCCGCCCGCGGCCGCCGTGTGCCGGCACCTCTGCATCGTCTCCGCAGGGACGCGGTACCGCTCGGTGTGCATCGGATGGGCGAGCGGGTCATCGGTGGTGATCGGCTGAAACGTGTCGAGCCCGACCACGAGTTCGACGGTCGCCGTGACGATGCCGGCCCGGGCCAGCCGGGCGAACAGATCGGCGGTGAAGTGCAGCCCGGCAGTCGGCGCCGCGGCACTCGCCGGCTCACGCGCGAAGACGGTCTGGTACCGCTCGGGGTCGGCGAGCCGCGTGGTGATGTAGGGCGGCAGCGGCATCTCGCCGTGATCCGCGAGAAGGTCCAGCGTGTCCGCGTCGCCCAGCAACTCGACGCGGAACGTGTCGCCGGCTTCGGTGCGCTCACCGATCCGCACGATCGGTGCTCCGTCGTGGCTCAGCAATTCGCCGACGCGCAGCTTCCGGCCGGGCCGAACGAGCGCTTCCCAGTGTCGGCGCTGCGGGTCGCTCGCTTCGAGCAACAGCACCTCCGCCGCGCCGCCGGTCTGCCGCTGCAGCCGCAGCCGGGCCGGGATCACCCGTGTCTCGTTGAGCACGAGCAGGTCGCCGGGGCGCAGCAGCTCGTCGAGATCCCGGACGTGGCGGTGGGCGACCGCTCCGTCCGCGCCGGCGACGAGCAGGCGGGCGCTGTCGCGGGGCTCGAGCGGCGTCTGCGCGATCCGATCGTCGGGCAGCTCGTAGTCGAAATCGGCCAAACGCACGAGGGTCGATGCTACGAGCCCCGCCGAGCACCGCCGCGCGGTCAGTCGAACAGCGAGTCGGGTTCGACGCGTCGCGGCGGTGTCATCCCGATGTGCTCGTATGCCGCGGCAAGCGCGACACGGCCGCGAGGCGTGCGGGCGATCATCCCCTGGGTGATCAAGAACGGCTCGTACACGTCCTCGACCGTCTCCGGTTGCTCGCCCACGCTGATCGCCAGCGTCGACAGCCCGACCGGTCCCCCACCGAACTGGCGGCACATCGCGGTCAGCAGCGCCCGGTCGACCTTGTCGAGGCCGCGCGTGTCCACGCCGAACAACGCAAGGCCCTCCTCGGCGACCGCCGCGGTGATCACGCCGTCGGCGCGGACCTCGGCGAAGTCGCGGACGCGGCGCAGCAACCGGTTGGCGATGCGCGGCGTGCCCCGTGAGCGGCGGGCGATCTCGAAGGCACCACGCTCGTCGATGTCGATGTCGAAGATGCCGGCCGCCCGGACCACGATCGCCTGCAACTCGTCGTGGTCGTAGTAGTCCAGCCGCCCGACGAGGCCGAACCGGTCGCGCAGCGGGCCGGTGATCATGCCGGTGCGTGTCGTCGCCCCGACGAGCGTGAACGGCGGCATGGTCAGCCGGATGCTCGACGCGGCCGGGCCCTTGCCGACGACGATGTCGAGCTGGAAGTCCTCCATCGCCGGGTAGAGGATCTCCTCGACCGCCCGCGAAAGACGATGGATCTCGTCGATGAACAGGACGTCGCCGTCTTCGAGTTTGGTGAGGATCGCAGCCAGGTCGCCCGCCCGCTCCAGTGCCGGACCCGACGTGATGTGCAGTTGCACGCCCATCTCGGTGGCGACGATGCCGGCGAGCGTCGTCTTGCCGAGCCCGGGCGGACCGGCGAACAGCAGGTGATCGACCGGCTGGTCGCGCCGTCGCGCCGCCTCCATGACGATCGACAGGTGTTCTTTCAGCTCGCGCTGGCCGACGAACTCCTCGAGCGCCCGCGGTCGCAGCCCCGCCTCCAGCTCGGCGTCGTCGTCCTCGTCGCGTCCGACACCGGGGTCGAGGAACTCGTCACGCACGCTTGGCCCCCAACGTCTTGAGCGCATCTCGCAGCAGCGTCGCCGCATCGACGTCGCTGGGCAGCTCGCGCAGCACGTCACGGATCTCCTCGCTGGCGTAACCCAACCCGGTGAGCGCGTCGCGGACGTCGGCGACGTTGGAGCCTCCGGCCCGACCCGAGTCGGCGTCCAGCATGTCGAGCGACAGCCGGTTCTTGAGCTCGACGATCAGCCGCTCGGCGGTCTTCTTGCCGACCTTCGGTACGAGCTGCAGTGCGGCCACGTCGTTGCCCGCCACGATGTCGATCAGCGCGGCCGGTGGGTGCGTCGCCAGCACCGACATCGCCAGCGCCGGGCCGACACCATGGGTGGCGATCAGCGTCTGGAACGTGGACCGGTCCTCGCCGGACGTGAAGCCGAACAGCGTCTGGGCGTCTTCGCGGATGTGGTGGTGGATCAGCAGGAACGCGCTGCTGCCGGGTTCCAGTTCGGGGATCGCCCGTTGCGACACGGTGACCAGGTAGCCGACGCCGCCGACTTCGAGCAGCACGGTGCCGTCGAGGTGGCGTTCGACGATCTCGCCGCGCAGGGATCCGATCATCGCCCGCTCCGTGCCCGGATGCTGTCGCCGGCCGCGTCGCGCAGCCGTCGCCCGATCGGTGACATCGCCAGATGACACAACGCGAGCGCGGCGGCATCGGCGGCATCGGCCGGCTGCGGGAGTGCCGACAGCTTGAGCCGCACCTGCACCATCTTCTGCACCTGGTGCTTGCCGGCACCACCCCACCCCGCCACGGCGTCCTTGACCTGGTTGGGTGTGTACTGGATGACCTCGCAGCCGGCGAGCGCAGCCTCGGCCAGCGCCAGTCCGCTGGCTTGGCCGACGCTCATCGCCGTCCGCACGTTGACCTGGAAGAAGACCTGCTCGACAGCGACGGCATCGGGTCGGAACTCCGCGATCAGCGCCGTGAACTCGGTACGCAGCGCGGCGAGCCGCTGCGGCAGCGGATCGGTCGACGGGGTGCGCACCACGCCCATCGACACCGCGGTGGCCGAGCCGGGGCCACGACCGTCGAGCACCGCGTAGCCGCACCGGGTGAGGCCGGGGTCGATGCCCAGCACACGGCACGTCACGGGCGAGGTGGAGTCGACTCCGTTGGCGAACACAGGTTCGTACAGTACCCGATCGACCGGTCGGAGTGGGCGATCTCGGCGGTCCGTCCGGCAGGTCTGCCGATGTCGTCAGCGCGGCAGCTTTTCGAGTTCGCCGACGAGTTCCTTGACCGGCCGGTACGTCAGCCCGGCGATCGCCCGGTGGGCGTACCGGATGATCCCCTCGCGGTCGACGATGAACACGCTGCGGCGGGGGAAGCCGAGCGGACCGAGCGTGCCGTAGAGGCCGGCCACCGTCTTGTCGACGTCCGCCAGCAGAGGGAACGTGAACCCGTGTTTGTCGGCGAACCCCTCGTGGCTGTCGACGTCCTGCGCAGAGATGCCGACGACCTGGGCGTCGAGCCCCGCGAACTGGTCGATGTCGTCGTTGTAGCTGTTGAGCTGCTTGGTGCAGACCGGTGTGTCGTCGCCGGGGTAGAACGCGATCACCACCGGGTGTCCGGCGAAGTCGGCCAGGGAATACTCGCGGTCACCCGTGCCGGGCAGCGTGAAATCCGGCGCACGATCGCCGACGCCGACGCTCATGACGCGGCCTCCGCCATCAGGTCGTCGCTCATGTCGAAGTTGGAGAACACGTCCTGCACGTCGTCGTTGTCCTCCAGCGCTTCGAGGATCCGCAGGATCGCCTTGGCGTCCTTCGTGTCGGTGACCTCGACCAGGTTCTCGGCGAGCATCGGCGAGTCCGCCGACTCGACCTCGATCCCGGCCTCGTCCAGTTTCGTCTTCACGTCGTACACGACCGAGGGATCGGTCATGATCTGGAACCCGTCACCGAGGGCGACCATGTCGTCGGCGCCGGCGTCGAGCACGATCGCCATCAGCTCGTCCTCGTCCACACCGCCGGGCACGACGATCACGCCGGTACGCGAGAACTGCCACCCGACGGCACCTGGTTCGGCCATCGAGCCGCCGAGCTTGCTGAACACGTTGCGGATGTCCGCGCCGGTCCGGTTGCGGTTGTCGGTCAGCACGTCGATCATCAGCGCCACACCGCCGGGTGCGTACCCCTCGTACATGATGCTCTCGTACGTGCCCCCGTCGGCGTCGCCGGTCCCCCGCTTGATCGCCCGGTCGATCGCATCGTTGGTCATCCGGGCGGCCTTGGCCTTCTGGACGGCGGTACGCAGGGTCGGGTTGGCGTCGACGTCGCCCCCACCCTTGGCGGCGACCTCGATCTGCCGCGCGAGCTTCGCGAAGAGCTTGCCGCGAGCCTTGTCGGCGGCGCCCTTCTTGTGCTTGATCGTTGCCCATTTGGAATGGCCGGACATGGGGTCTCCGCAGGTCGGGGTCAGGTGGTCGGGGTCATCTGGGTGGGTTGTGCTCGTCGGTCACAACGAGGTGATGAACATCTCGTGCAGCCGGGTGTCGTCGGTGAGCTCGGGATGGAACGACGCCACGGTAACGCGTCCGTCGCGCACGAGGACAGGCACGTCCTCGTGGCAGGCGAGGATCTCGACGCCGGCACCGACCCGTTCGACGAGCGGGGCGCGGATGAACACGGCGTGGAAGTCCTCGTCGAGGCCGGCGACGTCGAGGTCGGTTTCGAAGCTGTCGAGCTGCCGGCCGTACCCGTTGCGGCGCACCGTGATGTCGATCAGGTCGAACCCGCGTTGGTCGGCGCGCGCGTCGAACACCTCGGTCGCACACAGGATCATCCCTGCGCACGTACCGAACACCGGCATGCCGTCGGCCAGCCGGCCCTTCAGCGGGTCGAACAGTCCACTCGTGGCGAGCAACATCGACATCGTCGTGCTCTCGCCGCCCGGCAGGATCAGCGCATCGACGCGTTCCAGGTCGATCGGCGTGCGGACCGCCGCCGCATCGACGCCGAGCGACGCGAGGCGCTGCTGATGGGCGGCGAAGGCACCCTGCAACGCGAGGACGCCGACCAGTGGTCCGGTCGCGGACAGGTCACCAGCCCCGATCGGCGTAGTGGACATCGAGTTCGTCCATCCCGATGCCGGTCATCGGCGCGCCGAGGCCGCGGCTGACCTTGGCGAGGATGTCGGCGTCGCGGAAGTGGGTCGTGGCCTCGACGATCGCCTTCGCCCGGGGCGCGGGATCGTCGGACTTGAAGATGCCGGAACCGACGAACACGGCCTGCGCGCCGAGCTGCATCGCGAGCGCGGCATCCGCCGGGGTCGCCAGCCCACCGGCGCAGAAGAGCGGCACGGGCAGTTCGCCGGTCGTCGCGATCTCCTGGACGAGCGGCAGCGGCGCCTGGAGGCGCTTCGCCCATTCGAACAGCTCGGCCGGGTCGGCCTGCGTGATCCGCTTCATGTCGCCGACGATCGACCGCAGGTGGCGCACCGCCTCGACGACGTTGCCCGTTCCGGCCTCGCCCTTGGAGCGGATCATCGCAGCGCCCTCGGAGATCCGCCGCAGCGCCTCGCCCAAGTTGGTCGCACCGCACACGAACGGCACGTCGAACGCGAACTTGTCGATGTGGTGCGTTTCGTCGGCCGGTGTCAGCACCTCGGACTCATCGACGAAGTCGACGCCGAGCGCCTGCAGGATCTGCGCCTCGACGAAGTGGCCGATGCGGGCTTTTGCCATGACCGGAATCGACACCGCGCCCTGGATGTCTTCGATCATCACGGGGTCGCTCATCCGTGCGACGCCGCCGTCGCGGCGAATGTCCGCGGGGACGCGCTCGAGGGCCATCACGGCGACGGCGCCGGCATCCTCGGCGATCTTGGCCTGGTCCGCCGTGACGACGTCCATGATCACGCCGCCCTTCATCATCTCGGCGAGCCCGCGCTTGACGGGGAACGTGCCGGTGGTGTGTGCGCTCATGGCTCCAGCGTACTTTCGCCGACCCGGCGAGCGGTCAGGAGAAGAGCAGGTTCACGTCCGGGTTGGCCTCGTCGCCGGACGGGATCGCCTCGGCCAGTTCGATCCACGTCTGGCCGGGACTCAGCGCGATCGGCTGACCGGCGTCGTCGACCAGGTTCGTCGCGAACACCTCGAGCTCGCGTGACCAACGGCCCGTCACGACCTGCCCGTTGCTGAAGACGTACACCGGGCCGTCGCCGATCGTCTGAGCCTCGGGACTGCGGGAGTCGATCTGGCTCGGCCGGTAGTCGACGACGAGCACGACGATGTTGTCGGCATCGATCCCGCCGTAGGTCGAATCGTTGTGCCGCGAGCCCTCCTGGGAGCGTTCGTAGCGTCCGCTGTCGGCGTTCCAGTTCCACTCGATGTCGATGTCGCCGATCCGCAGATCCACCTCGGTCGCCGGTTCACCGGCGAAGACCTCCCCGTCACGGAGATACGCGAACTGCGTCGTCGGCGGCCCCGGATGGTCGTCGGGCGTCAGCCGGTAGAGCGCTTCGGAGTTGCTGTACAGGTTGTGCGGCGCGCCGCCCGAGCCGCGGTAGTAGCTCCCGGAGTTGCGCTGCCAGTTGAGATCGGTGAGGAACGAGTCCCTGATCAGCCGTGTCACGCCGGCGTTGCCGCCGCTCCATGCGAAGAGCGGCCGGTTCATCGAGCTGAGCAGCGCGACGTCCTGTGATCGGCCGGACCGGATCGGGCCGATCGGGTCGGCGTCGCGGGAGTGGAACACGGCCGCGAACCGGGTGAGGCCGCCCTCGACCTTCTCCTCGAACACGATGTCGGCGACCGCGAGCCCGGTGTGATTGCGGCGCGAATCGCGATGGTTGTCGATCTTGACCGCCAGCGCCGGCCGCTGGATGATCCCGGACTCGTCGTCGAGCGGCTCACCGGTGAGCGGTTGACGGATCACGGCCGGCAGGGTCGTCGTGGTGACCGGCACGGTGGTCGACGTCGTCGACGTGCTCGTCGTGGTGGTGCTCGTCGTCGGCGGCGGGATGGTCGTGGGTGGCGCCGTCGTCGTCGACGGCTCGGTGATCGTCGCTTCGCCGCCGCCACTGCAGCTCGCGACGAAGAGGGTGGTTGCGGCCAGCGCGACCGCAGATTTCGGGATGGTCATCAGAGTTCTCTCAACAGGGCAATGCGCTCTTCGAGCGGAGGGTGGGTGTCGAACATCTTGTGAACCCCTCCGAGCCGGCCGGAATCACCGACGCCGCTCATCGGTTGTTCGATCCACAAGTGTGCCGTAGCGGTCGATGCAGAATGTGTCACCGTCGTGTCCGCCTGCAGTTTTTCCAGCGCCGAGATCAGACCGGGCGGATACCGCGTCAGCTGGCAGGCGCTGACGTCCGCGAGCGTCTCGCGCCGGCGCGAAATCGCAGCTTGCATGGCTCGTGCGATCAGCGGCGCCAGGATCAGCAGCGCGAATCCGAGCAGGGCGAGCGGGTTGCCGCCGTTGCCGTGGTCACCTCGACGTGACACACGACCACCGTTCCACCACATCAGCCGGATGGCGCTGTCGGCCAGCAGCGCCACCGCGCCGACCATCGTGACGGCCAGCGTCGACACGAGGATGTCGTAGTTGCGGATGTGTCCCAGCTCGTGCGCGATCACGCCCTCCAGCTCGACCCGGTTCATGATCTCCAGCAGCCCGGTCGTGACGGCGATCGCCGCGTGGTCAGGGTTGCGGCCGGTGGCGAACGCGTTCGGTGCGGGGTCGTCGATGACGTACACGCCTGGTTTCGGCAGCCCACCCGCGATGCACAGGCCCTCGACGAGGTTGTGCAGGCGCGCGTACTCCTGCTCGGACGCCGGCTTGGCACGGCTGACGGCGAGCGCGATCTTGTCGGCCTTCCAGTACGACCCGAACGCCAGCGCCGCGCTGACGACGAGCGCGATCACCGTGAACACCACACCGTTGCCGACGAGCAGGCCGATCGCGGCGCCGACGAGGGCGACGACGACGACGAACGCCGCCACGAGCGCGATACTGCGTCGTTTGTTCGATCGAATCAGTTCGTACATCGGCGAAAGGACGGGCTCAGAACTCGACCGTGGGGGTGGTGCGGGCCGCCTCGTCGGCCTGGAAGTACTCGCGGCGCTCGAACTTCATCGCCTTCGCGAAGATGACGGTGGGGAACTGCTCGAGCTTGTTGTTGTAGTCGAGCACGCTGTCGTTGTAGAACTGCCGCGAATACGCGACCCGGCCCTCCGTGGCGGTCAACTCCTCCTGGAGGGCGAGGAAGTTCTGGTTCGCCTTGAGCTCGGGGTACGCCTCGCCGAGCGCGAACAGCTTGCCCAACGCACCGGTCAGCAGGTTGTTCGCGCCTTCCTGCCCGGCCGGGGTGTCCGGCGCCGCGATGGCGGCATTGCGGGCGATGATCACGGCCTCGAGCGTCTCGCGCTCGTGGGCGGCGTAGCCC